>JBIIED010000009.1:0-28502 GCA_044237995.1 Rubrivivax sp. | reverse complement strand
ATCCCGATTCACCATCAGGTCCGGCCCTGGGCGATGAAGCAGAACGTGACGACGATCCACCGCGCCGACGACCGGCCGGAGGCGCGCTTCACGCGCATCAACTGATCGAACGAACCTGCCTGCCGGTAGGCAGGCACCGGCTGTAGCGCCGCAGCGCGCGGCCTCAGGGGCGGAGCTGGTCCTTCACCACCCGCCCCTGTTTCATGATGAAGGGGATTCCCCGCTCGGGATGCTCCAGCATCCCGAGGTCTGCGCTCGGATCGCCCTCGACCACGAGCAGATCGGCCCAGGCGCCCGGCACGATCTCGCCAATGTGCCCCACCTGCCGCATCAGCCGCGCAGCCTCGATGGTGGCACCTTGCAGGATCTCCACCGGAGACTGCACTTCCCGCCGCAGCGCGAACTCGGTGTTCTGCCGCTCGTGCATGTGGCCGAGCAGGTCGGTGCCAAAGACCACCGGCACACCTTCTGCGCGTGCCAGCCGGATGGCCTGCAGCCCCTGGCTTCGCACCGTCTCGAGCTTGTCAAGCATCGAGGCCGACCAGCCCAGGCGCATACCCTCCTGCGCCAGTGCAGCGTAGGTAGCCAAGGTCGGCACGAGAAACGTCCCGTGGCGCCGCATCAGCCGCGCCGTAGCCTCGTCGATCAGGTTCCCGTGCTCGATCGATCTCACCCCGGCCTCGACCGCGCGCGAGACGGCGCGCGGCGAGTAGGCATGGGCGAGCGCGTACAGATTGGCGGCTTCGGCCTCCTCCACCGCCGCGCGCAGCTCCTCCACCGAGAACTGCGTGCCGTCGATCGGGTCAGAGGGGCTCGCCACGCCGCCGCCGGCCATGATCTTGATGTGCTGCGCGCCAGTGCGCACCTGCTCGCGCACTGCGCGACGCACCTCGCCCACCCCATCGGCGATGGCGCCGAACAGGCCCAGGCCCGCGCAGCTGCAGAACAGGTGCCCCCCTCGCCAGCCACGAGGGCGCATGTCGGCGTGGCCGCCCGTCTGGGAGATGGGCTGCCCGGCGATGAACAGGCGGGGCCCCTCGAACAGGCCCCGCTCGACCGCCTCCTGCAGACCGGCGTCGGCGCCTGCGGCATCACGCACGGTGGTAAAGCCGCGCATCAGCATGCCGCGCATCACCGCGCCACTGTGCGCGGCCACGAGCGAGACCGGTTGCATGGCCTGCGCACCCAGGTCATGCGAGACCGCGGTGACATGCACGTGCGCATCCACGAGGCCCGGCAGCACGACGCGGCCGCCGAGGTCGAGGGTACGAGCGGCATCGACCTGTACCGGCTCCTGGGTCACGGCCTCGATGCGCTCGCCGTCCACGACGATGGTCGCATTCGGCCGCAGCACCCCGGCGGCGCTGTCGAAGAGCCTGGCGTTGACGAAGACAGTGCGCGGCATGGCTCACACTCCCGACCGGCCGAGGATCCGCGCCCGGGAGGATGCGTACTCGCTGCGCAGGCGTGCAACCAGCTCGGCCGTGGGCACCACCGCCTCCACAGCGCCAATGCCCTGTCCGCAGCCCCAGATGTCCTTCCATGCCTTCTTCGCGCCTTCGCCTCCGCCGAAGTTCATCTTCGTCGGGTCGCTCTCGGGCAGGTTGTCGGGGTCGAGCCCTGCCGCCACGATCGAGGCCTTGAGGTAGTTGCCGTGCACACCGGTGAAGAGGCTCGAATACACGACGTCGTCGCTCGTGCTCTCCACGATGCACTGCTTGTAAGCGGGCGAAGCGCGCGCCTCGTCGGTGGCGATGAAGGCCGAGCCGATGTAGGCGAAGTCAGCGCCCATCGCCTGCGCAGCCAGCACGCCGCCGCCGGTGGCGATGGACCCGCTGAGCGCCAGCGGCCCGTCGAACCAGGTGCGGATCTCCTGCACGAGAGCGAAGGGGCTCTTCGTTCCCGCGTGTCCGCCCGCACCGGCCGCCACCGCGATCAGCCCGTCGGCACCCTTGTCCACCGCCTTGCGGGCAAAGGTGTTGTTGATGATGTCGTGCAGCACGATCCCACCCCACGAGTGGACCGCCGCGTTGATGTCGGCACGTGCACCCAGCGAGGTGATGACGATCGGCACGCGGTAGCGCGCGCAGACCTCCATGTCCTGCTCCAGCCGATCGTTGGTGCGGTGCACGATCTGGTTGATGGCGAAGGGCGCGGAAGGCCTGTCGGGATGGGCACGGTCCCAGGCCGCCAGGGCCTCGGTGATCTCGGCGAGCCACTCCTCGAGCTGCGAGGCCGGGCGTGCGTTGAGCGCCGGCATCGACCCAACGATGCCAGCGGTGCACTGGGCGATCACAAGCTGGGGGTGGCTGATGATGAACAGCGGCGCCCCGATCACGGAGAACGGCACGCGCTGAAGTGCGGCGGGCAGTGTCATCAGAAGGCCTCCAGGGCAAGAGCGGTCACGGAATCGGCGCCCTCGACGATGCTGTCGCGAAGGCCCGGTGCCTTGTTCAGGATGTGGTCGGCATGGAAGGCGGCCGTCGCGATCTTGGCGCGCATGAAGGCCTCGTCCTCGCCAGCTGCCAGCCGGTCCTCTGCGGCCATCAGGGCCCGCCCCATCTGCCAGCCCGAAATGAAGGTGCCTGCCAGCATCAGGTACGGCACGCTGCCGGCATAGACAGCGTTGGGGTTCGCCTTGGCCTGGGCGACGACGAAGTCCACCGCATCGAGGAAGGCCAGACGCGACGCACCCAGGCGCCGCGCGAAGTTGCGGCAGGCCGCGCTGGACCGGGCGGCGAGCATCTCCTCGGTGGCCTGCACCTGCGCGGCGATTGCACGAGCCGTGCGGCCGCCGTCGCGCGCCGTCTTGCGCCCCACGAGGTCATTGGCCTGGATCGCGGTGGTGCCCTCGTAGATCGTGAGGATCTTGGCGTCGCGCAGGTGCTGTGCCGCCCCCGTCTCCTCGATGAAGCCCATCCCGCCGTGCACCTGCACGCCCAGGCTGGCCACCTCCAGGCTCATCTCGGTGGACAAGCCCTTCACGAGGGGCACCAGGAACTCGTAGAAGGCCTGGTTCTGAGCCCGCACGGCGGCGTCAGGGTGCGCGTGTGCGGCGTCGTAGGCCGCGGCACCCACGAGCGCCATGGCGCGACAGGCCTCGGTGTGCGCGCGCATCGTCATGAGCATGCGCCGCACATCCGGGTGATGGAGGATGGCTGCAGCACCCGGCACCGAACCATCCACCGGACGGCTCTGCACGCGGTCGCGCGCGTACTGGACGGCCTTCTGGTAGGCACGGTCGGCGAGCGCGATGCCTTGCACGCCCACGCCAAAGCGCGCAGCGTTCATCATCACGAACATGTATTCGAGGCCCCGGTTCTCCTGGCCCACGAGGTCGGCCACGGCCCCGCCACGGTCCCCGTACTGCAGCACGGCCGTCGGGCTCGCCTTGATGCCGAGCTTGTGCTCGATCGACACGCAATGCACGTCGTTGCGCGTGCCGTCGGCCAGCACCTTCGGGCAGATAAACAGCGAGATGCCCTTCACACCCTCCGGGGCGCCGGCCACGCGTGCGAGCACCAGGTGCACGATGTTGTCGGCCAGGTCGTGCTCACCATAGGTGATGTAGATCTTGGTGCCGAAGAGCCGGTAGCTGCCGTCGGGCTGCGGCTCGGCGCGGGTGCGCACCATGGAGAGATCGCTGCCAGCCTGCGGCTCGGTCAGGTTCATCGTCCCGGTCCAGGTGCCCTCGATCATCTTCGGGATGTAGGCAGCCTGCTGCTCGGGGGAACCGGCCGTCAGCAGCGCTTCGATCGCCCCATCGGTGAGCAGCGGACACAGCGCGAAGCTGAGATTGGAGGCATGCAGCATCTCGATGCAGGCTGAGTGAATCAGCTTGGGCAGTCCTTGTCCCCCAAAGCGAACGGGGTGCGGCAGGCCCTGCCAGCCGCCTTGCGCGAACTGGTGAAAGGCCTCCCGAAAGCCCGGCGTCGTGCGCACCTGCCCGTCGTGCCACGACGAGGGGCGGCGATCGCCCTCGCCATTGAGCGGGGCGATCACGCTCTCGCACAGCCTGGCGGACTCCTCCAACACCGCGGCGGCCGTCTCGGCACCAGCATCCTCGAAGCCCGGGAGCTTTGCGACCTCGTCAATCCCGGCAAGTTCGCGCATCACGAAGAGCATGTCGGCAATGGGCGCACGGTAGGTCATGGGTTCCTCCGGGTGGAAAGAGGGCGCCCAGCGGGCGCCCTCAGCAAGGTGGGTCGAGCCGTTTCTAGAGGCTCGAGACGAGCTCGGGCACGGCCGTGAACAGGTCTGCCTCCAGGCCGTAGTCGGCCACGCTGAAGATCGGGGCCTCGGGATCCTTGTTGATCGCTACGATCACCTTGGAGTCCTTCATGCCCGCCAGGTGCTGGATCGCACCGCTGATGCCACAGGCGACATAGAGCTGGGGCGCGACGATCTTGCCCGTCTGGCCGACCTGCCAGTCGTTGGGGGCGTAGCCCGCATCGACTGCAGCACGGCTGGCGCCCAGCGCTGCCCCGAGCTTGTCGGCCAGTGGCGTGAGCACCTCGGAAAACTTGTCGCTGCTGCCGAGCGCACGGCCGCCCGAGACGATGATCTTGGCGCTCGTGAGCTCCGGGCGATCAAGCTTGGCGATCTCCGAGCCCACGAAGGACGACATGCCGGCATCTGCCACGGCCGGCACAGCCTCCACGGCTGCACTCCCGCCAGTGGCGCCGGCCGGGTCGAAGCCCGTGGTGCGAACCGTGATCACCTTCACCGCATCCGCGCTCTGCACGGTGGCAATCGCGTTGCCCGCGTAGATGGGGCGCTCGAAGGTGTCGGCCGAGATCACCTTGGTCACATCGCTGACCTGCGCCACATCGAGCCGGGCAGCCACGCGCGGGGCGACGTTCTTGCCGCCCGCCGTGGCCGCAAAGAGGATGTGCGTGTAGCCGCTGGCCAGGCCCAGCACCTGCTCTGCAAGGTTCTCGGCCAGGCCATGGGCAAGCGCGGGTGCGTCCGCGTGCAGCACCTTGGCCACCCCGGCAATGGCGGCGGCCTGCTGCGCGGCACCAAGGGCACCCGAGCCCGCTACCAGCACGTGCACCTCGGCGGCGCACTGAGCTGCTGCGGCCACGGTATTGAGCGTGGCTGCCTTGATCGAGGCATGGTCGTGTTCGGCAATCACCAGGGCAGCCATCTCAGATCACCTTCGCTTCGTTCTTGAGCTTGGCCACGAGCGTGGGCACGTCGGGCACCTTCACGCCCGCTCCGCGCTTGGGCGGCTCGGACACCTTGAGCGTCTTGATGCGCGGCGTCACGTCCACGCCGAGGTCACCCGGCTTGAGCACGTCCAGCGTCTTCTTCTTGGCCTTCATGATGTTGGGCAGCGTCACGTAGCGCGGCTCGTTCAGGCGCAGGTCGGTCGTCACCACCGCGGGCAGCTTCAGCCGCACCGTCTCCAGGCCGCCGTCCACCTCGCGCGTCACGGACGCGTGCCCGTCGGCCACCTCCACCTTGCTCGCGAAGGTCGCCTGCGGGAGGCCCGCCAGCGCTGCAAGCATCTGCCCGGTCTGGTTGCAGTCATCGTCGATGGCCTGCTTGCCCAGGATCACCAGGCCCGGCTGCTCGCGCTCCACCAGCGCCTTGAGGAGCTTGGCCACCGCCAGCGGCTGCAGCTCAGCGTCCGTCTCCACGAGGATGGCACGGTCAGCGCCGATCGCCATCGCCGTGCGCAGGGTCTCCTGGCAGGCCGTGACCCCGCACGACACCGCGATCACCTCGGTGACCACGCCCTTCTCCTTGAGCCGCACCGCCTCCTCGACGGCAATCTCGTCGAAAGGGTTCATGCTCATCTTCACATTGGCGATGTCCACGCCTGTGCCGTCAGCCTTGACGCGCACCTTCACGTTGTAGTCCACCACCCGCTTCACGGGCACCAGCACCTTCATCTCGGAAACTCCTCGAAAGAGCCCTCGATTCTAGGTGCAAGCCCTGAGGCAGATCTGACGTGCGGCGGGACGGCGTGTGCGCAGCGTGGCGGTGGTGCCCGGAACCGGGATCGAACCGGTACGCCCCGCTTCCGGGGCGGCGGAGTTTAAGTCCGCTGCGTCTGCCTGTTCCGCCATCCGGGCGCCTGCCGATTATCCAGCCCGGAGGTAGCGGCAGGGCCAGGAGCTGGAGGCGCGAGCCGGAGTCGAACCGGCCTACGCGGATTTGCAATCCGCTGCATAACCGCTTTGCTATCGCGCCGTATCCGGACCACCCGGGCGGCCCGGGTGGAAAAAAGGGAAGCCTGGGCTTCCCTTTTTCTTGTGTGGAGCGGGAAACGAGTCTCGAACTCGCGACCTCAACCTTGGCAAGGTTGCGCTCTACCAACTGAGCTATTCCCGCGTTAGCCTTCCATTATAGGGCAATTCGTGAGGGCTCGGCGTCGCCGCCGCATCAATGCGCCACCACCTCACCTGCACCCGGCGCAACAGGGGGCGCCTCAGCGGGCTTGGCGGCCGGCTCCTCCTCGGGCAACGGGACCGGGATCGACTCCAGGGCCACTTCGAGCACGCGGTCGATCCACCGCACCGGCACGATCTCCAGGTTGCTCTTGGCGTTTTCCGGGATCTCCTGCAGGTCCTTGACGTTGTCCTCCGGGATCAGCACGGTGCGAATGCCCCCGCGGTGCGCGGCCAGCAGCTTCTCCTTGAGCCCGCCGATGGCCGTGACCTCGCCACGCAGCGTGATCTCGCCGGTCATCGCCACGTCGGCCTTGACGGGAATGCCGGTGAGGGCCGAGACGATCGCCGTGGTCATCGCGATGCCGGCGCTCGGGCCGTCCTTCGGCGTGGCCCCATCGGGCACGTGGACGTGAATATCGCGCTTGTCGAAGAGCTCGTCGCGGATCCCCAGGCGATGGGCACGCGAGCGCACCACCGTGCGGGCAGCCTCGACCGACTCCTTCATCACGTCGCCGAGCGAGCCCGTGCGGGTGGTATTGCCCTTGCCGGGCATCACCGCTGCCTCGATGGTGAGCAGGTCACCCCCGACCTCGGTCCAGGCCAGGCCGACGACCTGCCCGACCTGGTTCTTCTTCTCGGCACGGCCGAAGTCGAACTTGCGCACACCCAGGAAGTCGTTGAGGTTGTCCTCGGTGACGACGACCTGTCCCTCGTACTTCTTGAGCTGATGCCCCTTGACGACCTTGCGGCAGATCTTGGAGATCTCGCGCTCGAGCGCACGCACGCCCGCCTCGCGGGTGTAGTAGCGGATGACTCCGCGCAGTGCACCCTCGGTGACGTTGACCTCCTCGTCCTTCACGCCGTTGTTCTTCTTCTGCTTGGGCAGCAGGTAGCGCTGGGCGATGCTCAGCTTCTCGTCCTCGGTGTAGCCCGACAGGCGGATCACTTCCATCCGGTCCAGCAGCGCCGGCGGGATGTTCATCGAGTTCGACGTGGCCACGAACATCACGTCCGACAGGTCGAAGTCGACCTCCACATAGTGATCGCTGAAGGTGTGGTTCTGCTCCGGATCCAGCACCTCGAGCAAGGCCGAAGACGGGTCGCCGCGGAAGTCCATCCCGAGCTTGTCAATCTCGTCAAGCAGGAAGAGCGGGTTGCGAACACCGACCTTTGTCAGGCTCTGCAGCACCTTGCCCGGCATCGAACCGATGTAGGTGCGGCGGTGGCCGCGGATCTCCGCCTCGTCGCGCACGCCGCCAAGGGCCATGCGCACGAACTTGCGTCCCGTGGCGCGCGCCACGCTCTGGCCGAGAGAAGTCTTGCCCACGCCCGGGGGGCCCACCAGGCACAGGATCGGCGCCTTGACCTTGTCCACGCGCTGCTGCACCGCAAGGTATTCGAGGATGCGGTCCTTGACCTTCTCCAGGCCGTAATGGTCCTCGTTGAGCACCTCCTCGGCATGACCGAGGTCGTGCTTGACCTTGCTCTTCTTGGCCCAGGGCAGGTTGATGAGGATGTCGATGTAGTTGCGAACCACCGTTGCTTCGGCCGACATCGGCGACATCAGCTTGAGCTTCTTGAGCTCGCCCTCGGCCTTCTTGCGCGCTTCCTTGGACATGCGCGCAGCCTTGATCTTCTTGGCCAGCTCCTCGAGGTCAGCGCCCTCCTCGCCGTCGCCGAGCTCCTTCTGGATGGCCTTGACCTGCTCGTTGAGGTAGTACTCGCGCTGGCTCTTCTCCATCTGGCGCTTCACGCGCCCGCGGATTCGCTTCTCCACCTGCAGGATGTCGACCTCGTGCTCAAGCAGCTCGAGCAGCTTCTCAAGCCGGCTGGCGACCTCGAAGAGATCGAGCACCGACTGCTTGGCCTCGAGCTTGAGCGGCAGATGCGCGGCAATGGTGTCGGCCAGGCGGCCCGGATCATCGATACCGGCGATGGAGGTGAGGATCTCTGGCGGGATCTTCTTGTTGAGCTTGACGTACTGGTCGAAGTGCTGCGTGACGGCGCGACGCAGGGCCTCGATCTCGGGGGTCGTGTCGCCGCCAGGCGGCACGGGCAGCACCTCGCCGCTGAAGTGCTCGCCCTCGTCGGTGATTCGACGCGTGCGGGCGCGCTGGATGCCTTCGACCAGCACCTTCACGGTGCCATCGGGCAGCTTGAGCATCTGCAGGATGCTCGAGACGCAACCGACCTGGAACATGTCCTCCGGCTTGGGCTCGTCCTTGCCAGCGGCCTTCTGGGCCACGAGCATGATCTGGCGCCCTGCCTCCATCGCGGCCTCGAGCGCCTTGATCGACTTCGGGCGGCCGACGAACAGGGGAATGACCATGTGGGGGAAGACCACCACGTCGCGCAGCGGCAGCAGCGGCAGCGTGATTTCCTCTTCGGGGAGGATGGCATGACCTGACATGAGGACCTCGCTTTCTCAGTCCGAATTGGGGCCGGCGGCCCGGAATGCAAGACCACAGGCGGCTCGGCCGCTGTGTGCAGCCTTCAAGCGCTCGCCTTGGCCTGCTCGCGGTAGACGAGCAGCGGCTTGGTCCCGTCCTCGATCGTGTGCTCGTCGACGACGACCTTGGCCACTCCGGACAGCGTGGGCAGCTCGAACATGGTGTCGATCAGCGAGTGCTCGACGATCGAGCGCAGGCCACGCGCACCGGTCTTGCGTGCCAGCGCACGGCGCGCGATGGCCGCAAGCGCCGAGGGACGCACCTCCAGATCGACACCGTCGATGGAGAACAGGGTCTGGTATTGCTTGAGCAGCGCGTTGCGCGGCTCGGTGAGGATGCGCACGAGGGCGTCCTCGGTGAGCTCGCCCAGCGTAGCCAC
This sequence comes from Rubrivivax sp., assembly GCA_044237995.1. Lineage (GTDB taxonomy): Bacteria > Pseudomonadota > Gammaproteobacteria > Burkholderiales > Burkholderiaceae_C > Rubrivivax. Next base: position 19,272 of record JBIIED010000009.1, on the reverse strand, counting down.
CACCGGCAAGCGCCCGACCAGTTCGGGGATCAGGCCGAACTTGAGCAGGTCTTCGGGCTCGACCTCTCGGAAGAGGTCAGCCGCGCGTCTTTCGGTCTTGCTGTGCACGGTTGCGGCAAAGCCGATGCCCGACTTCTCGGTGCGGCTCTGGATCACCTTCTCCAGACCGTCGAAGGCGCCTCCGCAGATGAAGAGGATGTTCGTGGTGTCGATCTGCAGGAAGTCCTGGTTCGGGTGCTTGCGCCCGCCCTGGGGGGGCACGCTGGCCATCGTCCCCTCCACCAGCTTGAGCAAGGCCTGCTGCACGCCCTCGCCGGACACGTCGCGCGTGATGCTCGGGTTGTCGGCCTTGCGGCTGATCTTGTCGATCTCGTCGATGTAGACGATGCCGCGCTGCGCCCGCTCGACCTCGTAGTTGCAGTTCTGAAGCAGCTTCTGGATGATGTTCTCGACATCCTCACCGACGTAACCGGCTTCGGTCAGCGTCGTCGCGTCGGCAATCACGAAAGGCACGTTGAGGAGCCGCGCAAGGGTCTGCGCCAGCAGCGTCTTGCCCGATCCGGTGGGGCCGATCAGCAGGATGTTGCTCTTGCTGAGCTCCACCCCGGTCTCCTTGCCGGATCCAGCCCCCAAATGGCGAAGCCGCTTGTAGTGGTTGTAGACCGCCACCGCCAGCGTGCGCTTGGCCACGTCCTGGCCGATGACGTACTGATCAAGGATGTCCTTGATCTCCGTGGGCACCGGCAGTTCCGAGCGGGCGGCCTTGCCAGCCGCGGCCTCGGCTGGCGCCTCGTCACGGATGATGTCGTTGCACAGCTCGATGCACTCGTCGCAGATGAAGACCGACGGGCCCGCGATGAGTTTCTTGACCTCGTGCTGGCTCTTGCCGCAGAAGGAGCAATACAGCACCTTCTCGCCCGATGCGCCCTTCTTGTCGGCCATGTCGTGGTGCCTGCCCGCCTGTGTGGTGACTGTTGCGACGATGATAGACCATCCACCCGGCGCCGAGCCGGGGGCACGCCGCGGGTGGCGGGCTCAGGGACGGCGTTCGATGACCTGGTCGATCAGCCCGTAATCCCTGGCCTCGGCCGGAGACATGAAGAAGTCGCGCTCCATGTCGGCGGCGATCTTCTCCACCGACTGCCCGGTGCGCTCGGCGTACAGGCGGTTGAGCTGCTCGCGCGTCTTGATGATCTCGCGCGCCTGGATCTCGATGTCGGTGGCCTGGCCCTGAGCTCCACCGGAGGGCTGGTGGATCATGATCTTCGAGTTCGGCAGGGCAAGCCGCTTTCCCTTGGCGCCGGCCATGAGCAGGAAGGACCCCATGCTGGCTGCCATGCCCATGCAGAGCGTGGAGACGTCGGGCTTGATGAAGTTCATCGTGTCGAAGATCGACAAGCCCGCGCTGACGCTGCCGCCAGGGGAGTTGATGTACAGGAAGATGTCCTTGTCCGGGTTCTCGCTTTCCAGGAACAGCAGCTGCGCGCACACGAGGTTCGCGCTCTGGTCGTTCACCGGGCCGACGAGGAAGACGATGCGCTCGCGCAGCAGCCGGCTGTAGATGTCATAGGCGCGCTCGCCGCGGCCGGACTGTTCGATGACGATGGGCACCATGCCCAGGCCAACGGTTTCGAGGGCGCTCATCTGCTTCTCCTGGCGGGATGGGGCCGACGCCTCAGGCGGCGGCCATCAGTTCGTCGAAGGGCACGGACTTGTCAACAACCTTGACACGGCCGAGCACGTGCTCGGTCACGTTGTTCTCGATCACGACGGCCTCCACCTCGGCCATGCGCTGGCGGTCGCCGAGGTAGTACCGCATCACGTCGGCCGGCTTCTCATAGCTCTGGCTCAGCTCCTCGATGTGGCGCTGCAACTGCTCGGGCCGGGCGCGAAGCCCGGCGCTGCGCACCAGTTCGGCCACGACCAGACCCAGGCGCACGCGGCGCTCGGCCTGTGCCTGGAAGAGCTCGGCCGGAAGCTGCACCGCCTGCGGATCCTTGACGCCTCGCTTCTTCAGGTCCTCACGGGCTGCCTCGGTCATGCGCTCGACCTCGTCGGACACGAGCGCGCGCGGCAACTCCAGCGTCGCGCTGGCCAGCAGCGCGTCCATCACGGCAGCCTTGTTGCGTGCCTGCAGACGGAACTTCAGCTCGCGCTCGAGATTGCGGCGGATGTCCTCGCGCAGCCCGGAGACGCTGGCTTCCTGGATGCCCAGCGACTTGGCGAAGGCGTCGTCCACCTCGGGCAACACGCCGGCCTCGATCTTCTTCATGGTGACCATGAAGTCGGCTTCCTTGCCCGCGACATCGCGGCCCTGGTAGTCGTCGGGGAACTTCAGCGGAAAGGTCTTGCTCTGGCCCACCTTCATGCCGCGCACGCCCTTGTCGAACTGCTCGAGCATCTGGCCCTCGCCGATCACGAAGGGGAAGTCGGCCGCCTTGCCGCCGGCAAACAGCTCGCCGTCGATCTTGCCCTCGAAGTCGATCGTCACCCGATCGCCCTCTGCAGCGCCCTCGGCCTGCGGGCGCTGCGCGAAGGTGCGCCGCTGCTTGCGCAGGATCTCCAGGGTGCGCTCGACGGCGGCATCCGTCACTTCAGAGCCGACCCGCTCCACCTCGACACCGGCCAGGTCCGACAGGACCACCTCCGGGTACACCTCGAAGGTGGCGTCGAACAGCATCTGCCCCTCGGGCGCCTCGGGCTTGGCCTCGATGCGCGGGGCGCCGGCCACGCGCAGGTTGGCCAGCGAGGCCGCGTCGCTGAAGGCCTTGCCGACGCGGTCGTTCATGACCTCCATCTGGACCGAGTAGCCGTAGCGCTGCGCCACGACCGACATCGGCACCTTGCCCGGGCGGAAGCCGTCGGCCTTGACGGTGCGGGCGAGACGTCGCAGGCGCGACTCCACCTCCTGGCCGATGTCCTGTGCGGACACCGACAGCGTGAGGCGGCGTTCGAGTTTCTCGAGGGTTTCGACGGTGACGGCCATTTCGGACTCGGATGCTGGGTGAGAGAAGGGGTTGCGGGGTGGTGCGCGGGGTCGGACTCGAACCGACACGGAGTCGCCTCCGTCAGGACCTAAACCTGGTGCGTCTACCAATTTCGCCACCCGCGCTGAGGGGGCAGACGCGCCCGTCGTGGGGCAGTCGACGGACACGCCGGTATCGGCAAACCAGGGATTTTAGCCTGCGGGGCGATGCACACGCTGCGGCGCAGGCGACACAATCACGCTCCGTGAGCATCGAGCACTACGAGAACTTCCCGGTCGCCTCGGCACTTTGCCCTGCGCGGCTGCGCCCGGCCGTGCTCGCGATCTACGCGTTCGCGCGCACGGCAGACGACCTGGCCGATGAGGGCGATGCCCCGGCCTGCGAACGCCAGGCCGCACTGCAGGCCTATCGCGCGGAGCTTGTGGCCACCTTCGAGGGGCGGGCCCCGGCCGCACGCTGGGCAGGGATCTTCGAGCGGCTGGGCCAGGCGCGGCGCGGGCATGACCTGCCGCTGGCCCCCCTCCTGCACCTGCTCGATGCCTTCGAGCGAGACACCCGTGCCGAGCCCTACCGAGACAGGACCGAGCTCCTGGCCTACTGCGCCCTGTCGGCCAATCCGGTGGGCCATCTGCTGCTGCACCTGTACGGCGTTCACGGGCAGGCACAGCAGCAGCGCTCCGACGCGATCTGCACCGCGCTGCAGCTGATCAACTTCTGGCAGGACCTGGGCCTGGATCTGTCACGCCGGCGCGTCTACGTGCCGCTGCAGGACGCCGGTCGCCACGGCGTCGACCTGCAGGATCCGGCCGGGCTGCGCGACGGGCCCGCCACACAGGCGATGGTGGCCGAGCTGTGCGCCTGGGCGCGTGCGCTCATGCTCCAGGGAGCTCCGCTGGCCTGCGAGCTGCCGGGCCGTATCGGCTGGGAGCTCAGGCTCGTCGTGCAAGGCGGCCTGAGAATACTGGACAAGATCGCGCGCCTGGGGCACGCCACGATCGCCCAGCGTCCTGTGGTGGGTCCTGCCGACCTGCCCGCGATGCTGTGGGGTGCGCTTTGGATGCGCCCGGCACCCGCAGGCCAATCGGCATGACACCGCAGCAGTACGTGCAGGAGCGCGCCGCGCGCAGCGGCTCGAGCTTCTACTACGCCTTCCTTTTCCTGCCGCCGCGCCGCCGCGCCGCCATCACCGCCTTCTACGCCTTCTGCCGGGAGGTGGACGACGTGGTCGACGAGGCCACCGACCCTGGCGTCGCGGCGGCCAAGCTGGCATGGTGGGCCACCGAGGTGCAGTCGGCCTTCGGTGGGCGCCCCACGCACCCGGTGATGCAGGCCCTGATGCCGCTGGCCGACGAATTCGGCATCGAGCCGCGCCACCTCCAGGCCGTCATCGAGGGCTGCCAGATGGACCTGCAGCAGACCCGCTACCTGGACTTCCCGGGCCTGGCGCGCTACTGCCACCTGGTGGCTGGGGTCGTCGGCGAGGTGGCCAGCGCAATCTTCGGCCGCACGGAGCCGGCCACGGTCGACTACGCGCACCGCCTGGGGCTGGCGATGCAGCTCACCAACATCATTCGTGACGTGGGGGACGACGCGCGGCGTGGCCGGATCTACCTTCCCATGAACGAGCTCGGCCGCTTCGGCGTGAAGGCCGAGGAGATCCTGCGACGCGAGGCGCCCTGGGGCTACAGCGAGCGCTTCGACGCGCTGATGCGCCACCAGGCGGCCCGCGCCCACGCAACCTTCGAAGAGGCGCTTGCGTGCCTGCCCGAGGGCGACCGCCGTGCCCAGAAGCCCGGGCTGATGATGGCGCACATCTACCGCACGCTGCTGCGCGAGATCGAGGCCACGGGCTTTCAGGTGCTGCACCAGCGCATCGCGCTCACGCCGCTGCGCAAGCTCTGGATCGCCGCGCGCACACAGTGGCGCGACCGCTGAGCGGGTGATCATGGCGCGCCTGGCGATCATCGGCGCAGGCTGGGCCGGCCTTGCCTCGGCCGTGCACGCCACGCTCAGAGGGCACACGGTTGCGCTCTTCGAGATGGCGACGGCCCCTGGCGGCAGGGCACGCAGCGTCTTCCACGACGCCGAGGTGCTGGACAACGGTCAGCACATCCTGATCGGCGCCTACCGCGAGACCCTGGCCCTGATGCGGCAGGTGGGCGTCGACCCCGAGCGCGTGCTGCATCGCCAGCCGCTTGCGATGGTGGATGCGCGGGGGCACGGCCTGGCGCTGCGCCCGGGCCCGGCCCCCCTTGCCTTCCTGCGCGCGGTGTGGGCCCACCCGAGCTGGTCGCTGCGCGACCGGCTGGCCCTGCTGCAGGCTGGCGCAGGCTGGGCTGCGGCACGCTTTCGAGCTCCCGCCGGCTCAACGGTACAGGCCCTGTGCAGCCGCCTGCCGCCCACTGTGCGTCGCGAGCTCATCGAACCGCTGTGCGTGGCGGCCCTGAACACGCCAGCCTCGGAGGCCAGCGCCCAGGTCTTCCTCACGGTCCTGCGCGACGGGCTGTTTGGCGAGCGCGGCTGCGCCGACCTGCTGCTGCCGCGGCGACCGCTCGGGGAGTTGCTGCCAGAGCCGGCATGGGCCTGGCTGGGCAGCCGGGGGGCATCGCTCGCACCGCGCACCCGGATCCACGAGCTCGTGCGTGAGCCGCGGGGAGGCTGGAGCGTGCAGGGCACGCGCTTCGACGGTGTGGTGCTGGCCTGCAGCGCGCACGAGGCAGCGCGGCTGGCGCTGCCGCACGCACCCGGATGGGCCTCACAGCTGCCGGCCCTGCGCCACGAGCCGATCGTCACCGTGGTGCTGGACTGCCCCGGTGCCCGGCTGGCACGCCCCATGGTGAGCCTCACCGAGGGGCCGGCGCAATTCGCCTTCGACCACGGGGCCCTGGGCGCGAACCCGGGGCGCTTCACGTTCGTGGTCAGCGGAGCCGCGCCGTGGCTCGAGGCGGGCAGCGGGCCGCTGACCGAGGCGGTGATGGCGCAGGCAGCCAGCGCCCTGGTAGGCAGCCCAGAAGCGGCGGCTCGTCCAACCCTGCGGGCCTGCATCGCGGAGCGGCGCGCGACCTTCCGGTGTGTCGCGGGGTTGATACGCCCCCCGCAGTTGATCGAGCCGGGGCTCGTGGCAGCAGGAGACTATGTCGCCGGGCCCTACCCTGCCACGCTCGAGGGCGCCGTGCGCTCCGGAATGTCGGCTGCCTGCCACTTCGGTTGAGATACCACTATGCAGCAAGCTCTTTCGCGATGCAAAATGAGATTCGCAACCGACGTTGACCGATGCCCACCAAGGAAGCAACCGCACCCGCCATTCAGGTTCTGGAAAGGACCTTCGCGCTGCTGGACGTGCTCGCCTCGCAACCGGATCCGGTCTCGCTCAAGCACATCAGCGAGCGCACGGGCCTTCATCCCTCCACCGCCCACCGTATCTTGAACGACCTGACCGTGGGTCGGTTGGTCGAGCGCCCCGAGCCAGGCACCTACAGGCTCGGCATGCGGTTGCTCGAACTCGGCAATCTCGTCAAGGCCCGACTCGATGTGCGCCAGGCAGCCATCGCACCGATGCGCGAACTGCACCGCCTGACCCACCAGCCCGTCAACCTGTCGATGCGCCAGGGTGACGAGATCGTCTACATCGAGCGCGTGTTCAGCGAACGATCCGGCATGCAGGTGGTACGCACAGTCGGCGGCAAGGCCCCGCTCCACCTGACGTCTGTGGGCAAGCTCTTCCTGGCCCAGGATGACCTGCAGCGTGTGCGCGCATACGCCACGCGGACGGGCCTGGCCGGGCACACGCGCAACAGCATCACCGAACTCGGCGTCCTCGAACGCGAACTCGCGTCCGTGCGGGCGCACGGATGTGCACGCGACAACGAGGAACTCGAACTGGGCGTGCGCTGCATGGCTGCTGGCATCTACGACGACCAGGGCAAGCTCGCAGCCGGGTTGTCGATCTCCGCACCTGCGGATCGCTTAGAAGACAGCTGGCTCGACCACCTGCGCGCGACGGCAGCCGAGATCTCCTCTGGCCTGGGCTGGCAAGGCTCCGGGCTGCGTTAGCCAGCCAGCTAGATCTTGCCTTCCGAAGCTGCCGAGCCGGAGCCGGGCACGGCGTGCGAGACCCAGGCGCGCAGGCGCTCGGCGTCCCCGATGCGAGCGTGGCGGCCGGCTGAATCGAGCAGCACCATGATGAGGTTGCGCCCGGCTGTCTGGACCTTCATCACGACGCAGCGGCCAGCCTCGGAGATGTAGCCCGTCTTCTGCAACGCGATTTCCCACGCGGGATTGCGCACCAGGCCATTCGTGTTGCGGAAGGCCACCTGGCGCGAACCGAGCGCCATCTTCAGATCCGGGGTGGTGGAGAGGTCTCCGATGATGGGATGCCGTGCGGCCTCGCGCACCAGAAGGGCCAGGTCCGTGGCCGATGAGCGGTTGTCGCTCGACAGGCCCGTGGGCTCGACGAACTGCGTGTGGTGCATGCCCAGCAGCGAGGCCTTGGCGTTCATGGCCTCGCGAAAGGCCGCAAGGCCGCCCGGGTAGGTGCGCCCCAGCGCGTGCGCCGCCCGGTTCTCGGAGGCCATCAACGCGAGGTGCAGCAGTTCGCCGCGGGTGAGCGAGGTGCCCACGCGCAGCCGCGAACCCGTGCTCTTGAAGACGTCGACGTCGTCCTGGGTGACGGCCAGGCGCTCGTCCAGAGGCAGCGCGGCCTCCACCACCACGAGCGCCGTCATGAGCTTGGTGATCGAGGCGATGGGCAGCACGGCTTCGGGGTTCTTGCTGAACAGAATCTGCTCGGTGTCCTGGTCGATCACGAGTGCGACGCTGGATTTCAGCGAGAGAGGGTCGTCCGTTGCGTGCAGGCCGGCGCGCTGGCCTGCCGAGGGGCGCTGGGGAACGGAGGCCCGCCGGGCCGACGAAGCCGAGGCGCCAGACACCGCCTTGCCCTTCGCTGCAGCTTGCCTCGCGGGCGTGGCTGCCTGGCGTCGAGAAGCAGTGGCCGAGGCCGGGCGCGCACCTTCCGCACGCGCGCCGGAGGGCGATCGTTCTGCGTCGCGGTTAGCCCAGACGTTGGTCGATCCCACCAGCGCAACGATGCAGCCGAGGGCGAACCACAAGGACGGGCGCAGGGGGCGCCTCACAACACTGGCCGACTCTCGCAAAGCCTGTCCCTCGCAAACGAAGGGACCAGTGTAGGCGAGGCGAAAAATCAACGCAAGATCAAGAACTTGTAGGGCAAACCTCAGCCTTGTGCTGCAACGCGCTCGGCCTTGCTGCGCAGCTTGTTCAAGGCCGCCAGGTAGGCCTTGGCCGAAGCCACCACGATGTCGGGGTCGGCGCCCACCCCGTTGACCACCCGGCCCGCGTGCTGCAGCCGCACCGTGACCTCCCCCTGGGACTCGGTGCTGCCAGAGGTGATTGCGTTGACGGAGTACAGCAGCAGTTCCGCACCGCTCCTGACCTCGGACTCGATCGCCTTCAGGCTCGCGTCCACGGGCCCGTTGCCATCGCTCTCGACGTGGAACTCGGCCGGACCGGCGGCGAAAGCCAGCCGCGCGTGCGGGCGCTCGCCCGTCTCGGAATGCTGGGCCAGCGACAGCAGCCGGTAGTGCTCCTGCTCAGCCGTGACGCTCTCGTCGCCCACGAGCGCGATGATGTCCTCGTCGAAGATCTCGCTCTTGCGGTCAGCCAGATCCTTGAAGCGGGCAAAGGCAGCGTTGAGTTCCGCCTCGGACTCCGGGCTGATGCCCAGTTCCTGCAGCCGCTGCTTGAACGCGTTGCGCCCGGAGAGCTTGCCCAGCACGATCCGGTTGGCCGACCAGCCCACGTCCTGCGCGCGCATGATCTCGTAGGTGTCACGCGCCTTGAGTACGCCGTCCTGGTGAATGCCCGAGGCGTGCGCGAAGGCGTTGGCCCCCACCACGGCCTTGTTCGGCTGAACGACGAAGCCTGTCGTCTGGGCCACCAGGCGCGAGGCCGGGACGATCTGCGTGGCGTCGATGCCGACCTCCAGGCCGAAATGGTCACGCCGGGTGCGCACCGCCATCACCACCTCCTCGAGCGAGCAGTTGCCGGCGCGCTCGCCCAGGCCGTTGATCGTGCACTCGACCTGGCGTGCCCCGCCGATCTTCACGCCCGCCAGGGAGTTGGCCACGGCCATGCCCAGGTCGTTGTGGCAATGCACGGACCAGATTGCCTTGTCCGAGTTGGGGACCCGCGCGCGCAGGTCGGCGATGAAGCGGCCGTAGAGCTCGGGGATCGCATAGCCGACGGTGTCGGGGATGTTGACCGTTGTCGCGCCCTCCCGGATCACGGACTCGAGCACCCGGCACAGGAACTCCGGGTCGGAGCGGTAGCCATCTTCGGGCGAGAACTCCACGTCGTCGCACAGGTTGCGCGCAAAGCGCACCGCGAGCACGGCCTGCTCGTGGACCTGCTCGCGCGTCATGCGCAGCTTCTTGTCCATGTGCAGGTCGCTCGTGGCGATGAAGGTGTGGATGCGTGCACGCGAGGCCGCGCGCAGTGCCTCGGCGGCGCGCGAGATGTCGCGGTCGTTGGCACGCGCCAGCGAGCACACGGTGCTGTCCTTCACGACGCCGGCGATGGCCCTCACCGCTTCGAAGTCGCCCTGGCTGGCGGCGGCGAAACCGGCCTCGATCACGTCGACGCGCAGCCGCTCGAGCTGGCGCGCGATGCGCAGCTTCTCCTCTCGCGTCATCGAGGCGCCTGGCGACTGCTCACCGTCGCGCAGCGTGGTGTCGAAGATGATCAGCTTGTCGGTCATGGCAGCTCAGCGCAAGGGGGTCGACGGGCGGCGACAGGGGGCGAAACGCTCAGCGATGCAGCCCCGCCTCGTCCGGCTCATCGGTGGAGGTGGCAATCACGCTCACGGGCCTGCCCTTCATGCGGCGCCAGGCATACACGGCGTAGCCCGACAGCCCGTAGATGCAGAACAGGGCAAACAGCACGGCGGGCGGGTGAATGTTGATGACCGCGATCATCAACGCGAGCGCAACGATGACGATGAAGGGAACCGAGCGCTTCAGGCTCACGTCCTTGAAGCTGTAGAAGGGAACGTTGGTCACCATCGTGAGACCGGCGTACAGGGTGATGGCGAATGCGCCCCACGCCAGCACCCCCGCCTCGCGCGAGCCCTTCAGGCCGAAATCCTCCAGCACCCACACGAAGCCGGCCACGAGTGCAGCCGCCGCCGGGCTCGGCAGGCCCTGGAAGTAACGCTTGTCCACCACGCCGATGTTGGTGTTGAAGCGCGCCAGGCGCAGCGCCGCACACGAGCAGTACACGAAGGCGGCCAGCCAGCCCCATCGACCCAGGCCGCGGAAGGCCCACTCGTACATCACGAGTGCCGGCGCAGCGCCGAAGGACACCATGTCCGACAGGCTGTCCATCTGCTCGCCGAAGGCGCTCTGGGTGTTCGTCATGCGGGCCACGCGCCCGTCCAGGCTGTCGAGCACCATGGCACAGAAGATGCCGAGCGCGGCCTGCTCGAAGCGCCCGTTCATGGCCATCACGATCGCATAGAAGCCGCCGAAGAGCGCGGCGATCGTGAACAGGTTGGGCAGCACGTACAGCCCCTTTCGGGGCTGGCGGGGGGTAGTCTCGAGCGGGTTGTCCACGTTCGCGTCCGGGTCGGGGCAGGCGCTCAGCGCCGGGCAGGGCTAGGGCCCACGCCCGCTGCCCCTGCCGCGCTCAATTGCGGCTGCGGTCAACGAGCTTGTTGGCCTTGATCCACGGCATCATCGCACGCAGCTTCTCGCCCACCACCTCGATCTCGTGCTCGGCCATCAGGCGCCGACGTGAGGTCAGTGTGGGTGCGCCGGCGCGGTTCTCCAGGATGAAGCTCTTGGCGTATTCGCCCGTCTGGATGTCGCGCAAGGCCTGGCGCATGATGGCGCGGGTCTCGTCGGTGACGATCTTCGGGCCGGTCACGTACTCGCCGTACTCCGCGTTGTTGGAAATCGAGTAGTTCATGTTGGCGATGCCGCCCTCGTAGATGAGGTCGACGATCAGCTTGAGCTCGTGCAGGCACTCGAAGTAGGCCATCTCCGGCGCGTAGCCTGCCTCCACGAGGGTCTCGAAGCCCGCCTTGATGAGCTCCACCGTACCGCCGCACAGCACGGCCTGCTCGCCGAAGAGGTCGGTCTCGGTCTCTTCGCGGAAGTTGGTCTCGATGATGCCGGCCTTGCCACCGCCGTTGGCGGCGGCGTAGCTCAACGCCAGGTCGCGCGCCTTGCCGCTGCGGTCGGCGTGCACGGCGATCAGGTGAGGCACGCCGCCGCCCTGTGCGTAGGTGCTGCGCACCGTGTGGCCAGGCGCCTTGGGAGCGACCATCCACACGTCCAGATCCTCGCGTGGAACGACCTGCCCGTAGTGCACGTTGAAGCCGTGCGCGAAGGCCAGGGACGCGCCGGCGCGGATGTGTGGCTCGACGTCGTTCTTGTAGACGGAGGCGATCTGCTCGTCGGGCAGCAGGATCATGACCACGTCGGCGCTCTTGACCGCCTCGGCCACCTCTGCGACCTTCAGGCCGGCCTTCTCCACCTTGGCCCAGGAGGCGCCGCCGCGGCGCAGCCCGACCGTGACCTTCACGCCGCTGTCGTTGAGGTTCTGCGCGTGCGCATGGCCCTGCGAGCCGTAGCCCACGATCGTCACGTTCTTGCCCTTGATGAGGCTCAGGTCGGCGTCTTTATCGTAGTAAACCTTCATGGTGTTGCTCTCTGCTGCGTGAAAAGTGGGGGTGGAATTCAGATGCGGAGGATGCGCTCGCCGCGCCCGATGCCGCAGGCGCCTGTGCGAACCGTCTCGAGGATCGCGGCTCGGTCGACGGCCTGAAGGAATGCATCGAGCTTGGCGGAGTCGCCGGTGAGCTCGATCGTGTAGGCCTTGTCGGTGACGTCGATGATGCGGCCCCGGAAGATCTCGGCCATCCGCATCATCTCCTCGCGCTCCTTGCCGACGGCACGCACCTTGAGCAGCATGAGCTCGCGCTCGGTGAAGCTGCCCTCCGTGAGGTCGACCACCTTGACCACCTCGATGAGGCGGTTGAGGTGCTTGGTGATCTGCTCGATGACGTCGTCGGAGCCTGCCGTCACGATCGTCATGCGCGACAGCGAGGCATCCTCGGTGGGTGCGACGGTCAGGCTCTCGATGTTGTAGCCGCGCGCAGAGAACAGTGCGACGACACGCGACAAGGCGCCGGGTTCGTTCTCGAGCAGGACAGCGATGATGTGCTTCATGGTGCTTCCTCGGCCGGCTCCTCGCGCGCGGTCGACCGGTGGGTCGACCCGTCTTGGCCGGCTGGTCGGCTGTAACAGGTGGGTGGTGGATCAGCGCAATGTCGTGCCGCGGGAGCCTCGGCCTTCGAGGGCCGGGTGGGCCCTCTCCAGCTGCAGCGCACGCGACCGGCGCTTCAAAGGTCCTCGGATCCGAGCAGCATCTCCGAGATGCCCTTGCCGGCCTGCACCATCGGCCAGACGTTCTCGGTGGGGTCGGTGCGCACGTCCAGGAACACGGTGCGGTCCTTGAGGCGGATTGCCTCGCGCAGCGCGGGCTCGACGTCCGCGGGCCGCTCGATGAGCATGCCGACATGCCCGTAGGCCTCGGCGAGCTTGACGAAGTCCGGCAGCGCGTCCATGTAGCTGTGCGAATAGCGCCCGCCGTAGTCAAGCTGCTGCCACTGCCGCACCATGCCCAGGTAGCGGTTGTTCAGCGAGACGATCTTCACCGGCGTGCGGTACTGCAGGCAGGTGGAGAGCTCCTGAATGCACATCTGGATCGAGCCCTCGCCCGTGATGCAGAAGACATCCGCATCCGGGCGCGCCAGCTTGATGCCCATCGCGTAGGGCAGGCCCACGCCCATGGTGCCCAGCCCGCCGGAGTTGATCCAGCGGCGCGGCTCCTCGAAACCGTAGTACTGGGCCGCCCACATCTGGTGCTGGCCGACGTCGGAGGTGACGTAGGCATCGCTGCCGCGCGTGAGGCGATGCAGAGTCTCCACCACGAACTGCGGCTTGATGACCTCGTCACTCGGGCGATACCGCAGGCACTCACGGCCGCGCCACTCGCCGATCTGCTTCCACCAGGCTGCCAGCGCCTGGGAGTCGGGCCGTGACTGGGCGTCACGGATCTGGACGATCAGCTCCTGCAGAACCTCGCGCACGTCGCCGACGATCGGAATGTCGACCTTCACGCGCTTGGAGATCGACGAAGGGTCGATATCCACGTGGATGATCTTGCGCTCCACCTGCGCGAAGTGGCGCGGGTTGCCGATCACGCGGTCGTCGAAGCGCGCCCCCACCGCCAGCAGCACGTCGCAGTGCTGCATCGTCATGTTGGCCTCGTAGGTGCCGTGCATGCCGAGCATGCCCAGGAAGCCCGGGTGCGAGGCCGGAACGGCACCCAGGCCCATCAGCGTGTTGGTGCAGGGATAGCCCAGCAGGTCGATGAGTTCGCGCAGTTCTGCCGAGGCGTTGCCCAGGATCACGCCGCCGCCGGTGTAGATGTAGGGACGCTCGGCCGCCAGCAGCAACTGCACCGCCTTGCGGATCTGCCCGGCGTGACCCTTGCGCACCGGGTTGTAGGAGCGCATCTGCACCTTCTCGGGGTAATGGAAGGGGCAGACCTTGAGGGAGATGTCCTTCGGGATGTCCACCACCACCGGCCCGGGGCGCCCCGTGCGTGCGATGTGGAAGGCCTTCTTGATCGTCTCGGCCAGGTCGCGCACGTCCTTGACGAGGAAGTTGTGCTTGACGATGGGGCGGGTGATGCCGACCGTGTCGCACTCCTGGAAGGCATCCAGACCGATCGCAGGCGTGGGGACCTGGCCGGTGAGGATCACCATCGGAATCGAGTCCATGTAGGCGGTGGCGATCCCGGTGATGGCGTTGGTGACGCCGGGGCCGGAGGTGACGAGCGCCACGCCGACGTCGCCCGTGGCCCGGGCGTAGCCGTCGGCCGCGTGCACGGCCGCCTGCTCATGGCGCACGAGTACGTGCTCGATGGTGTCCTGCTTGTACAGGGCGTCGTAGATGTAGAGCACCGCCCCGCCCGGGTAACCCCAGACGTACTTAACGCCTTCGGCCTGCAGGCATCGAACGATGATCTCGGACCCGTTCGGGTCGGAATCGGGGGATTGCGGTTGTGCCGATGCGGCACGCTTGACTTCCGCTGCAGCCATGTCCATGTTGAACCTCAGTGAATTTCTCTGACGAAATGCCTTCGGTGCACCTCCCGGCGCCCTCGTGAGGCGTGCTCGGTGCCTGCGCGATCAGAATGCGACGTACCGCTGTCGGTGCGTAGCGTTGCGACCCAAGAAACGTTTGTGCGAGCGCACATTATTGCACGGTGCCGCTGGCTGGCCGGGAAGGCCCGCCGCAGCGGCATAATGCGCCCGCCCCGACCCGCCCGCCCGGTCATCCTGCCCTTGGCTTCAGAGCAAGAACTCTCGCAATTCCTGCGAAGCATCGAGCGCAGGGCGTTCAAGCGCACCGCGTTTACGGTGCGCGATGACGACGCGGCGCTGGACATCGTCCAGGACGCAATGATCCGCCTGGCCGAGCGTTACGCTGACCGCCCGGCCGCCGAATGGCCGATGCTCTTCCAGCGCATCCTGTCCAACGCGACGATGGATTGGTTCCGGCGCCAGAAAGTTCGCCAGGCCGCCGTCGCGAATTTTTCCGACCTGGAGGGTGCATCCGACGAAGGGTCCGACCACGACCTGCTGGAGTCGCTCATGGTCGCCGCCGGATCGGAGGGCGACACGCCCGCTGACACCTTGGCACGCGGCCAGACACTGCAAGCCATCGAAGAGGCCCTCTCTGATTTGCCGGCACGTCAACGCGAAGCCTTCCTTCTGCGTTATTGGGAGGATTTCGACGTCGCTGAGACGGCGCTGGCCATGGGTTGCTCGGAAGGAAGCGTGAAGACGCATTGCTCCCGAGCCGTGCACGCCCTGGCGCTGGCGCTCAGGGCCAAGGGAATCAGCCTCTGATCGGTGGATCGCACAGTGTCTTCGTCGCCCTCCCCCCTCCCCGACCCGCAAGACCGGTTCGCGCATCGCCTTGTTCGCCGCCTCGACGCGGGGGGCGAGGCTCTGCCGCATGACATCACCCAGCGCCTGCGCTTCGCCCGCGAGCAGGCACTGCGCGCGGCACGGGTGACTGCGGTGCAGCAGGCAGCCTCGCAGCGCGACGGCACGCTCGCCCTGCGCGGGTTGCCCTGGCCGTGGCGAGTGGCCTCGCTGGTGCCCCTGCTTGTGCTCGTGGGCGGCTTCTATCTCATCGGCCAGGTGCACCGCAGCCAGCAGATCCACGCGGCCGCCGAGGTCGACGCGGTGCTGCTGGCCGACGAGCTCCCCCCGGCCGCCTACACCGACCCCGGTTTCGCCGAGTTCCTGAAGCGCACGCTGCCGTGATCAGGACCCTCCTGCGCGCGGTGACGGCCTGCATGCTGGGCGCGGCGCTGACCTGTGCCGCCCAGGCTCCGGCCGGCAGGCAGCCCTCGTCCTCCACGGCCCCACCCTCCCCGGCTGCGTCCCGCGCCGCCGAGCAAGGGCCGGCCTGGTCCTCGTTGACACCTGCGCAGCAGTCCGCCCTCGCCCCGTTGCGCCAGGACTGGTCGACCATCGACGCCGGACGCAAGCAGAAGTGGCTCGAAGTGGTTCAGCGCTTTGCCTCCCTCACACCGGCCGAGCGCGAGCGGGTGCAGGAAAGAATGGCGGCATGGGCACGAATGACGCCGGCCGAACGTGGCCGGGCCCGGATGCAGTTTCAGGAGTCACGCCAGATCCCGGCCCAGGAACGGCAGGCGCTCTGGGAGGCCTACCAGGCACTGCCGACCGAGGAGCGCCGCGCGCTGGCAGCGCAGGCCGCTGCATCGGCCCCGACCGCCCAGGCCGCGGCGGCGCGCCAGAATGCCCGGCCCGGTGCCGGGCCGGTGGCCAAGCAGAACGTGGTTCCGGCGCCCGGTCCGGGGCCATCGACCCGACCGGTCAGCCCGACGATCGTCCAGGCCAAGCCGGGCGCCTCGACCACCCTGGTCTCACGCCCGTCCACCCCCCCAAAGCACAACCAGGCCGGGCTGCCCAAGATCGCCGCCACGCGCGATTTCGTCGACCCCACGACGTTGCTGCCCACTCGAGGGCCGCAGGCGGCGGCCGTGGTGACCCTGCCTGCTGTGGCGCCCGCCCCGGCTCCGGCCCCCGCCGCCTCCGAACCCGAGGCTGCGCCCGCGTCGCCGCCTTCTTCCTGAGGTGAGGCGGGCCTCCTCATCCGGTCCCGCCGGTTCCACCGGTGAGCCCATTCCTGCCAGCGCCCCCGTCAAGGCGCCGGGCTTCGCACGCCGACTGGCGTGTTTCGTCTACGAGGGCATGCTGCTCTTTGGCGTGGTCGTGCTCGCCGGCTACCTGTACGGCGCGCTCACCCAGCAGCGGCACGCGCTGCAGGGCCAGCACGGCCTTCAGGCATTCGTGTTTCTCGTTCTGGGCATCTATTTCACCTGGTTCTGGTCGGCCGGGAGGCAGACGCTGGCGATGAAGACCTGGCACCTGCGGCTCGTCGACCGCCAGGGCCACGCGCTTTCGCAGCGTCGCGCCGCAGGTCGCTTCCTGCTGAGCTGGCTCTGGTTCCTTCCGGCGCTGGCCGGCGCGGGCTTGGCCGGCCACACCGACGGTGGGCGGGTCAGCCTCTGGCTGGCTGCTGGCGTGTTCGCCAACGTCGCCCTGGCCTGCCTGCTTCCCGGTCGCCAGTACGTGCACGACTGGCTCTCCGGCACGCGCCTCGTGGACGCCCGCCCCGCGCCCGGTGGAAGCGGGCCTGCGGCAGAATCGGGCGCATGAAGGACACCCGCTTTTCCCTGTGCGTGTACTGCGGCTCGCGCCCTGGGCTGCAGCCGGGCTACCTGAAGGCAGCGCAGGAGGTCGGCCGGCAGATCGGCCAGCGCGGCTGGCAGCTCGTCTACGGTGGTGGCAACGTCGGCCTCATGGGTGCGCTGGCTGACGCCGCCCTCGCCCACGGCGCCCGCGTCGTGGGGGTGATCCCGCGGACGCTCTTCGAGCGCGAGGTGGCACACCTGTCCCTGCACGAACAGCTTGTGGTGGACACGATGCACCAGCGCAAGCAGGCGATGGCCGAGCGCGCCGATGCGTTCCTGGCGTTGCCCGGAGGCATCGGCACTCTCGAGGAGCTCTACGAGGTGTGGACCTGGCGGCACCTCGGTTACCACGACCAGCCCATCGGGCTGCTGAACGCGGCCGGCTTCTACGACGGGCTGCTGGCCTTCATGCGGCACACCGTCAGCGAAGGGTTCCTGTCGTCGGCACAGCTCGAGGCGTTGCGTGCAGGCGAGAACGTCGCCCCGTTGCTCGACGAACTCGAGGCGCTGGCCCGGCAGGCCGCCGGCCCGGAGGATTTCCGCCGGATATGAGGCGCTTGCGGGGCAGTGTCGTCAGACGGCTGCTTCGTCCGTCTCGCCGGTGCGGATGCGCACGACCTGCTCCACGGGCGTGACGAAGATCTTGCCGTCGCCGATCTTGCCCGTGCGCGCGGCCTTCACGATGGCTTCGATGCAGCGTTCGACGTCGGCCTCTCTCACGACCACCTCGACCCGAACCTTGGGCAGAAAGTCCACCACGTACTCGGCGCCGCGATAGAGCTCCGTGTGGCCCTTCTGGCGGCCGAAGCCCTTGACCTCGGTGACCGTCAGGCCGGACACGCCGACGTCGGCGAGCGCCTCGCGGACTTCCTCGAGCTTGAAGGGCTTGATGATGGCGGTGATCTGCTTCATGGCGTGAGACCCTGCGACGGTGGATGGGTGCCGGCCACCATTCAAGCACGGAAGCCGGAAGTGATGGGATAGCGCCAGTCCCTACCGAAGGCACGGTGGGTGATCCGGATGCCTACGGGTGCCTGGCGGCGCTTGTACTCGTTGATCTTGATGAGGCGGGTGACCTTCTCGACCGCGGCCGGGTCGTGGCCGGCCGCGACGATCTCTTCCACCGAACGGTCTTCCTCCATGTAGAGGGCAAGGATCGCGTCCAGGACCTCGTACGGCGGCAGGCTGTCCTGGTCGGTCTGGTCGGGTCGCAATTCGGCTGAGGGTGCGCGCGTGATGATGCGCTGCGGGATCACGGGGCCGATGCTGCCGTCGGCCAGCGGCACGGGCTGCGCGTTCTTCCAGTTGGCCAGACGGTACACGAGGGTCTTGGCCACGTCCTTGATCACGGCAAAGCCCCCGGCCATGTCGCCGTAGAGCGTGCAGTAGCCGGTGGCCATCTCGCTCTTGTTGCCGGTGGTGAGCACGATCGAGCCGGTCTTGTTGGAAAGCGCCATGAGCAGCGTGCCCCGGATGCGCGCCTGGATGTTCTCCTCGGTGGCGTCCTGGGCGCATCCCTCGAACTGGTCCGCCAGGCTGCGCTCGAAGGCCTCGAACATGGGCGTGATCGGAATCTCGTCATAGCGCACGCCCAGGCGAGCGGCCATGTCACGCGCATCGATCCAGGAGATGTCGGCGGTGTAGGCCGAGGGCATCATGACGGTGCGCACGCGTGCCGCGCCAAGCGCATCCACCGCGATCGCGAGCACGAGGGCCGAGTCGATGCCACCGGACAGGCCGATGATGGCGCCGGGAAAGCGGTTCTTGCCGATGTAGTCGCGCACCCCCGTGACGAGCGCGGACCAGGCCTGCTGCTCGAGGCTGGGCAGCGGCACGAGCGGCCCCCGGACCCGGCCGGACGCGTCGAGCTCGACGATATCCAGCGCCGCCTCGAACATCGGAGATCGTGCGCACAGCCGCCCGGTGGCGTCCACCGCGAAGGACGCTCCGTCGAAGACCACCTCGTCCTGCCCGCCCACCAGGTGGGCGTACAGCAGCGGCAGGCCCAGGCGCTGCGCGCGCTCGGCCATGCGGGCCTCGCGCTCTGCAGGCTTGTCGAGGTGGAAGGGCGAGGCGTTGAGCACGCACAGGGCCTGGGCGCCGGCCGCACGCGCCGCCTCGCCCGGCTCCTCGAGCCAGGCGTCTTCGCAGATCAGCACGCCCAGGCGCAGGCCGTCGACCTCGAAGACGAGCGGGCCGTGGCCAGCCTCGCGGCCCGAGACGAAGTAGCGGCGTTCGTCGAAGACCTGGTAGTTGGGCAGTTCGCGCTTGTAGTACTTACCCGCGACTCGACCGCCCGTCAACACCGATGCCGCGTTGAAGACGGGAGGCACGGCCCTAGACTTGGTGCGTGCGTCAGCCCTTTGCGGCGCACGAGCCGGATGCCCCACCACCAGATGCAAGC
>JBIIED010000152.1:0-8131 GCA_044237995.1 Rubrivivax sp. | reverse complement strand
CAACCCCGACCACCAGCTCGGCAAGCCGCTGGTCTATGTCGGCATGACAGGCACCGATCCGGACCTTCGCTTCGACAAGCACAAGGCTGGCTTCAGGGCCAATCGCTTCGTGCAGCTCTACGGCCTGCGTCTGCTGCCGGCGCTGTACGAGGTCTACAACCCGATGCCCTATGAGGCTGCGCGCGAGATGGAGGTGGAGCTGGCCATCGCGCTTCGCGAGGCTGGCTATGGGGTCTGGCAGGCCTGATAACCCGACCGAGCCCAACGACCTGCATCGTCACTCTGCATGACGGGTGCGGGCGACGGGATTGCTGACACGACCGACGGGCCTCAACCCACGACACACGTTGCCACCGTGGATGGCCAAAGGTCGTTCTGCAGCCGTTGCTGCCGGTCGCCGCCGGCCCTCGAACTTACGGTTTCGGAAACCTTGCTGTCGTTCGGGCTCGCAACGGGCGACGTCACCTCCGGCCGCTTACAGGGGTACGGCTGACGATGCCGGCCACCGCGGTTGCGGCCGGAGGACCAGACCCTTCCACCCACGCCAAACCTCGTCCCTGCGAGGTCGAACGATCGCTCATCATCGGCTCGACAGGTCACTGCCGACCCGTTGCCGTCCCACCGACGTCTGTTCCGACCGCCCGGGAGGTGCCGGTGGGACCAGGAGGCCCTCGGTCAGCCGTCAATGGCATAAACTGCCAATATCGACCAGGCGGGCTTGCCGCTCGCCTTCTTCGGAGTTCATGCCATGCCTACTCGGAACGTCGTGCTCAGTGATCGTCAACAGCAGATGGTAGAAAGCTTGGTGCAGTCCGGGCGCTACCAGAACGCCAGCGAGGTTCTGCGCGAAGGGCTTCGACTCATCGAGGAGCGAGAGCGCCTGGAGAACGCCAAACTCAAGGCCCTCAAGCAAGCGGCGCGTCAGGGTTGGGCCGATGTGTCCGCCGGTCGGTACGTGGATGTGGCTGATGATCAGCTCGAAGACTTCATCGGGCAGCTGGGGCGTAGCGCTGCCCGGCGCGCCAAGACCGCGAGTTGATGTTGCGCTACA
Source organism: Rubrivivax sp. (assembly GCA_044237995.1). Taxonomy (GTDB): domain Bacteria; phylum Pseudomonadota; class Gammaproteobacteria; order Burkholderiales; family Burkholderiaceae_C; genus Rubrivivax. Next base: position 7,080 of record JBIIED010000152.1, on the reverse strand, counting down.
GGCTGTCGGAAGCTGCGCAGGGTGACGTCCTGGACATCCTTGCGTGGACCCACGAGCAGCTGGGCGAGGCGGCTCGACGTCGCTACGAGAGCCTGGTCGTGGCCGCGCTTCGCGACGTGGCGAGCCAGCCCGGCAGGCCAGGCAGCATCGCGCGGCCCGAACTCGGCGCAGGGGTCCGGTCGTGGCACCTGCGACTAAGCCGAACCCACGTCAGGTCCGGTGTGGAGCTTGTCCGCAGGCCTCGCCACTTCCTCGTGTACCGCACTGAACCCTCCCTGGTCGTGATCGGTCGGGTGCTGCACGACGCCATGGAGTTGGCGCGACATCTGGATCCCGAAACGTCCTGGGATTAGTTGGACGACCTTTCGCGCGCGTCGATGTTCTGCTCGACTGTGGCGAACTGCTGGCATCGCGAAGCGGGCACGCAGGCTTCCAGGAAGCCGCCTACCGCGAACGACTCCTCCTGGCCAGAAGCGGGCGGCCGATGTACCGCCTTGACCGACAGCACCCGCCGCCGAGCGGCCGCAGGTCGGCGCCCATCACCCGCCCCTCAACCCCCAGCCGCCACCCGCATCGGCTTCGGAAACCCCTCCACCTTGCGCCCCTTGCGCGCGCGCTTGCCGCTGTAGGCGGCCAGCCCCGCCGGGCGCAGTTCCTCGAGCTTGTCCTTGCCGCCGCGCCCGGTGCCGGCCACCTGCAGCACGTCGGCAAAGGTGCAGGCTGACACCAGCGGCACCTTGGCGTCCACGTCCATCAGCGTCAGGCCGCGGCCGCCGTTGGCCTGCAGCTTGAGCTCGTCGAGTGCGAACACGAGCAGCCGCCCGTCGAGCGCCAGGCACGCCACCTGCCGGTGCGCGGGGGCGACCACGGCCGGCGGCAGCAGCTGTTCGCCCTCTTCCAGGCTCAGGAAGGCCTTGCCTCCCTTGTTGCGGCCGTGCAGGTCGCCTGCGTGCGCCAGCAGGCCCAGGCCGCCCGTGTGCGCCAGCAGCAGCCGCGTGTCGGCCACGCCCGCGTAGTAGTGCGCCGGCTGCGTGCCGCTTTCCAGGTCGATGAAGCTCGTGATGGGCGCGCCATCGCCCCGGCCGCCGGGCAGCTGCGCCACGGCCACGCTGTAGGCGCGGCCGTTGCTGCCCAGCACCGCCAGGGTATCGATGCTGCGGCAGCGGAAGGCGCCGTAGAGCGCGTCGCCGGGCTTGAAGGGCAGCGTCGCGGCCTCCACCTCGTGGCCCTTGAGCGCGCGCACCCAGCCCTTGAGGCTCACCACCACCGTCACCGGTTCGTCGACCACGCGCACCTCGGCCACGGCGCGCCGCTCCTCCTGCACGAGCGTGCGGCGCGCGTCGCCGAAGGCCTTGGCGTCGGCCTCGATCTCGCGCACGAGCGTGCGCTTGAGCGCCGTCGGGCTGGCCAGGATCTCCTCGAGCTTCGAGCGTTCCTCGCGCAGCTGCGCGAGCTCCTGCTCGATGCGGATCGCCTCCAGGCGTGCGAGCTGGCGCAGCCGGATCTCCAGGATGTCCTCGGCCTGGCGCTCGCTCAAGGCGAAGCGCTCGATGAGCGCAGGCTTGGGCTCGTCGGCGTTGCGGATGATACGGATCACCTCGTCGATGTTGAGCAGCACGAGCTGCCGCCCCTCGAGCACATGGACACGGTCGAGCACGCGGTCGAGCCGGTGCCGGGTGCGGCGCTGCACCGTTTGCTGCCTGAAGGCCAGCCACTCCGACAGCATCTCGCGCAGGCTCTTTTGCGTCGGGCGGCCGTCGAGCCCCACCATCGTGAGATTGATGGGCGCGCTCGACTCCAGGCTCGTCTGGGCCAGCAGCGTCGTGACGAGCTCGGCCTGCTCCACGGCGCGGCTGCGCGGCTCGAAGACCAGGCGCACGGGAGCATCCTTGCCCGACTCGTCGCGCACCGACTCCAGCACCGCCAGCACGCTGGCCTTGAGCTGCGTCTGCTCGCTCGTGAGGGCCTTCTTGCCGGCCTTGACCTTCGGGTTGGTGAGCTCCTCGATCTCCTCGAGCACCTTCTGCGTGCTGGTGCCGGGGGGCAACTCGGTGACGACGAGCTGCCACTGCCCGCGCGCGAGGTCCTCGATCTTCCAGCGCGCGCGCACCTTCAGGCTGCCTCGGCCGCTGGCGTAGGCGGCGCGGATGTCGGCCTGGGGGCTGATGATCTGGCCGCCGCCCGGGAAGTCGGGCGCGGGCAGCAGCGCGTACAGCGCCTCGTCGCTCAGGCGCTCGTCCTTGAGCAGCGCCACCGCGGCGGCCGCCACCTCGCGCAGGTTGTGGCTCGGCACCTCGGTGGCCAGCCCCACCGCGATGCCCGAGGCGCCGTTGAGCAGCACCACCGGCAGCCGCGCGGGCAGCTGGCGTGGCTCCTCGGTGGAGCCGTCGTAGTTGGGCTGGAAGGCAACCGTGCCCTCGTCGATCTCGTCGAGCAACAGCCGCGCGATCGGGGCCAGCCGCGCCTCGGTGTAGCGCATCGCCGCCGCGCCGTCGCCGTCGCGGCTGCCGAAGTTGCCCTGGCCGTCCACGAGCGGGTAGCGCTGCGAGAAGTCCTGCGCCATGCGCACGAGCGCGTCGTAGGCGGCCTGGTCTCCGTGGGGGTGGAAGCGGCCGAGCACGTCGCCCACCACGCGCGCGCTCTTGACCGGCTTGGCGCCCGAGGCACCTGAGAAGGCCAGCCCCATGCGGTGCATCGAGTACAGGATGCGGCGCTGCACGGGCTTCATGCCGTCGCACACATCGGGCAGGGCGCGGCCCTTGACCACGCTCAGCGCGTACTCGAGGTAGGCGCGCTCGGCGTAGTCGGCCAGGGCCACGGCGTCGCCCGGGGCGGCGGGCGCGGCCGGGGGAGGATCGAAGAGGTCGTTCATCGAAGGAGGAGGCATCAGAGCTTCATCTGGAATCGGGTGCCCTGCCACGACAGCACCGCCTGGCGCGGGCCGATGCGCTCGAGCACGAGGCCCGGGGCCACGGTGTCGCCCTCGCGCAGCACCTGCCCGTTGACCAGCAGCATGCGCGCCGAAGGATCGGGCGAATAGACGGCGCCGGACACGCTCAGGCGCGGCATGGACGCACGCAGGTCAGGCGGGAGATCGGCCAGGTTCGGCACCGCGGCCGGGGCCGGTGCCGCCGGCGTGGCCGCGGCTGCCGTGGCGCCTGGCGCCGCAGAGGCCGACCGGGCAGGCAGGGGCGGCGAGGCTCCCTTCGTCGCCTGCTGTGGCGAGGCAGGGGGTGTTTGGGTCGCTGGCGGGGGTGAGGAAGGGGCCGACTTGGCTGCCGGCTGAGGCACCGGTGCGGCCTTGGCGGGCGGCCGGGCCGCGGCCTCCCGGGCGGGCGGCGGCGCGGGAAGCGGTGACGGGGCGGGCGCAGGAGCCGGAGCGGGAGCGGGTGACGCCATCGGCGCGGGTGTGGCACCGGGGCCGCCGGCCGGGGTGGACTGGCCCGGTGCGCCGGGTGAGCCCGGTCCGCCCGGAGCAGCTGCAGGCACAGCCGCGCCATCGCGCCGGGCCGGCCCGAAGACGAGCATCAGCACACCCAGAGCCACCACGCCGGCCACGAGCCAGATGGCCACCCGCGGCCGGGCCCACGCTGGCGGAGCGGCCGGGCGCAGCGGTGCCTGCGGGTCGAAGACCGAGACCGGGCTGGCCGCCGCCGAGCGCGCCAACACCTCCTCCTGGAGCGCCGGCTGGCCGCCCTGCATGCGCGCGCGCGCGGCATCGGCTTTCTTGAGCGCCTCGAAGATCAGCGACACGGCAGCGCCCTCCCCTTCACCCGGCCCGCCGGCCCAGCCAGGCGAGCGCCAGCACCACCCCGGCTGCCAGCCCGATGGCCACTCCGGTGAGCAGCGCGCGATGGCGCATCACCCAGGCGCGGCCGCGCACGTGCCACGGCCCGAAGGCTTCGCGCGCTGCCTGCTCCACGAGCGCGGCATCCACGTCCCAGCGCCCGGCCGCGAATGCGCCCAGCAGGGCGCGGTCGCACAGCACGTTGACCAGCCGCGGCACGCCGCGCGTCAGGCTGTGCACGCGCCAGAGGGCCTCGTCGTGAAAGATGCCGGACGGGTCGCGCCCGGCGCTTTGGAGACGGTGGCGCACGTATTCGGTGGTCTGCGCCAAGTCCAGTGCGCGCAGGTGGCTGCGGGCCACGATGCGCTGGGACACCTGCTCGTGCTCGGGTCGCGCGAGCATCTCGCGCAGCTCGGGCTGCCCGATCAGGATCACCTGCAGCAGCTTGCCCTCGGCGGTCTCGAGGTTGGTGAGCAGGCGCAGCTGCTCGAGCGAGGCTGGCGGCAGCGCCTGCGCCTCGTCGACGATGACGAGGTTGCGGTGGCCCACCGCATGCGTGCGCAGCAAGAAGGCGTTGAGCGCATCCACCAGCGCCTTGCACCCCGGCTCGGCCGGCAGCGGCACACGGAACTCCTCGCACACCGTGCGCAGCAGCTCCTCGGGCTGCTGGCGCGGGTGGAGCACGAGCGCGATGTTGCAGCGCCGCGGCGCCTGCTCGATGAAGGCGCGGCAAAGCGTCGTCTTGCCGCTGCCGATCTCCCCCGTGAGCAGCACGAAGCCGCCGCAGGTGACGGCATAGAACAGGTGCGCCAGGGCCTCGCCGTGGCCCTCGCCCAGGTACAGGCTGCGCGGGTCGGGCGCGATCGAGAAGGGCTCGCGCTGGAAGCCGAAGTGCTGCAGGTACATGGGCAGTCGGGTATCTGACGCGGCCAGGCTCGCACCCGGCTCAGTGCGCCTCTTCCTGGCCGAGCGCCAGGCGCGCCTGGTACTCGCGGTCGAGCATGCTCATCACCACGAGGCTGTCGTAGCCGTCGGCGCCGGCCAGCCGCACGCGCACGCTCTCGCGCAGACGCCCCTCCTCGAAGAAGCCCTCGGAGTCGTAGAGGCTGCGCGCGCGCTCATTGGACACCTTCACGTCGAGCCAGAAGCGGTGCGCGCGCAGCTCGCGAAAGGCCATTGCCTTCAACTGGCGCACGCAGGCGCGCCCCAGGCCCTGACCCTTGGGCTGCAGCACCAGGCGCTTGAGCTCCACGCTGCCGTGCGGGCTGCGGCAGCCCTGCAGGATCACGAAGCCTGCGTGCGACCAGTCGGGTGCGGTCTCGATGATGAAGTGCCGGAAGTCCGGGAAGCGCACCGCGCCTTCGTGCTGCGTGCGCTCCCAGGGCGTGATGAAGGGCAGGTTCGCCGGATCGGTCTCCACCGTGCCGACGAAGCCCAGGTCCGACAGGAGCGTCGGGCGCAGCCGTACGCGAGGCGCGCCCACGCTAGATGTCCACCTCGATGGCGTCGCCACGCAGCTCCATGAGCTCGCGCCGCGCCGCCGCCTCGCCCTTGCCCATGAGCCGGTTGAGCAGCTCCGTCACCCCCTGCGGCCCCTGCGGCCCGAAGGCCACCTGCAGCAGCCGGCGCGTGTCGGGGTTGAGCGTGGTCTCCCACAGCTGCTCGGCGCTCATCTCGCCCAGGCCCTTGAAGCGGCTGATCGACCAGCTGCCCTCGCGCGCGCCTTCCTTGCGCAGCTTGTCGAGCGTGGCCTGCCGCTCGCCTTCGTCGAGCGCGTAGATCTTGGCCGCAGGCTTTCGCCCGCGCGCTGGCGCGTCCACGCGAAAGAGCGGAGGCTTGGCTACATACACGTGGCCGCGCTCGATGAGGCGCGGGAAGTGGCGGAAGAAGAGCGTGAGCAGCAGCACCTGGATGTGCGAGCCGTCCACGTCGGCGTCGCTGAGGATGCATACCTTGCCGTAGCGCAAGCCGGACAGGTCGGGCTCGTCGGCTGGGCCGTGCGGGTCCACGCCGATGGCCACCGCGATGTCGTGGATCTCGGTGTTGGCAAAGAGCCGGTCGCGCTCCACGTCCCACGAATTGAGCACCTTGCCGCGCAGCGGCAGGATGGCCTGCGTCTCCTTGTCGCGCCCCATCTTGGCACTGCCGCCGGCGGAGTCGCCCTCCACCAGGAACACCTCGTTGAGCGTGGTGTCGCGGCTCTCGCAGTCGGTGAGCTTGCCGGGCAGCACGGCCACGCCTGAGCCCTTGCGCTTTTCCACCTTCTGCCCCGCGCGCTGGCGCGCCTGGGCCTGGCGGATGACGAGCTCGGCGAGCTTTCTGCCGTGCTCCACATGCTGGTTGAGCCACAGCTCGAGCGCCGGGCGCACGTAGTTCGACACGAGCCGCAGCGCGTCGCGGCTGTTGAGCCGCTCCTTCGTCTGCCCCTGGAACTGCGGGTCGAGCACCTTGGCCGAGAGCACGAAGCTCGCGCGCGAGAACACATCCTCGGGCATGAGCTTCACGCCCTTGGGCAAGAGCGCGTGCAGCTCGATGAAGCCCTTGACCGCGGCGAACAGGCCGTCCTTCAGGCCCGCCTCGTGCGTGCCGCCGGCCACCGTCGGGATGAGGTTCACGTAGCTCTCGCGCAGCGCCTGCCCCTCCTCGGTGAAGGCCACGCACCAGGCTGCGCCCTCGCCCTCGGCGACGTTCTCGGCCTCCTGGCCGCTGGCGTACTGCGCACCCTCGAAGAGCGGGATCACCGCGTCGGCCGGCAGCCCCTGGAGCAGGTAGTCGCGCAGGCCGCCCTGGTAGAGCCAGGTGGTGGTCTCGGCCTCCTTCGCGCCGGCCTTCTCCACCGCCAGCGTGACCGTGACCCCGGGCATCAGCACCGCCTTGCTGCGCAGCAGGTGCACGAGCTCGCCGCGCGGCAGCTCCACGCTCTCGAAGTAGCGCGCATCGGGCCACACACGCACCGAGGTGCCCTGGCGCCGGTCGCCCGATGCACGGGCACGCTGCTGCAGCGGCTCGACCACATCGCCGCCGGAGAACGCCAGGCTCGCCACCTGCCCCTCGCGCCACACCGTGACCTGCAGCCGCCTGGCGAGCGCGTTGGTCACGCTCACCCCCACGCCATGCAGGCCGCCAGAGAAGCTGTAGGCCCCGCCCGAGCCCTTGTCGAACTTGCCGCCCGCATGCAGCCGCGTGAAGACGATCTCCACCACTGGCACACCCTCCTCCGGGTGCAGGCCGAAGGGGATGCCGCGGCCGTCGTCGTCCACGCTCACCGAGCCGTCGGCGTGCAGCGTGACGCC
>JBIIED010000151.1:0-8196 GCA_044237995.1 Rubrivivax sp. | reverse complement strand
TCCCAGCCCGGCAGGCCTGCATCGGGCACCCAGTGCAGCACGCCCTTGCTCATGCACAGCGAACCGCCCGGGGCCGGCCAGCGTGCTCGCCCCCGCACCGCGGGCAGCTCCGACACCAGTCGCTCCACCAGGGAGTCGGGCACGCCAGCCTCGAGTTGCCTGCCCAGCCACAGACGCAGCAGGTTGGCTTGCCGGTGCGGGGCCAACGTGCCCCAGGCGCGCGCGTCCAGTCCGCCAGCCGGCGCCTCGCAGCGCGTGAGGTCGAGCCGGGCCAGGTCCACTGAGCAGGCGTGCTCCTCGTGCAGGCGGCGCGCCGCACCTGCCAATGCCGCCTCGGCATGCGGAAAGGCGGCTGTCAGCGCGGGCCAGACCGCGGTGCGCAGGCGGCTGCGCGCGAAGCGAGGATCGGCGTTGCTCGAATCGTCCACGTAGGCAAGCCGGTGCCTTCGCGCATAAGCCTCGATGGCCAAGCGGGGCTGGTCGAGCCACGGGCGCAGGAATTGCACGCCCGCGTGCTCGCGCCGAGCGCCCATCCCAGCCATGCCGGCGCCCCCTGCGCTGCGCAATGCCTGCAGCAACACCGTCTCGGCCTGGTCGGTGCGGTGATGGGCCAGCAGCACGCATGAGGCACCGGCATCCCGGGCCATCCGGGCCAGCGCGTCGTAGCGCTCGCGCCGGGCCCAGGCCTCGACGCTGTCTCCCGGCCGCGGCGACCCCTGCAGGTGGTGCACGCGGAGCCCCACTGGCAACCCGGCTCGAGCCCATCGGGTGCACTGCCGCGAAAGGTGCCGCACCCAGGCATCGGCCTGCGGCATCAGCCCATGGTGGACGTGCAGAGCCAGCACCTGCAAGGCCGTGGCGCGCGCAGCCCGTGCACACGCGTGCAGGAGCGCAGTGGAGTCGCGACCGCCGCTGGCGGCCACGGCCAGGACACTGCGCATCGCGCCGGGGCCTTCCTCAGGCTGCGCGCGTGTCCGTGAAGCGCCCGTAGGCCATCAGCCGCTCGTAGCGGCGCTCCAGCAGTTCCTTCGAGCGCAGGTCGCTCACCTGTCGCCAGGCGTCATTCAGGGCACGGCGCAGCTGCGAGGCCATGGCCTTGATGTCGCGGTGCGCCCCGCCCACCGGCTCGCTCACGATGCGGTCGATCAGCGACAGCGCCTTGAGCCGGTGCGCAGTGATGCCCAGCGCCTCGGCCGCATCGGGTGCACGATCGGCCGTCTTCCACAGGATGGAGGCGCATCCCTCGGGGGAGATCACCGAGTACACCGCGTACTGGAGCATGAGCACCTGGTCGGCCACACTGATGGCCAGGGCGCCGCCCGAGCCGCCCTCGCCGATGATGGTGGTGATGATGGGCACCTCGAGCTGGGCCATCTCGAAGATGTTGCGGCCGATGGCCTCGCTCTGGCCGCGCTCCTCGGCGCCGATGCCCGGGTAGGCCCCTGGCGTGTCGACGAATGTGAAGATGGGCAGGCGGAATTTCTCGGCCAGCCGCATCAGGCGCAGCGCCTTGCGGTAGCCCTCCGGGCGCGGCATGCCGAAGTTGCGCACGGCCCGCTCCTTGGTGTCGCGCCCTTTCTGGTGGCCGATGACGACGCATGGCTGGCCGTTGAAGCGCGCGAGCCCGCCCACGATGCTCGTGTCGTCCGCGAACGCGCGGTCGCCGTGGAGCTCCTGAAAGTCGGTGAAGATCTCCTCGACATAGTCCAGCGTGTACGGGCGCTGCGGGTGGCGCGCGATCTGCGTCACCTGCCAGGGCGACAGGCTCGCATAGATCTCCTTGGTGAGCTGCAGGCTCTTCTGGCCCAGGCGCTCGATCTCGTCGGAGATGTCCACCGCCGACTCGTTCTGCACGTATCGCAGCTCGTCGATCTTGGTCTCGAGCTCGGCGATCGGCTGCTCGAACTCCAGGAAGTGTTTCTTGCCCATCGATGCTCCATCGCGCAGCGTCAACCGTGGTGAAGCCCGCGCCCCTCGTCTGCTCAGTAGTCTACCGGCACGGGGTCCAGGCTGCGCCACAGATACCAGGTGGCGACGCTGCGATACGGCGCCCAGGCTTCTGCCACCTCGCGGGCCTCCGCCCGGGACACCGGCTCGCCGCTGAAGTAGTTCAGGCTGATCCCCTTGATGAGGCCCAGGTCGTCCAGCGGCAGCACGTCCGGGCGCATCAGGTGGAAGATCAGGAACATCTCGGCCGTCCAGCGCCCGATGCCGCGGATCGCCACGAGCTCGCGAATGATCGCCTCGTCGTCCATCGATGCCCACTGCCCCGCATGCACCCTGCCCTCGTCGAAGTGGCGGGCGAGGTCGAGCAGATACTCGGCCTTGCGCACGGAGAGGCCCGCTGCGCGCATGTCCTGCGTCGACAGGCGCAGCACGCGCTGAGGGTCGACTGCCGGCGCGCCCGCGCCAGCCAGGGCCGCAAAGCGCTCCCAGACCGACTGCGCCGCCTTCACCGAGATCTGCTGGCCCACGACCGAACGCGCAAGCGTGGCGAACGCATCGCCCCGGCCCGTCAGCCGAGTCTCCCCGAACTGCGGAATCAGCCGTTTGAGCACGCGGTCACGCCGCCCGAGGTGCCGGCAGGCCTCGTCCCAGAAGGACGGCGCGGCGCAGAGTCCCGAAGCCATCTGCGCTCAGGCCCGCACCCAGGTCGTGCCCTGCGGCCCGTCCTTGAGCTCGATGCCCTGCGCCGCCAGTTCGGCCCGGATGCGGTCGGCCAGTGCGTAGTCGCGGGCCTGCTTGGCCTGCGCACGTGCCGCGATGCGCTCGGCCACCTGCTGCTCCGACAGGCCCGATCCCGCCTGCAGGAACGCACGCGCATCCTGCTGCAGCAGGCCCAGCACTCCGGCAAGCGTGCGCAGCCAGGCCGCCGCCTCGGGGGAGCGGCTGCGGTGCACATCGGCCGCCAGCTCGAACAGAACGGCCACGGCGCCCGGCGTGTTGAAGTCGTCGTCCATCGCCGCACGAAAGCGTGCCGCGGCCTCGTGCGTCCAGTCGATCGCCTCCAGCGGCTGCGCCGGTACCACCTCCAGCGCGCCATACAGGCGCCGCAGCGCACTGCGCGCATCGTCGAGGTTGGTGTCGCTGAAGTTGAAGGGGCTGCGATAGTGGGTGCGCAGCATGAAGAAGCGCACCGTCTCGCCGTCGTAGCGGCCCAGCACGTCGCGGATGGTGAAGAAGTTGCCGAGCGACTTCGACATCTTCTGGTCGTCGACGTTCAGGAACCCGTTGTGCAGCCAGTAGCGCACGAAGGGCCGGCCGCTGGCGCCCTCGCTCTGCGCGATCTCGTTCTCGTGGTGGGGGAACTGCAGGTCCATCCCGCCGCCGTGGATGTCGAACGGTTCGCCCAGCAGCGCGCAGCTCATTGCCGAGCACTCGATGTGCCATCCAGGCCGGCCCGCGCCATACGGCCCGGCGTACTTGGCGTCCTCGGGCTCCTCGGGCTTGGCGGCCTTCCACAGCACGAAGTCCAGCGGGTCGTCCTTGGCGTCGGCCACGGCAACTCGCTCGCCGGCGCGCAACTCGTCCAGGCTCTTGCCCGAGAGCCTGCCGTAGCCGGCGAAGCGCCGCACCGCGAAGTTCACGTCACCGTCAGCCGCGCGGTAGGCCAGCCCGCGCTGCTCGAGCCTGGCGATGAGATCGAGCATCTGGGGCACGTATTCGGTGGCCCGCGGCTCGTGCGTGGGTGCCTCGATGCCCAGCTGCCCGATGTCCGCGCGCATCGCGGCGATCATCTCGTCGGTCAGGGCGCGGATCGTGATGCCTCGCTCCTGGGCGCGGCGGATGATCTTGTCGTCGATATCGGTGATGTTGCGCACGTAGGTCACGCGGTAGCCGCTCGCGCGCAGCCAGCGGTAGACGATGTCGAAGGCCATCATCATTCGCGCGTGGCCGACGTGGCACAGGTCGTAGATCGTCATGCCGCACACGTACATGCGCACGTGCCCCGCTTCGAGGGGATGAAAGGGCTCGACGCTGCGCGACAGCGTGTTGTAGACGTTCAGGCTCATGCTGGAAGAGGCGGGGCAGCGCGACGTCGCGCCGGGCGTACGCGGGGAACTGGCTCCGGCCCGCGGGGCCGATCAAGGCAGGTTGATGCCTGCAGAGTGCCAACAAGTGTGCCGGTCGCTGGCGATGGCGTGCCGATAGAATCGACGGTCCAGTATAGCGGCGCCTGCCCGGTGATCGACGCAACTGCCCTCCCCCGCCGGGCCGGCCTCCGGAGCTTGTCCGGAGCCTGTCTCGCGCTGATCTGCGCCCTGGGCGTGGCGCCCGCGTCCGCGGCTGGCGGCGCCCCTTCGGCCTCCACGGTCCGCGCGGCGCCGGATACCCGTTCCGCCGATCCCTATCTCGAGGTCCAGCGCCTCATGCGCGCGGGCGATCCGGCGGCTGCGCTGGCACGGCTCGAAGGCATCACCCCCGAGCAGGCGCGCGAGCCCCGCTGGCGTTTTGCCCGCGGGGTGCTGCTCGCGGAGATCGGCCGCTCGCAGGAGGCTGTCGACGTCTACACGGCACTCACGCAGGAGTTCCCGGAGCTTGCCGAGCCGTACAACAACCTGGCCGTGCTGCGCGCGGCGCAGGGCCGGCTCGACGACGCCCGCGCCGCCCTCGAGACCGCGCTGCGCCTGGACCCCACGCACCGCGAGGCACGCGAGAACCTGGGCGAGGTCTACGTGCGCCTGGCCGTCCGGCTGTGGGAGAGCCTGGGCCCTGCCCCCGGCCGGCGCGAACCGGATGCCGATCTCGCCCGCAAGCTGCGGCTGGCCCGAGAGATCGGGATGCCCGCCCGATGAGCGACACTTCCGGCCTGTCACGACATCGCTTGACCCCAGGAGTTTTCGCCCATGCGCCTGCCCACCCGAGCCGCCCTGGTCCTGTCACTCTTGCTCGCCGCACTGCCGGTCTGGGCACAGAAGGTGCGCCTGCAGACTTCCGAAGGCGACATCGTCATCGCCCTGCAGGCTGACAAGGCCCCGCGGACGGTCGAGAACTTCCTGCAGTACGTGCGCGCCGGGCATTACAACGGCACGGTCTTCCACCGCGTCATCGAGAACTTCATGATCCAGGGCGGCGGCTTCGATGCGCAGCTCACCCAGAAGGCCACCCGGCCCCCCATCCCGCTGGAGGCACGCAACGGGCTGAACAACGTGCGCGGCACCGTGGCCATGGCGCGCACTGCCGTGCCCGATTCGGCCACGGCCCAGTTCTTCGTCAACGTCGTCGACAACCCCTTCCTGGACGCCGCCAACTCGCGCGACGGGCAGGGCTACGCGGTCTTCGGCCAGGTTGTCGACGGCATGGCCATCGTCGACCGCATCCGCGTCGTGCCCACCGCCTCGCGCGGGCCGCACCAGAACGTCCCCCTGAAGCCCGTCACCATCGTCAAGGCCACTGTCGAGAACTGAGAACCTTTCCATGAACCCCCAAGTCGACCTCCATACCTCCGCTGGCGTGATACGCGTCGAACTCGATGCCGACAAGGCGCCGCTTTGCGCCGAGAACTTCCTGGCCTACGCGCGATCGGGCCACTACGACGGCACGGTCTTCCACCGCGTGATCAAGGGCTTCATGGTCCAGGGCGGCGGGATGGACACCGAGATGCGCCAGAAGCCCACACGCGCGCCCATCCGCAACGAGGCCGCCAACGGCCTGCGCAACCAGCGGCACACGCTGGCCATGGCGCGTACCTCCGATCCGCACTCGGCCACCGCGCAGTTTTTCATCAACACGGTGGACAACGGCTTCCTGGACTTTCGTGCCGAGAACGCACAGGGCTGGGGCTACGCGGTGTTCGGCCGGGTGGTCTCCGGTGGTGACGTGGTCGACCGCATCGAGGCCGTGCGCACGGGGCGCAAGGGCTTCCACGACGACGTGCCGCTCGAGCCGGTGACGATCGAGCGCGCAGTCGTCGTCGAGTGAGCGTGGCGCCGCCGGCGGCGTCAGGCGCCGCCGCGCCGGTGATCGCCCTGGGGGCGCACTGCCGCGCGGTGGACTTCCTGTCGGATGTCCACCTGCGGCCCGACGCCCCCCGCACCTTCGAGGCCTGGTGCGCCCACATGCTGGGAACGCCTGCCGAGGCTGTCTTCATCCTGGGCGACCTGTTCGAGCTGTGGATCGGAGACGATGCTCGCGCCGGGACTTTCGAGGCCCGCTGCCTGGAGGTGCTGCGCGAATCGGCCCGCACCCGGCGGCTGGGCTTCATGCCGGGCAACCGCGACTTCCTCGTGGGCGAGCAGGCTCACCTCGACGTGCCCATGGAGCCCCTGCCCGACCCTGCGGTGCTGGAAGGCTTCGGCACGCGGCTGCTGCTGGCCCACGGTGATGCCTGGTGCCTGGAGGATGCGCCCTACCAGGCCTTTCGCGCGCAGGTGCGAGGCTCTGCCTGGCAGTTCGATTTCCTCAGGCTCCCGCTGGCCGAGCGTGCCAAGGTGGCAGCGGGTATTCGCCAGGCCAGCCAGGCACGCAAGCTCAGCCTGCCCGACCCCGAGCTGTGGGCGGATCTTGACCGCGACGCCGTAGCCTCCGCCCTGGAGCACTGCGGCGCACGCACCCTCGTGCACGGACACACCCACCGTCCCGCGCGCCATGACCTGGGCGCCGGGCGCGAGCGGTGGGTCCTGTCCGACTGGGACTTCGACGGCCCGCAGCCGCGCGGCGACGTGCTGCGCTGGAGCGCGGCCGGGCTGTCCCGCCTACGCGTGGCCGGGCCGTGATCACCGCCTGGCGCGACGCCTGGCAGCGTTGGCGCGAGCGCAGCGCGCTGCAGCGCCGCGCCATACCCGACCTCCTGTGGCGCCGCACCCTCAAGCGCTTTGCCTTCCTGCCGCGCCACGGTGAGCGCGAGGCCCGCCTGCGCCGGATGACGAGCCTCTTCCTTGACCGCAAGGAGTTCACGGGTGCGCACGGGCTGGTCGTCACCGACGACATCGCGGTGGCCATCGCCGCACAGGCCTGCCTGCCGGTGCTCGAACTGGGCCTGCCGCGCTACGACGGCTTCGTCGGGATCGTCGTCCACCCCGGCCAGGCCCGCGCGCGGCGTCAGCACGAGGACGAAAGCGGTGTGTGGCACGAGTACGAGGAAGTGCTGTCGGGCGAGGCGCTCGAGGGCGGGCCGGTGATGCTCTCCTGGCGTGACGTGCGCGGCGCGGGCGCATCTGCCAGCCGGGGCTACAACGTCGTGATCCACGAGTTCGCGCACGTGCTGGACATGGCCGACGGCGTGACCGACGGGGTCCCGGGCCTGCCGCCCGGATTGCCGCGCAGCCGCTGGGTCGAGACGATGGACGCCGAGTTCGAGCGCTTCACCCAGGCCGTGGAGGCCGGGGTCGAGACCGCCCTGGATCCGTATGGCGCACAGGCGCCCGAGGAACTGTTCGCGGTGGCGAGCGAAGCCTTCTTCGTCTCGCCGGGGTTGCTGCTGGGCGAGCACCCACGGCTCTACGAACTGCTGCGGCACTTCTACCAGCAGGACCCGGCGGCCGAACCCCCGGCCGCCGACGACCCGGCGCAGGGCTGAAAGCCCCCCGCCCGCGCCCTCGGCTCCCGGGGCCGATCAGGCGGCCGTGACTTCCGCCTTCGAGCGATCGCTCTTCTTGGGCGGCTGGATGTCGAGCGTCACCTCGCCCTTGTCGTCCACGCCCACCGTGAGTCGCCCGCCGTCCGTGAGCCGCCCGAAGAGCAGCTCGTCGGCCAGGGCGCGGCGGATCGTGTCCTGGATCAGGCGCTGCATCGGGCGCGCGCCCATGAGCGGGTCGAATCCCTTCTTGGCCAGGTGACGGCGCAGCGCGTCGGTGAAGGTGGCCTCCACCTTCTTCTCCCCGAGCTGGCTTTCGAGTTGCAGCAGGAACTTGTCGACCACCCGCAGGATGATCTCCTCGTCCAGGCCGCGGAAGCTCACGATGGCGTCGAGCCGGTTGCGGAACTCGGGCGTGAACAGCCGCTTGATGTCGGCCATCTCGTCGCCCTGCTCGCGCCGGTTCGTGAAGCCGATCGTCGACTTGTTCATCGTCTCGGCACCGGCGTTGGTGGTCATGACGATGATGACGTTGCGGAAGTCGGACTTGCGGCCGTTGTTGTCGGTCAGCGTGCCGTGGTCCATCACCTGGAGCAGCACGTTGAAGACGTCCGGGTGAGCCTTCTCGATCTCGTCGAGCAGCAGCACCGCGTGCGGCTTCTTCGTGATCGCCTCGGTGA
>JBIIED010000150.1:0-8303 GCA_044237995.1 Rubrivivax sp. | reverse complement strand
GCCCGCCCGAGCTGCGTGCGGTGCACGAGCCACAGCAGGCCCATGAGGATGAGGGCAGTGACGACCAGGATCAGGATCTGCGTGACCGTGATGACCGGCCCACCCAGGTCGATCGGCTCGGTGGGCAACAACTGCGGGTAGGGCTTCGGGTTGGGCTTCCACAGGATCATGGCCAATGTCTGCAGCAGCAGGCTCACGCCGATGGCAGTGATGAGCGGCGCCAGCCGTGGCGCGCTGCGCAAGGGCTTGTAGGCGATCTTCTCCACCGCGAAGTTCAGCACGCAGCACACGACGATGGCGCAGCCCAGCGAGATCAGCATCAGCAGCCAGCCCGGCCAGCCGGTTCCGGCCAGCGCGCTGACCACCATCCAGCTCGTCAGGGCCCCGACCATCAGCACCTCGCCGTGGGCGAAGTTGATGAGGTTGATGATCCCGTAGACCATCGTGTAGCCCAGCGCGACGAGGGCATACATGCTGCCCAGGACGAGGCCGTTGATGATCTGCTGGATGAAGGTTTCCATGCGGGCGGCGCCGAAAGGGCGGTTCAAGGCGCCGATGGCGCGAGGGGCGGCAAGCCGGCGATTGTAGGCAGGACACCCTCCCCCGCCTCGCAGGGCTTCCCCTGTGGCTGCAATGGTCAGGGTCGCCGCGGCGGCGCCTGCCCGCCCTCGGCAGCGTCGGCTGGCTTGGCGCGCGCCTGCGCGTTGGCCGCGCGCAGCTCGGCCAGGCGCTCGCCGATGCGGATCTCCAGGCCCCGCGGCGCCGGCTCGTACAGACGCAGTTCGGGCATCCCGTCGGGCAGATAGCGCTCGCCGGCGGCGAAGGCACCGGCCTCGTCGTGCGCGTAGCGGTAGCCACGGCCGAAGCCCAGATCCTTCATCAGCCGCGTGGGGGCGTTGCGAAGCCGCTCGGGCACGGGGCGCGTGCCGTCGCGCCGCACCCACTCGCGCGCCTGGTTCCACGCGGCGTACACGGCGTTGGATTTCGGCGCCACCGCCAGGTAGACGAGCGCCTGCGCCAGGGCCAGCTCGCCTTCGGGCGAACCCAGCCGCTCGTAGACCTCAGCCGCGTCCAGCGCCAGGCGCAGGGCGCGCGGGTCGGCCAGCCCGATGTCCTCGCTGGCCATGCGCAGCATGCGCCGCACCAGGTAGCGCGGGTCGGCCCCGCCGTCGAGCATGCGTACGAACCAGTACAGGGCCGCGTCGGGGTCGGAGCCGCGCACGGCCTTGTGCAGCGCCGAGATGGTGTCGTAGAACTGGTCGCCGCCCTTGTCGTAGCGGCGCAGCAGCGCGCCCAGCGCCCGCTCGAGCACGGCCTCGTCGATGGCCGACTCGCCCGCGGCCGACTCGACCGCGATCTCGCAGGCATTGAGCAGCCGCCGTGCATCGCCATCGGCGTGGGCCACGATCTGCGCGCGCGCCGGGGCCGTCATGGGCGGCGCCTCCGTGCGCACAAGGGCCCGCTCGAGCAGCTCCAGCAGCTCGGGCTCGGACAGCGGCTGGAGCACATACACGCTGGCGCGTGACAGCAGCGCCGCGTTCACCTCGAAGGAAGGGTTCTCGGTGGTGGCGCCGATGAAGGTGAACAGGCCCGACTCCACGTGCGGCAGGAAGGCGTCCTGCTGCGCCTTGTTGAAGCGGTGCACCTCGTCGACGAAGACGATGGTGGCGCGCCCCTGGGCCCGCGCCAGGCGCGCGAGCTCCACCGCCTCGCGGATGTCCTTGACGCCAGCGAGCACGGCCGACAGCACGATGAACTCGGCGCGCACGGCACCGGCCAGCAGCCGCGCCAGCGTCGTCTTGCCCACGCCGGGGGGCCCCCACAGGATCATCGAGTGCAGCCGCCCGGCCTCGAAGGCCGTGCGCAGCGGCTTGCCCGGCGCCAGCAGGTGGCGCTGCCCGATCACTTCCTCCAGCGTGGCCGGGCGCAGGCGCTCGGCCAGCGGAACCGCAGGCTCGGTCAATCAGGCCCCCTTCGGGCGTGGCGCTGCGCGTCGTGCGCCTGCGGACGACCGGGCGCGTTCACTGCTCGATCACGTCCGTCCCCGGCGGCGGCGTGAAGCGGAAGGCCCCGGGCGTAACGGGCACGTTCAGGCGCAGCTCGCGCAGCTCCAGGCGCGAGCGCTGGCCGAAGCTGTCACGCAGTTCGAGCACCGCCAGCTCCTGGCCGCGGAAACCCACCCTCAGCGACTGGATCGGCCCGTCCTTGTCGCGCGGCAGGGCCTGCACCCACTCCAGCCCGCCTTCGGCAGGCAGCGCAGCGAGCTCGAAGTCGCGCTCCAGCGAGCCACCGGCCAGGATCGCCGCGGGCGTCTGGCCCAGGGCCTGCGCCAGCGGGCGCGAGGTGGCCTGGCTCAACTCCGGATCGTGGATCCACACGCGGGTACCGTCGGCCACGATGAGCTGCTCGAAGGGCTTGGCGTACTGGAAGCGAAAGCGCCCGGGGCGCTGGAACTCGAGCGTGCCGGTGGACACGCGCCGGCGCGCCCCGTCGGGCGAGGTCACGGTCTGCGTGAAGGCTGCGCGGCCGCTCGAGGCCTCGCGCACAAAACTGCGCAGCGACTGCAAGCCATCGGCCCGCGCCGGGGCCGGCCACAGCAGCACGAGCAGAGCCAGCAGCACCCCTGCCACCACCAGCCAGACAGCGGGCGCACGGCGCAATGGTTGCAGGCAGGGGCTCATCACTCCGCCCTCGCCGGCACCAGGATGTCGCGGTTGCCGTTGGTGGCCATCGCCGACACGACGCCGGACTGCTCCATCTGCTCGAGGAGCCGCGCCGCCCGGTTGTAGCCGATGCGCAGGTGCCGCTGCACGAGGGAGATCGAGGCGCGCCGGTGCTGCAGCACCACGGCCACCGCCTGGTCGTACATGGGGTCGTTCTCGCCGCCGGCTGCTCCCGCGCCGTCCCCGCCGGCCTCGCCCTCGCCATCGACGGTGCCGCCTTCGAGCAGGCCTTCCACGTAGTTGGGCTCGCCCTGGCTCTTGAGGTACTCCACCACGCGGTGCACCTCCTCGTCGGAGACGAAGGCGCCATGCACGCGCACGGGCACGCCCGTGCCCGGCGCGAGGTAGAGCATGTCGCCCTGGCCGAGCAGCGCCTCGGCCCCCATCTGGTCGAGGATGGTGCGGCTGTCGATCTTGCTGGAGACCTGAAAGCTCAGCCGCGTGGGAATGTTGGCCTTGATGAGGCCCGTGATCACGTCCACGCTCGGGCGCTGCGTGGCCAGCACGAGGTGGATACCCGCCGCGCGCGCCTTCTGCGCCAGCCGCGCGATGAGCTCCTCGATCTTCTTGCCCACGACCATCATCAGGTCTGCGAGCTCGTCGATGACGACGACGATGTGGGGCAGCCGCTCCAGCGGCTCGGGCTCCTCGGGGGTCAGGCTGAAGGGATTGGGGATCTTCTCCTGGCGCTCGGCCGCCTCCTCGATCTTGCGGTTGTAGCCCGAGAGCTGGCGCACGCCGAGCTTGCTCATGAGCTTGTAGCGCCGCTCCATCTCGCCCACGCACCAGTTGAGCGCATTGGCGGCCTGCTTCATGTCGGTCACCACCGGGCACAGCAGGTGCGGGATGGCCTCGTAGACGCTCATCTCGAGCATCTTCGGGTCGATCAGGATGAGCCGCACGTCGCGCGCCTCGGCCTTGTAGAGCAGGCTCAGGATCATCGCGTTGATGCCCACGCTCTTGCCCGAGCCGGTGGTGCCGGCCACCAGGCAGTGCGGCATCTTGGCCAGGTCGGCCACCACCGGCGCGCCCACGATGTCCTTGCCCAGGCCGATGGTCAGCAGCGAGGAGGCGGCGTTGTAGGCCTGCGAGCCCAGGATCTCGGCCAGCCGGATGCTCTGGCGCCGGGCGTTGGGCAGCTCCAGCGCCATCGTCGTCTTGCCCGGGATGGTCTCCACCACGCGGATGCTCACCAGGCTCAGCGAGCGCGCGAGGTCCTTGGCCAGGCCCACGATCTGCGAGCCCTTGACGCCCGTGTCGGGCTCGATCTCGTAGCGGGTGATCACCGGCCCCGGGGAGGCAGCCACCACGCGCACCGTCACGCCGAAGTCGCCGAGCTTCTTCTCGATCAGGCGCGAAGTCATCTCCAGCGACTCGGCCGACACCGTCTCCTGGCGCGAGGAGGCGGCGTCGAGCAGGTCCACCTGCGGCAGCCGCGTGTCGGCGAGTTCGGCGAACAGGGGCTTCTGGCGCTCCTTGGCCACGCGCTCGGAGCGCGGCACCTCGAGCACCACCGGCTCGATCACCAGCGGCGGGGCCTCGCGCGCGGCCTGGGCCTCACGCAGTTCCTGCACATCGATCTCGCGCTCGCGCTGAGCGAGTTCGCCCGCGCGGGCGTCCTCGGCCTGCTCTCGGCGGCTCGCGCGCCTGTCGCGCAAGGCGTCCACCCAGGCGCCCAGTCGCTCGGCCACGGCCAGCCAGGAGAAGCGAAAGGTCAGCGAGAGCCCGGCCACCAGCACCGCCACCCAGGCCACGCCCGAGCCTGCAAACCCGAGCGCGCGCATCGACAGCAGGCCCAGCGCCTGGCCCAGCACGCCGCCGGCCGCACCGGGCAGGTGCGGCTCGAGCCGGTACAGGCGCGTCCACTCCAGGGCTGCGCTGGCACACACCAGCAGCACCAGGCCCAGGGCGAACCAGCCCTCCTCGGCCCAGCGTGCACGCCGGGCGTCGCGGGCCAGGTCGGAGGCGGCATCGGCAGCCGGGACGGCCACGCGGACGGGCTCGCCGCGCAGCAGCGCCCCGAGCGCGGATACCCACCGGGCGGCAGCCGCAAGCGCGAGCCACCAGACGGAAAATCCGAAGAGGAAGAGCGCGAGGTCGGCAGCCCACGCCCCAAGCGCACCGGCGCGGTTGTGCACCGCAGCGCCCGTGCCGGAGGTGCTGAAGCCGGGATCGGCCGCGCTGTGCGTGAGCAGCGCCAGGACGAACAGCAGCCACAGCGCACCGGCGGCCAGCAGCACGAGGCCCAGCCGGCCGCTGGGCGGCACGCGTGCCGATCCCGCAGGCACCGGGCGGCCGGCGGCCGCACCGAGCGCGCCAAGCGAGCCGAGAGGGAAGGTCATGCCACGAATTGTGGCCCATGACCGCCGCGCCGGGCGGCGCCGCTCAGACCTGCAGCAGCGAGTCGTTGAGCACGACGCGCCCGTCGGGCAGCGTCTGGATCGCCCCGCGGCCTTCGAGGTCCTTCATCACGCGGCTGACCATCTCGCGCGACGCGCCCACGACCTTGGCCATGTCCTGCCGGCTCACCTTGTGCGGGATGATGCGGCCGTTGGGATCGACGTCGGACATCTCCACCAGCGTGCGCGCGACACGCCCGTAGACGTCCAGCAGTGCGAGCGACTCGATCTGGCGGTCGGCCGCGCGCAGGCGGCGCACCAGCCCGCGCATGATCGCGAAGGACAGGCTCGAAGTCTCGGGCAGGCAGCGGGCGAAGTCGGCGCGCGACAGCATCAGCGTATCGGTGGGCAGCTCCGAACGCACCGTGGCCGAAGCCGGCTCGTTGTCGATCAGGCTCATCTCGCCGACGTGGTCACCCGGCTCGAGGACGGCCAGGATCACCTCGCGGCCACGGTGGTCGGATGCGAGCACGCGGGCGCGGCCGTTGAGCAGGATGTACAGCGCCGGGCTCAGGTGCCCCTGCTCCACCATGATCTCGCCGCGGCGGAAGCGGCGCTTGACAACGCTGTTGGCGATGAGCTGCGCCTGCTCCTGCGTGATCGAGGAGAACACCGGCACGCGCCGGATCAGGTCCAGATTTGAGACCATCGACATGTGATTACCTCCAATGGCTGGCCTGACCCGAGAACCGGGCCGGCACCGCCGTGGAGTGGATTTCGGCAACATCTCACGGAAACTAAAATCCGTCTTTGCGGCCTCATCGCCGAATCTCACACTTGGCCGCACCCTGCGGCACCTGCCCCCTCCCAGAAAGCGCCACCACCATGTCTGCCACGCCCCGGCACGCCCGCCTGCTCATCCTCGGCTCCGGCCCCGCCGGCTACACCGCCGCCGTCTACGCCGCGCGCGCCAACCTGCAGCCGGTTCTGATCACGGGCCTGGCGCAGGGCGGGCAACTCATGACCACGACGGAGGTCGACAACTGGCCGGCCGATGCCGGCGGCGTGCTGGGCCCGGACCTGATGCAGCGCTTTCAGCAGCACGCCGAGCGCTTCAACACCGAGATCATCTTCGACCACATTCACACGGTGCAGTTCGGCCAGCGCCCCTTCACGCTCACGGGCGACTCGGGCACCTACACCTGCGACGCGCTGATCATCGCCACCGGCGCGAGCGCCAAGTACCTGGGGCTGCCCAGCGAGCAGGCCTTCATGGGCCGTGGCGTGAGCGGCTGCGCCACCTGCGACGGCTTCTTCTACCGCAACCAGCCCGTGTGTGTGGTGGGAGGCGGCAACACCGCGGTGGAGGAGGCGCTCTACCTTTCCAACATCGCCTCGAAGGTGCACCTGATCCACCGGCGCGACAAGTTCCGCGCCGAAGCCATCATGGTGGACAAGGTGATGGCCAAGGTGGAGGCGGGCAAGATGCAGCTGCACCTGTGGCACACCCTGGACGAGGTGCTCGGTGACGCCAAGGGGGTGAGCGGCGTGCGCATCCGCTCCACGCAGACCGGATCGGCCACCGACCTGGACGTGCAGGGCTGCTTCATCGCCATCGGCCACCAGCCCAACACCGACATCTTCCAGGGCCAGCTCGCCATGAAGGATGGCTACATCGTCACCCGCAGCGGCCTGGAGGGCTTTGCGACGCAGACGAGCGTGCCGGGCGTGTTTGCCGCCGGTGATGTCCAGGACCACGTCTACCGCCAGGCCGTGACGAGCGCGGGCACCGGCTGCATGGCGGCGCTGGACGCGCAGCGCTACCTGGAGCAGGCTGAGGGCTGAGCGCGCGCCGCGCACCGGCCACCCTGGCCCGCCGGAATTAGGGCTATAATCGCGGGCTTTGCCGCATTCGGCACCCCAATATCACGTACGAGATTCGGAGCAGCGTCATGGCACGCGTCTGTCAGGTCACGGGCAAGCGCCCGATGGTGGGAAACAACGTCTCCCACGCCAACAACAAGACCAAGCGCCGGTTCCTGCCGAACCTGCACTACCGCCGCTTCTGGCTCGAGAGCGAGGGGCGCTGGGTGCGCCTGCGCGTGTCCAACGCGGCGCTGCGCCAGATCGATAAGGTCGGCATCGACCAGATCGTGGCCGAGTTGCGCGCCAAGGGCGAGCTCTGATCCCCACCCCCGACTGACGCAGGAGAAGCGCCATGGCCAGCAAAGGCGGACGCGAGAAGATCAAGCTGGAGTCCACAGCGGGCACCGGTCACTTCTACACGACCAGCAAGAACAAGAAGACCACGCCCGAGAAGCTCGAATTCCTGAAGTTCGACCCGAAGGCGCGCAAGCACGTGCTCTACAAGGAGACGAAGCTGAAGTGACCAGCTTCGCCCCATGAAGAAAGCCCGCCGATTGGCGGGCTTTTTTCTTTCCCGTAGGCCGGCTTGCCGGCCGACCCAGTCTGCTCAGGCCTGCGCGGCGCGCAACCTCACGGAGAACTCGCGCAGGCTGGCAATGCCACTGCCTTCGGCCTTGGCACACCAGGCCTGCAGGTCCGCCACGAGCTGCTCGGCCGAGACGTTCGTGCGCGTCCAGAGCTGGCGCAGCTCCTCGCGCATGGCGACGAACTTGGCCAGCACGGGGCTGTCGTGCACCACGAGCTGCAACTGGGCCTGCACTCCCGCGGGGATCTTGTCCGCGTCGCGCGGCAGCCAGCGACGCGCCAGGCGCAGCTGTGCGATCTTGCCGGCCACCGGCGCGCCCTGGCCCTTGAGCCGTTCGAGCTCGCCGCCCACCGCCTCGCGCACGGCCTGGGCGTAGTGCGCCATCACCTCGTAGCGGTTGGCGATCACGGCCTCGAGCGTCTTGCCGTCGGCCACCGGCTTGACGTCGCCCAGGCGCAGCTGAGGCGGCGTGCGGCGCACGGTGGCCATGCCCATGGCCTCCAGGGCGCGGATGTAGACCCATCCGAGATCGAACTCGTATGGCTTGACCGACAGCTTGGCCGAGGTCGGGTAGGTGTGGTGGTTGTTGTGCAGCTCCTCGCCGCCAATCACGATGCCCCAGGGCAGCACGTTGCGGGAGGCGTCGGAGGCTTCGAAGTTGCGGTAGCCCCAGTAGTGGCCCACGCCATTGATGATGCCCGCTGCGGTGATCGGGATCCACAGCATCTGCACCGCCCAGACCGTTGCGCCGATGGCGCCGAAGAGCAGCAGGTTGATGAGGAGCATCAG
>JBIIED010000149.1:0-8488 GCA_044237995.1 Rubrivivax sp. | reverse complement strand
CTCAGGCCAGCCCGTATCGCCAGGCGCCGTCGGCCCCCGGATCGCGTCGCACCTCGCCGCGTTCGCGCAGGTGGTTCAGGCAGGCCAGCGCCTCGCCCGTGGCCATGCCCAGCAGCTGGCCGTCTTGCTCGCCGATGGGGCGGTTGAAGACCGCCTCGAAGGCATCCACCGCGCGGATCGGGCCCTGCGCCAGTCGCTCGCGCAACCGGGCGAAGGCGCGCTGCTGCGCCGCCTCCAGCCCGGCGAGCCGCGCGTGCAGCCCCCGAAACGGCTCCTGGTGGGCGGGCAGCACCAGCACGTCGTCGGGCACGCGTGCACGCAGCCGCTCGATCGAGGCGAGCCAGTCGCCCATCGGGTCGGCCTCGGGCTCCAGCGGGTGGACCGAGACGTTGGAGGAGATCCGCGGCAGCACCTGGTCGCCGGAGATCAGGAGCTTGAGCGCCGGGCAATGCAGGCAGGCGTGCTCGGGGGAGTGGCCCGATCCGGTCACCACGTGCCAGTCGTGCTCCCCAATGCGCAGCACCTGGCCGTCGTGCAGGCGGTGAAAGCTGTCGGGCATCGGGTGGATGAGCTTGCCAAAGCGCCCGAACCGCACGCGATAGCCTTCCAGCGCCGCCTCGCTCCAGCCGGCTCGCCGGTAGAAGACGATGGCGTCGTCGGGCGCGTCGCGCCCGGAGTCGGCCGTCAGCGTGCGGCAGTTCAGGTACTCCAGGCGCGACATCCACAGCGCGACGCCGTGCCGGCGCGTGAGCCAGCCGGCCATGCCGACGTGGTCCGGGTGCATGTGCGTGACGAACACCCGTGTAGGCGGGGGAGCGGCCGACAGCACCGCCTGCCAGGCCGCCGCCGTCTCGTCGGTGCGCATGCCCGTGTCGACGATGGCGATGCCCGCCCCGTCATCCAGGGTCCACAGGTTGATGTGGTCGAGCTTCATCGGCAGCGGCATGCGCAGCCAGTGCACGCCCGGGGCCACCTGCAGGCGTGTGCCCGGCACGGGAGGGTCGGTGAAGGGACGTTCGAGCAGGGTCATGGCGGGCATCGTCCGAGCGGGGTCGGGCAAGCCCGGATGCCGCAGTGTGCCAGTGCCCTGCCGCAGGGGCGCGCTACCATCCGAGAGAACAAGGAGCCCCCGCATGAGCGACAAGAAGTTCGCCTCCCAGGCCGACCTGGAGGAAAAGAAGGTCACCTTCAGCCAGCTCTCCGAGCACGCCTGGGCCTACACCGCCGAGGGCGACCCGAACACGGGCGTGATCATCGGCGACGACGCGGTGCTCGTGGCCGACACGCAGGCCACGCCCGCGATGGCCGCCGACGTGATCCGGCGCATCCGCGAGGTCACCGACAAGCCCATCCGCTATGTCGTGCTCACCCACTACCACGCCGTGCGCGTGCTCGGCGCGAGCGCCTACCGGGCCGAGGGCTGCCAGCAGGTGCTGGCCAGCCAGGACACCTACGACCTCATCGTCGAGCGCGGCGAGCAGGACAAGGCCAGCGAGATCGGGCGCTTTCCGCGGCTGTTTCGCAACGTCGAGACGGTGCCCGCGGGCCTGACGTGGCCCACGATGACCTTCGCCGGAAAGATGACGCTGTGGCTGGGCAAGCTCGAGGTGCAGTTGCTGCAGCTCGGGCGCGGTCACACCAAGGGCGACACCGTGGTGTGGCTGCCCGGCGAGCGCACGATGCTCTCGGGAGACTTGGTCGAGTTCGACGCCACGCCCTATGCGGGCGACGCCTACTTCCAGGACTGGCCCCACACCCTGGAGCGCATCGCGGCGCTGGCGCCGCTGGCGCTCGTGCCCGGGCGCGGCCCGGCGCTCAAGGGGGAGGCACAGGTGCAGCAGGGCCTGCAGGTCACGCGCGATTTCGTACGCGACGTGTGGGCCAGCGTGAGCGCAGGTGCCGCGGCCGGGCGCGACCTGAACGCCGTCTACCGCGACACCTACGCGGCGCTCAAGCCGCGCTACGGGCACTGGGTCATCTTCGACCACTGCATGCCCTTTGACGTCACGCGGGCCTACGACGAGGCCACGCGCCACCCCGACCCGCGCATCTGGACGGCCGAGCGCGACCTGGAGATGTGGCGCACGCTGGAGGGCTGAGGGGCCTTCGGCCCGCCGGGCCCCCGGGCTCAGTTCGGCAGGCTGCCGCGCGCAAGCAGCATCTCCACGAAGCGTGCGCGTTCGCGCTGCTGCGTGGCGCCGGACTGCGAGGCCATGAGCGCCTCGCCCAGGTTGTGGCTGTAGGCCAGGAAGGCGCGCGAGCGGGCCTGCGCCATCGCAAAGCCGAGTGCGCAGAAGATCTGCGTGATGTAGGCCAGCCGTGCCGCATCGGCCTCGTCGACCGCCTGACGCGCCATGGCGTCGCGCCGAGCCCAGGCCCGTATGGCCAGTTCGATGCGCGCAGCGCGCGCCGCCGAACGGCCGCGAAAGGGCAGCGAGATGACGTCGCGCAACTGCTCCAGCGGGTCGGCGTGGGCGCGCTCCAGGCGGGCCGTGAGGCTCTCGGTGGCCGTTTCACGCCAGCGCTGCAGCACGCCTCGCAGCAGCGCCTCGCGGTCGCGGAAGTGCCAGTAGAAGCTGCCGCGCGTGACGCCCAGTTGCTGCGCGAGCACATCCACCCGCACGTGGTCGATGCCATGGTCGACGAGCACCTCGGTGGCGGCGTCGATCCAGCTGGGTGGGCTGAGGGTGGCGCGCGAGGCGTCGTCGGCCGTGCCCGAGCGGCGCGGGCGCGCCGGTGTTCGGGCTGCTGCGCGGCGCCGGGCGGGAGGGTGGGTGGAATCCATGGGGGTCTGGTGCATCATCTTTCCATACAAAGGTGTATGGAGCAGGTGGAAACCCTCAATGGCTCTCCCTCTTGCAGGGTTAGCATTTGAATCAACGCACATACAGATGTGTATGGAAAACCCGTCGAGCATTGCGGCGGGTCCGAAGGAGACGACGATGTCCGAAGTCCCCCCCGCGCTGGATGCGCCAGCCTGGGGCCGTTTCTTCGACGATCCGCGGCTGCTGGCCCCGCGTGCCGTGGTGCGCGAGGACGCCGCCGATGGCTCCTTCGTGCTGCGCTCGCCCGAGCCGCTGCAGCCGTACGCGCGCTGCGTGGGCGAGTGGCTCGAGCGCTGGGCGCGCGAGACCCCCGATGCGCCGGCCTTTGCCGAGCCCGCAGCCGGCGGGGGCTGGGCGGTGCTGAGCTGGTCCGCCCTGCGGCGCGAGGTGGGTGGCGTGGCCCAGGCGCTGCTCGACCTGCGGCTTGCCCCTGACGCCCCGATCGTCGTGCTCTCGGACAACTCGCTCGAGCACCTCGTGCTGCTGCTGGCGGGCATGCACATCGGGCGCGCCGTGTGCACGGTCAGCAGCGGCTACAGCCGGCTGGCTGGTGGCGATTTCTCGCGCATTCACGGCATCTTGCAGGCGCTGCAGCCTGCACTCGTGTACGGCTCGGATGCGGCGGTGTATGGCCCGCCGCTGCGCGAGGCGCCGGTGCGGGCGGTTGCCGTATTCGGCCAGGGCGCCGAGACACACCTCGGAGCGCTTGACTTCGCCACGCTGCGCGACACCGCCGAGACCCCCGCCGTGATGCAGGCCTTTGCCGCCATCACGCCCGACACGCACGCGAAGTACCTGCTCACCTCGGGCTCCACCGGCCACCCGAAGGTGGTCATCAACACGCACCGCATGATGTGCGCGAACCAGCAGATGATCGGCCAGACGCTGCGCTTTCTCGCACACGAGAAGCCCGTGCTGCTGGACTGGCTGCCCTGGAGCCACACCTTCGGGGGCAACCACAACACGAACCTCGTGCTCCGGTACGGCGGCACGATGTACATCGACGACGGCCGCCCGGTGCCCGGTGCCATCGAGCGCACGGTGGCTCATCTGCGCGAGGTGCAGCCCACCGTCTACTTCAACGTGCCCAAGGGCTACGACATGCTGCTGCCCGCGCTCGAGGCCGACGAGGCCCTCGCGCGGCGCTTCTTCGAGCGGCTGCGCATGGTGTTCTATGCCGGTGCCGGGATGCCGGTGGCCACCTGGAAGCGCCTGGAGGCGGTGGCCGCCCAGGTGCGCGAGGAGCCCGTGTGGTTCACCACCTCGTGGGGTTCCACCGAGACGGCCCCGGCCGTCACCTTCGCCCACTGGAAGCTCGACGGCCCGGGCGTCATCGGCAACCCGATGCCCGGCGCCGAGATCAAGTTCGTGCCCAACGGGGGCAAGCTCGAGCTGCGCGTGCGCGGCCCGAACATCTTCCCCGGCTACCGCGGTAACGAGCAGGCCACGCGCAGCGCCTTCGACGAGGAAGGCTACTACTGCATCGGTGACGCAGGCCATCTGCGCGACGCCGACGAACCCGCCTCGGGAATCGTCTTCAACGGCCGCGTGGCCGAGGACTTCAAGCTCACCAGCGGCACCTGGGTGTCGGTGGGCACGCTGCGGCTGAAGGTAGTGACGGCGCTGGCCCCGCACGCGATGGACGTGGTCGTCACGGGGCACGACCGACACGAGATCGGCGTGCTCGTGTTCCTGAGCGAGGCGGGCCGAGCGCTGTCGGTCCCCGAGATGGCTGGCCACGTGCGCGCGGCGCTTGCGAGCCTGAGGGCCGAGCACGGCGGCTCTTCGCAGACCCCCACGCGCGCGCTCGTGCTGCCCGACGCCCCGAGCATGGCCGCCGGCGAGATCACCGACAAGGGCTACCTGAACCAGCGCCTGACGCTGCAGCGGCGCGCCGCCGACGTGGAGGCGCTGTACGCGGTGCCGGCCGATCCCAGGGTGATCCGCACGTGAGCCGCACGTGATCCCTGCCTGAAGCCCCACCCCGACACGCCCCGACCGCCCCTGAAAGACACGACGATGGATCTCCAACCCTTCACCCCCGCAAGCGGCCCGCTCGCAAGCCTGCCCCTGCTGCGCCTGGAGACGGCCGGCCCCGTGCTGCACGTGCGGCTGAACCGGCCGGCCAAGCGCAACTCGGTGAGCGACGAGCTGCTCGCGCAGTTGCACACGGTGTGGGTCAACATCCCGGCTTCGATCAAGGTGGCCGTGCTCAGCGGGGAAGGTGCGCACTTCTGCGCCGGCCTGGACCTCTCGGAGGTCAGCGAGCGCACCGTGGCCGAGGGCATGCAGCATTCGCGCGCCTGGCACGCCTGCTTCGACGCCATTCAGTTCGGCCCGGTGCCCGTGATTGCCGTGCTGCACGGTGCGGTGGTGGGCGGCGGCCTGGAGCTCGCCAGCAGTGCGCACCTGCGCGTGGCCGAGCAGAGCAGCTTCTACGGCCTGCCCGAGGGCACGCGCGGCATCTTCGTGGGCGGTGGTGGCTCGGTGCGTATCTCGCGCCTGCTGGGCGTGTCGCGGATGACCGACATGATGCTCACCGGGCGCGTGTTCGACGCCGACGAGGGCCAGGCCTTCGGGGTGTCCAACTACCTCGTGGGCGAGGGCGAGGGCCTGGCGCGGGCACTGGCTCTCGCGCAGAAGATCGCTGGCAACGCGCCGCTGTCGAACTACGCCATCACGCAGGCGCTGCCGCGCATCGCGGACCTCTCGGCCAGCGACGGCCTCTTCATGGAGTCGCTCATCTCCTCCATCGCCCAGGGCGACGAGGCGGCCAAGGAGCGCGTGCGCGCCTTCCTCGAAAAGCGCGCGGCCAAGGTGGCCAAGGCGCCGGCCTGAGACCTGCCCAGCCCGACCGCCCCCGCCTTCTTGCCCGCCACGCATCTCGCCCCCGCACCCGCTGCCCACCGCCACGCGGCCCCCACGCACCCACCCAGGCTTCCCATGCACAAAGGCCTCTTCCAGCGCTTCGAAGGCACCTACCTGCTCGACGGCGTGCGCACGCCGATGGTCGACTACATGGGCGCCTTCGCCGACGCCAACCCCATCGACCTGGGCATCCACGCCGCAAGAGCCTTGCTCGCGCGCACCGGCACCGACCCCGCGCGCGTGGACTCCGTGCTCGCCGGCAACATGGCTCCGGGCGGCTTCGATCAGTTCTACGTGGCGCGCCACATCGGGCTGTACAGCGGGGTGCCGCTGGAGGTGCCGGCCCTTGGCGTGCAGCGCATCTGCGGCACGGGCTTCGAGCTCTTTCGGCAGGCGGGCGAGCAGATCGCCACCGGGGCGGCCACGCTCGCGCTGCTGGTGGGCACCGAGTCGATGACGCGCAACCCCATCGCCGCCTTCGACCACCGCGGCGGGTTTCGCCTGGGCGCGCCCGTGGCCTTCAAGGACTACATGTGGGAGGCGCTGACCGACCGCGCCGCCGACATCTCGATGATCAAGACGGCGGAGAACCTCGCCCAGCGCTACGCCATCACGCGCGAGGACGTAGACGCCTTCGCCGCAGCGTCCTTTGCCAAGGCCGTGGCGGCGCAGGAGGCTGGCTGGTTTGATGGCGAGATCAGCCCCGTGGCCGACGCCGCCTTCGAGCTGGCGGGATACCGGCCGCGCGGCCTTCGCCTCGCCGGCAAGGCCAAGCTCGCCGAGCGCGACACCCACCCGCGACCCACGCCGCCGGAGGTGCTGGCCAAGCTCCGTACCGTCTTTCCCGGTGGCGTGCAGACCGGTGGCAACAGTTCGGCGCTGACCGACGCCGCGGCGGCGGCGCTCGTGGGCGATGCGGCGGCGCTGCAGGCCTTCGGCCGCGCGCCGCTGGGGCGCATCGCCGCGGCCGCAGTGGTGGGCGTGCCGCCCGAGGTCATGGGCATCGGCCCGGCCCCGGCCATCCGGCTGCTGCTGGCGCGCAGCGGGCTCGAGCTGGCCGACATCGCACGCTTGGAGATCAACGAGGCGCAGGGTGCACAGACGCTGGCCGTGGCGCGCGAGCTCGGGCTCGACCTCGACCGGTTGAACGTCAAGGGCGGCGCCATCGCGCTGGGCCACCCGCTGGCCGCCACCGGCGTGCGCCTGACGGTGACGGTGGCGCGCCAACTCAAGGAGATCGGTGCGCGCTGGGGCGTGGCCTCGGCGTGCGTGGGTGGGGGCCAGGGCATCGCGCTGCTGGTCGAGAACACGGAGGCCGCGTGATGAGTCAGGAATCCAAGACCAATAAGGCCGTTTCGGCCACCTCGGACAGCCAGCCGGCGGCCCAGCCCCGCTCACGCGAGCACGTCTACCGCGTGGCCGTGCAGTTCGGCGACTGCGACCCCGCAGGCATCGTCTTCTTCCCGAACTTCAACCGCTGGATGGACGAGGCCTCGCTCGCCTTCTTCATGGCCTGCGGCATTCCGCCCTGGCGCGAGCTCGTGAAGACGCGCGGGATCATCGGCACGCCGCTGCTGGAGATCCACACCAAGTTCTACCGCCCGGCCACCTACGGCGAGACGATCGAGATCCACACCACGGTGGAGAGCTGGGCGGCCAAGACGCTCGTCCAGCGCCACGTGGTCAAGCGCGGCGACGTGGTGCTGTGCGAAGGCACCGAAGTGCGGGCCTTCTGCATCCGCGACCCCGAGAACCCTGACCGCATCAAGGCGATCCCGGTGCCCGAGGACATCAAGGCGGCTTGCACCTGGCCGTCGGCCTGAACGCCGAACCTGATCCGCCTGCCGCCTGGGCTGCCCTCGCGGTTGCGTCCGATCCGCCTCGCCCCGCTCGCCTCGCACGCCTCGCCCACCCCGCACCATGACCTGGACCTACGAGGCCCCGATCGACGACATGCGCTTCGTGCTCGAGCAGGTGCTCGAGGCGCCGCGCTCGTGGGCGGGGTGCGCCCCCTTCGCGGACCTGGACGTGGACACCGCCACCGCCGTGATGCACGAGGCCGCGCGCTTTGCCGCAGGCGTGCTGCTGCCGGCCAATGCGCCCGGCGACCGTGTGGGTTGCGTGCGCGAGGCCGACGGCTCGGTGCGCACGCCGCCCGGCTACCGCGAGGCGTATCGGGCCTTCGTCGAAGGCGGCTGGCCCGCGCTGCCCTGCGACCCCGCGTGGGGCGGGCAGGGGCTGCCGCTGCTGCTGGACGCCGCCACGCGCGAGATGTTCGTGGCCTGCAACCACGGCTGGGTGATGTACCCGGACCTGCTGCACGGCGCCTACGAGACCATCAAGGCCCACGCGGGCGAGGCGCTGAAGGCCCAGTACCTGGAGAAGGTGGCCACCGGCCAGTGGCTCGCCGCGATGGCCCTCACCGAGCCGCAGGCCGGCAGCGACCTCGGCGTCTTGCGCACCCGCGGCGAGCTGCAGGCCGATGGCTCGCTGCGTGTGTCGGGCAGCAAGATCTTCATCTCCGGCGGCGAGCACGACCTCACCGACAACATCGTGCACCTGGTGCTGCTGCGCCTGCCCGAGGCGCCGGCGGGCACCAAGGGGCTGACGCTGGCGCTCGTGCCCAAGTTCCTGCCCGATGGCACGCGCAACGCGATGCACTGCGACGGCATCGAGCACAAGATGGGCATCCACGGCAGCGCCACCTGCCAGATGCGCTACGAGGGCGCCACCGGCTGGCTCGTGGGCGAGCCCAACCGCGGCCTGGCGGCGATGTTCCTGATGATGAACTCCGC
>JBIIED010000148.1:0-8513 GCA_044237995.1 Rubrivivax sp. | reverse complement strand
GCAGGATCTGGGGCGAGTTGGGCTGCTCCAGGGACAGGTCCTTGAGGTAGATGCGCTGGATCTGGAAGACGGGGCTGTTGTCGGCGTCGGACATGGTGGAACAGGGTCGGGCCCTGTGAGAGGGTAGAGAGCAGCAGGGCCGGGCCCTGCGGGAGGGGGAGCCGGTTGAAGGCCGGCAAGGGCGGCGGATTATGCGCCCGGGCTGGGTGCCCGGGCCGGCCCGCCGTCAGGCGCCCAGCAGCGGGATCAGTCCCCCGCTCTTGTCAAGCGCGTAGAGGTCGTCGCAGCCGCCCACGTGGGTGGCGCCGATGAAGATCTGCGGAACGGTCCGCCGCCCGGTGCGCGCCATCATCTGCTCGCGCTGGTCGGCATCAAGGTCGATGCGGATCTCCTGGATCGTGTCCACGCCACGCTGGCGCAGCAGCGCCTTGGCGCGCTGGCAGTAGGGGCAGACCTCGGTGGTGTACATCGTCACGGGCTGCATGGGCGGCTCCTGGCTGGGGGCGGGGGTCAGGACTTCTGGGTGGGCAGGCCAGCCTCGCGCCAGGCCGCCAGGCCACCGGCCAGCCCCACCGCACCTGCGTGCCCGAGGCGCCGCAGCGCGGACACTGCGCGCCCGGCGCGAGCGCCCGTGGCGCAGACGACGACCACCGGCAGGGCCTTGTTGGTGGGCAGATCCTTGGTGGCCTCGATCTGCGCGAGCGGGACGTTGCGCGCGCCCACGATGTGGCCGGTGGCGTACTCGCCGGGCTCGCGGATGTCGACGACCACCGCCTTCTCGCGGTTCATCAGGCGCACGGCCTCCGAGGGGCCAACCGAGCCTGCGCGGCCGCCTCCCCTGACCATCGGCCACACGAGCATGGCTCCGGAGACGAAGGCCACGAGCAGCAGGACCCAGTTATCGACGAGGAAATTGAGCACAGGTACGCCTTGGCAGGCTGATAGAACCGGGAATTATAGAATTTCGGGTTTGGCCGTATGCCGCACCTGCCCTTCTGAGCCATGCACACGCTCGTCCTGATCCGCCACGGCGAATCGCAGTGGAACCTGGAAAACCGATTCACCGGCTGGACGGACGTGCCGCTCACCGACACCGGCGTGGCGCAGGCGCGCCGGGCCGGCGAACTGCTGCGCGAGGCCGGCCTCGGGTTCGACCTGGCCTACACCTCGGTGCTCAAGCGTGCGATCTGGACGCTGTGGCACTGCCTGGACACGCTGGAGCGCACCTGGCTGCCGGTGCACCACGACTGGCGGCTCAACGAGCGCCACTACGGCGCACTGCAGGGCCTGAACAAGGCCGAGATGGCGCGCCAGTACGGCGACGAGCAGGTGCTGCTGTGGCGGCGCAGCTACGACACGCCCCCGCCCGCCCTGGACCCCGAGGACCCGCGCAGCGAGCGCGCCGACGCGCGCTACGCGGGCCTGCAGCCCGGGCAAGTGCCGCTCACCGAGTGCCTGAAGGACACCGTGGCGCGCGTGCTGCCGTGCTGGCAGGAGCGGCTCGCCCCGGCCATCCGCAGCGGCCAGCGCGTGCTCGTGTCCGCCCACGGCAACAGCCTGCGCGCGCTCGTGAAGTACCTCGACGGGATGTCCGACGCCGACATCGTGGGCCTGAACATCCCCAACGGCGTGCCGCTCGTCTACGAGCTCGACGCGCAGCTGCGGCCGCTGAGCCGGCGCTACCTGGGCGAGTGATCGGCCCGCCAGGGCCGCCGCAGCGTCCCTGGCGCGCACGGCCGCCGGCCGCGCACGATCCTCAGGCCGGGCCGGCGTGGCCGGAGAAGTAGTCGCGCGGGATGTCCTCGGCGCGGCCGATGCGGTAGCCGCTGTCGGCCTCGGCCATCCGGCGCGCGAAATCCAGGTCGGCCTCGAAGCGGGCGTGCAGGCGGTACAGGGGCTGCCCGGCCCGAACCGGCTCGCCCAGTGGCACGAAGAGGTCCACCCCCGCCCCTTCGACCTGCGGCGCACCCGACAGCCGCGCGATGCGCGCCAGGCGCAGGTTGTCGATGCCGGTGACGAAGCCCTCGGTCTGCGCACACACCTCGTGCACGAGCGGGCCCGGGGCGATCAGGTCGCGGCGGCGACCCTGCGCGTCGATGATCGCGTTCATCTGCACCAGGGCGCGGCCGCTCTCCAGGATGTCGCGCGCGATGCGGTAGCCGTCGCCGCCGCGCACGTCGGGGTCGAACTCGAGCATGCGGCCGGCCAGGCGCAGCGCCTTCTGGCGCAGGTCCTGGGGGGCACGCGGGTCGTTCTGCAGCACCTGCATCACGTCGCGCGCCTCGAGCACCGGGCCGATGCCGCGGCCGATGGGCTGGCGCCCGTCGGTGATGACGGCGTCGAGCTGCAGCCCGAGCCGCCCGGCCACGAACTCGAAGAGCCGCTTCAGGCGCTGCGCCCCCGGCAGCGTGCGCACCTTGGCCGTCGGCCCCACCGGAATGTCCAGCACCAGGTGCGTCGAGCCGGCGGCCACCTTCTTCGACAGGATCGAGGCCACCATCTGCCCGGGCGAGTCGATCCCCAGGGGCCGCTCCACGGAGATCAGGATGTCGTCGGCGGGCGACAGGTCGGCCGTGCCGCCCCAGGCCAGGCAGCCGTGCGTGTCGCGCACGATCTGCTTGAGCCGGTCCAGGGGCAGTTCCACCTCGGCCAGCACCGCCATCGTGTCGGCGGTGCCCGCCGGGGAGGTAATGGCGCGCGAGGAGGTCTTCGGGCACAGCATGCCGTGCGCGGCCACGATGGGCACGACGATCATCGAGGTGCGGTTGCCGGGGATACCGCCGATGCAGTGCTTGTCCACCACCGGCCCGGCGCCCACGTCGCCGCGCCAGTCGATGCGTTGTCCGGCGTCGATCATGGCCTGCGTGAGATGCCAGACCTCCTGGCGGTCGAGCTCGTACTGATTGGTGGCCACGACGAAGGCGGCCAGCTCGATCTTCGAGTAGCGCGCAGCGGCGATGTCGCGCACGATGGCGTGCAGGTCCTCGCGCCCGAGCGGCTCGCCGGCGATGCGCCGGTGCAACGCGCCGATCGAGGCTGGGGGCTCGGCATGCTCGATGGAGGCACTCTGCCCGGACTGCAGGCCCAGGCGCGCGAAGGCCTCCTCGCCCAGTCCGAGTTCGCGCGGCTCGACGATGGCCGCGTCGTCCACCACGTTGAGCACGGCCACGACGCTGCGGCCATTGCCCCGCACCAGCACCTTGGACAGTGCCTGGAAGCCGGCTGCACGCACCACCGGGCACTCGCGGTGCAGGAAGGCGACGTTCTCGCGCCAGGTGTCGATGCCCACGCGGCGGATGGGCAGCGTGGGCGCAGTCACCGGCCGGGCTCCTGGCCGCCAGGCTGCCCCGGCGCTACGGGCTCGGCCGCCTGCGCAAGCACCTGCGCGATCTGCTCGCGCAGGTGCTGCGCGAGTGCGCGCCGGTCGGCGTGTGCGCTGCCCTGCGCCGGCAGCACGCTCACCGTCACGACGAGGCCGCGCGCGCAGGCCAGGCGCCACAGGCTCTGCGCAAGCGTGGTCTCGCCCAGGAACAGCGCCGCCGGGCTGAAGGCGTGCAGCGGGTCGGAAAAGCGCAGCGCCACGGGCTGAATGGGTGTGGCATGGGCGATCGCTGCCTGCAGCAGGTTGGCATGAAAGGGCAGCAGCGTGCGGCCGTCGCCGGTGGTGCCCTCGGGGAAGACGGCAACCGTGTCGCCGGCGGCCATCGCCTCGGCCATGTGGTGCATCACGCGCAGCGAGTCGCGCCTGCGCTCGCGCTCGATGTAGAGCGTGCCCGCCGAGCCGACCAGGCGCCCCACGAGCGGCCAGTGGTGCACCTCGGCCTTGGAGACGAAGCGCGCCTGCGGGCACACGGCGTGGATGGCCATGATGTCGAGCCACGACACGTGGTTGGCCACGATCAGCTTGGCTCCGGGCCGAAAGCTCCCGCGCACCTCCAGCCGCGCGCCGAGCGCGGCCAGCATCTCGCGGCTCCACCAGGCGATGCGCGCGTGGCGGCCGGCTGCATCCAGCGACGGAAAGCGCACCAGCACCACGAGCAGGCCGTGCACCCCGTGCACCAACGCGCGCGCCAGGTGCCACAGCCCGCGCAGCATGCGAAAGGGGTCCGCGCCGGCCGGCGCCGCGTGAGCGGCGGGCACGCTCAGTTCGCGTTCGCTTCCCACGCCACCGTGCCTGCCACCAATGTGGAGCGCACGCGCGCACTCAGGTGCATGCCCCCGTGCTCGAAGGCAAAGGGTGTGTGCTTGCCCTGGCTGCGCAGCGCCTCGGGCGCGACGGCCCATGAGCCCTGCGGATCGAACACGCACAGGTCGGCCACGCCGCCCTCGACGAGCCGGCCGGCGCTGTCGGCCAGCGACCCGATGGCCGCGCCGAGCACACGCGCCGGGCTGCAGGTGACGGTGGCCAGGGCACGGGCCAGCCCGATGCCGCCTTGCTCGCCCCACTTCAGCGCCAGGCCCAGCAGGAGCTCGAGACCGGTCGCCCCAGGTACCGCCTCGGCAAAGGGCAGCATCTTCTCGTCACGGCCCACCGGCATGTGGTCGCTCACCAGGGCGTCGATCGTGCCGTCGGCCAGGCCTGCCGAGAGGGCGTCGCGGTCACGCGCCTGGCGCAGCGGCGGGGTCAGCCGCATGGCGGGGTTGAAGAAGCCGATGTCGGCGTCGATCAGGTGCAGCGAGTTGATGCTGACATCGGCCGTCACCGGCAATCCCTCGGCCTTGGCGGCGCGCACCAGCGCCACGCCTGCCGCACTGGACAGGCGGCACAGGTGCACGCGCGCGCCCGTGACTCGCATGAGCTCGAAGATCGTGTGCAGTGCCACCGTCTCGGCAGCCACCGGCACGCCAGCCAGCCCGAGCCGCGTGGCCACCGGGCCGCTGGCGGCCACGCCCTTGCCGAGCCAGGGATCCTGCGGGCGCAGCCACACGGTGTAGCCGAAGGTGGCCGCGTATTGCAGCGCGCGCAGCAGCACCTGCGTGTCGGCCACGCCCACCTCGGCCTGGGAAAAGCCCACGCAGCCCGCCCGGGTGAGCTCGCTCATCTCGGTGAGCGCCTCGCCCGCCAGGCCGCGCGTGAGGGCGCCCAGCGGAAACAGCCGGCAGCGGCTGAGCCGGCGCGCGCGGAACTTGAGCATCTCCACGAGCCCGGGCTCGTCCAGCGCCGGGTCGGTGTCGGGGGGGCACACGAGGCTCGTGACGCCGCCGGCGGCCGCGGCCTGCAGCTCGCTCTCCAGCAGCCCCTCGTGCTCGTGGCCCGGCTCGCGCAGCCGCGCGGCCAGGTCGACCAGGCCGGGGGCGACGACGCAGCCGGTCGCGTCGATCACGCGCTCGGCGTCGAAGCCCTCGGGCACGCGCCCGATGGCCACGATGCGCCCGCCGGCCAGTGCGACGTCGGCCGCCTCGTCGCGGCCGCTGGCCGGATCGATGACACGGCCGTGGCGGATCAGGACTCGGGTGCTCATCGGGTGTCGTGCTCCTTGCGCGCGGCCCGCGAGCGCCTCAGGCCTCGTTGCCCGCGATGATCGACATCACGGCCATGCGCACGGCGATCCCGAAGGTCACCTGTGGCAGGATCACGCTCTGGCCGCCGTCGGCCACGCGCGAGTCGATCTCCACGCCGCGGTTGATGGGCCCGGGGTGCATGACGATCGCATCGGGCTTGGCCAGGGCGAGCTTGTCCGGGGTGAGGCCGTAGTTCATCGCGAACTCGCCGGCGCTGGGCAGCATCGCGCCGCTCATGCGCTCGTTTTGCAGCCGCAGCGTGATGATGACGTCGGCATCGCGGATGCCTTCGGCCATGTCGTGGCACACGCGCACGCCCATCTCGCGCAGGTCGCCGGGCACCAGCGTCTTGGGGCCCACCGCACGGATCTCGGGTACTCCGAGCGTGGTGAGGGCATGGATGTCCGAGCGCGCCACGCGCGAGTGCACGATGTCGCCGACGATGGCCACCGTCAGCTTCGTGAAGTCGCCCTTGTAGTGGCGGATCGTGTACATGTCCAGCAACCCCTGCGTGGGGTGCGCGTGGCGACCGTCGCCGGCGTTGACGACATGCACGTGCGGCGCGCAGTGCTGCGCGATCAGGAACGGCGCGCCGCTCTCGGCGTGGCGCACGACGAACATGTCCGCATGCATGGCCGAGAGGTTGGCGATGGTGTCGAGCAGGCTCTCGCCCTTGGCGGTGGAGGAGCGCGCGATGTCGAGGTTGAGCACGTCGGCCGAGAGCCGCTTGGCCGCGATCTCGAAGGTCGTGCGGGTGCGCGTGGAGTTCTCGAAGAAGAGGTTGAAGACGCTCTTGCCGCGCAGCAGCGGCACCTTCTTCACGTCGCGCTCGTTGACCGACAGGAAGGTGCCGGCGGTGTCCAGGATCTGCGTGAGCACCGCGCGCGGCAGCCCCTCGATGCTCAGCAGGTGGATGAGCTCGCCGTGGCGGTTGAGCTGCGGGTGTCGGCGCGACAGCATCGGCGTGGCCCCGGAGTTCAGCCGGCGTCCTTGACGACGAAGGCCAGCCGCCCGTCGTCGGCGCGCGCCAGCGACAGGCGCTGCGTGCCGGGCAGCACGATGCGTGCGGCAGCACAGTCGGCGGCGATGGGAAGCTCGCGCCCGCCGCGGTCCACGAGCACGGCCAGGGCTACGCTGGCCGGGCGGCCGAAGTCGTAGAGCTCGTTGATCACGGCGCGGATCGTGCGGCCGGTGTAGAGCACATCGTCCACGAGCACGATGCGCCGCCCCTCGATGGCAAAGGGCAGATCGGTGACGTTGGCGCGCGCCAGGCCGCGCGCGCCGAAGTCGTCGCGGTGCAGGGTGCTGGAGATCACGCCGTGACGCCCGGCCAGCCCGAGGTCGCGCTGCAGCCGCTCGGCCAGCCAGGCCCCGCCCGACCAGATGCCCACCAGCGCAGCGTCTCCCGCCACGAGGCCGCGCACGCCCTCGCGCAGCTGCCCATACAGGGCCTCGGCGTCAAGCTGCAGCATGGGCCTGGCCTGTCTGCAGGTACTGGTCGAGGATCACGGCGGCGGCCTGCGCGTCGAGCCCGCCGCGGGGTTCGCCGCGGCCCGGGGCCGCGCGCGTCTGTGCCTGTGCCTCGGTGGTGGACCAGCGCTCGTCGACCTCCACCACCGGCAGCCCGAAGCGGCCGTGCAGCTGGCGCGCAAAGCGACGGGCGCGGCGGGTGTTCTCGTGCTCCGCGCCGTCGGGGTGGAAAGGCACGCCCACCACCAGCGCGTCGGGGCGCCACTCCTGCAGCAGCGCGTGGATCGCGGCAAAGCGCGCATCGCCCGTGAGCGACAGCGTGTGCAGCGGCTGCGCCTGCCCGAGCAGCGTGTTGCCCACGGCCACCCCCACGCGGCGCTCGCCGTAGTCGAAGGCGAGGAAGGCGCGCGCCGGCGTGGCCTCAGGCATGCCCGGCCTCCTGGCTGAGCATGAGTGGGTCGAAGCCCAGCAGCGACAACGCGCGCTGGTAGCGCTGCTCCACGGGTGTGTCGAAGATGACGCGCGGGTCGGCGTCCACCGTGAGCCAGCCGTTGCGCCCGAGCTCCGACTCGAGCTGCCCCGCGCCCCAGCCCGAATAGCCGAGCGTGACCAGCACACGGCGTGGTCCGGCGCCATGGGACATCGCCTCGAGCACGTCCTTGCTCGTGGTCATGGCCAGGGGCCCGCCAGGGATCGTGAGGGTGGACGTGTAGGGGCTGGCGTCATCCTGCCCGGCACTCTCGTGCAGCACGAAGCCGCGCTCGGTCTGCACCGGGCCGCCGAAGTAGACGGGCTGCGAGGCGAGCTCCTCGCGGTCCAGCGACAGCTCCACCTTCTCGAAGAGGTTGCGCAGCGTGATGTCGAAGGGCCGGTTGATCACCAGGCCCAGCGCGCCTTCCTCCGTGTGCTCGCACAGGTACACGACGGTGCCGACGAAGTTCTCGTCGACCATGCCCGGCATGGCAATCAGGAACTTGTTGGTGAGGTCGATCGGCTCGCCCGCGGACATGGGATCATTCTATGCGTCGGTCTGCCATCCGAGCCGGGCCAACGGCCTGAAACCATGACCGCACGTCCCCCTCGATCCCAGCCGCTGGCCACCGCGCCGGTGTCATCCTCGCCCGCCCCTGCCGCCCCGGTGGAGCCAGCCGGGCGGCCCCTGGCTGGCGCCCTCGTCTGGCTGCGCCGCGACCTGCGGGCCGAGGACCACGCCGCCTTGCACCACGCGCTGCGCGCGGCGCGGCGCGTGTGGTGCGTCTTCGTCTTCGACAGCGCGATCCTGCACGGGCTCGCGCGTGCGGACAGACGCGTGGAGTTCATCCGCGACAGCCTGCAGGGCCTGGACGAGGAGCTGCGCGATCTGGGTCGGTCGCAGGGCGTGCCGGACACCGGCCTCATCGTGCGCCACGGGCATGCGCCGCAGGAGATTGCGCAGCTCGCGCAGCAGCTCGCCGTGCAGGCCGTCTGGGCGAGCCACGACGACGACCCCTACGCCCTGGAGCGCGACAGCCGCACCCGCGGGCTGCTGGCCGGGATCGGCG
>JBIIED010000147.1:0-8515 GCA_044237995.1 Rubrivivax sp. | reverse complement strand
GCGGCCTGGGCAGCCAGCCGCATGCGCTCCTCGTTCTCGCGCACGGCGCGCCGCTGCTGCTCGAGCGTGAGGTGCAGGCGCACCCGTGCACGGAGCACATCCTTGTTGACGGGCTTGTGGATGAAGTCCACCGCTCCGTTGCCCAGCGCCTCGGACTCGCTCTGCGGATCGTTGCGAGCCGTTACGTAGATCACGGGGATCATGCGCCAGGCCGGGGTGTTGCGGATCGCGGCGTGCACCTCGTAGCCGCTCATCCCGGGCATCATCACGTCCAGCAGGACGATGTCGGGCAGCGGGCCGGCCTCCAGGGCCTCCAGCGCCTTGGCGCCGGAGATCGCGGTGACGCAGTCGTGCTCGTGGCGCAGCATCCCCATCAGCACGTCCAGGTTGATCTGGATGTCATCGACGATGAGAACGCGGGTGCGCATGAAATGATGCAGGACGCCGGACGCAGGGGAAGGCATTGTCCCCTACCTTGGTGAGAACCCCAAGCGGGGGCACGAGGGGACACAAGGGAACATAAGGGGGCGCGGGGGCCGTGCCGCCGGCGCAGCTGCCGGGCGCGGCCCCGGTGGGCCGGCCTCAGCGGGGCCGGAACGTGATCTCGATGACAGGCGGCACCCGGCCGTCCGCGTCGCGCGGCAGGCTGCCCGTGCGGTCGATGGCACGCAGCACGGCTTCGTCCCACTCCGGGTGGCCGCTCGAACTGACCAGGCGCCGGCCGATGACCGTGCCGTTGGGGCCGGCGCGCACCTCCACCACCGCGGCCGGATTTCCTGGCAGCGTGCTGGTGAAGACGATGTTGGGGAAGATCGCCTGGACGAGGCGGCCCGAGTAGGCGGCGGATGGGGCGGCATCGGCCGCCGCGCTGCCCGCGCCCGATCCGGTGCCCGCGGGGATCTGCCCCATCAGCCGGCGCAGGTTCTCCTCGCGCTGGCGTGCGAGCTGCGCCTCCTCGGCCTTCTGTTGCTGTTGTTGTTGCTGTTGTTGTTGCTGCGCCTTCTGTCGCTCGGCCTGCAGGCGATCGGTCTTCTGCTGGCGCGCCTTCTCGGCCAGTTCAGCCTTCTGCTGCTGCGCGCGCTCGCGCTCGAGGCGCTGCTGCTCGGCGCGGGCGGCCTTCTCCTGGGCGGCCTTGTCGCGAGCGGCCTTTTCCTGGGCCGCCTTCTCGAGCGCGGCCTTCTCGCGCTGCGCCTGCTCCCGGGCCGTGCGCTCCTCCTGGGCCTTGCGCCGCGCCTCGCGCTCGAGTGCGATCTCGGCCTCGCGGGCGGCCTGGGCGGCTGCGGCTCTTGCCGGCGCAGGCGGTTCGGGCGGCGCCGCTTGCTGGGGCGGCGTCTCGGGCTGCAGCGGAGGCGCACTCGGCGTGACTTCAGGCGCGGGCGCAGGTGGCGCGGCCGATTGCGGCAAGGCCGACCAGAGCTCGGCTGCCACCGGCTCGGGCGCAGGCAGCCGCCACTGCACCGCCAGCGCCAGCGCAACCACGAGCCCGACATGCGCCACCACCGAGATCGCCGCGCCGGCGGCCATCCCCTCGGGCGCGGGCGGCGCGAGCGAGGCGCTCATCCGTCCTGGCGCACCGACAGCCCTACCCGGCGCACGCCGGCGCGCTGCAGCGTGTCCATGACCTTCACCACAGCCTCGTAGCGCACGGCCTTGTCGGCACTGATGACCACCGGCACCTCGGCGTTGCCGGCCTGCAAGGCGCGCACGCGCGCGTCGAGCTGGGCGAGGGTCACGGCTGCGGGGTCCTGCTGGTCCAGGCGGATGCGCAGCTTCTGGTCGCTGCCGACCATGACCTCCACCACGGAGGGCGCGCGCGCCTGCGCGCGGCCGACGCTTGGCAGATCGACCACGCCTGTCGTGATGAGCGGGGCGCTCACCATGAAGATGATCAGCAGCACCAGCATCACGTCGATGAACGGGACCATGTTGATCTCGTTGATCGTGCGGCGCCGGCGCGCGCCGCCCCGGGAGACGACGGCCGGCACCTCGCTACCTCGCGCCCGTGGCAGGGCCTGGTGAGACCGGTGCGGCTGGTGCGGCCGCGTTCGGCGCAGCACCTGCGTGGCGCTGCAGGATGTTGCTGAATTCCTCGATGAAGGTCTCGAGCTGCATCGCGATGCGGTCGATGTCGCGGGCGAAGCGGTTGTAGGCGATGACGGCCGGGATCGCGGCGAACAGGCCGATCGCGGTGGCCACCAGGGCCTCGGCGATGCCCGGGGCGACCGTGGCCAGCGTCACCTGCTGCTTCGTCGACAGGCCGACGAAGGCATGCATGATCCCCCACACGGTGCCGAACAGGCCCACGTACGGGCTCACGGACCCGACGGAGGCCAGGAAGCTCAGGTTGCTCTCGATGACGTCGAGTTCGCGCTGGAAGCTCGCGCGCATGGCGCGCCTGGCGCCGTCGAGCTGGCCCGCTGCATCGAGCCGGCGTTCGCGCAGCTTCAGGAACTCGCGCATGCCGCTGGCGAAGATGCGCTCCATTGGCGCACCGATGGGGCCGTCGCCCGGCCCGCCCTTGCCGGAGGCCGACTGCTCGAGATCCAGCAGGCTGCGCCCGCTCCAGAACTCGCGCTCGAAGTCCTCGTTGCGCGCGCGCACCCGGCGCAGGCCGAAGAGCTTGCCGAAGATCACCGTCCAGCTCGCCAGCGATACCAGCACCAGCGCGGCCATCACGAGCTGCACGACCAGGCTCGCCTGGAGCACGAGGGTGAAGATCGAGAGAT
The DNA here is from genome assembly GCA_044237995.1 of Rubrivivax sp. GTDB lineage: Bacteria > Pseudomonadota > Gammaproteobacteria > Burkholderiales > Burkholderiaceae_C > Rubrivivax. Next base: position 5,789 of record JBIIED010000147.1, on the reverse strand, counting down.
CCTGGGTCATGGCAGGCATTGCACCACGGATGCGGGAAGCCGGCGCGGCTTGAGGGTGCTGGCATCCACGCAGGCCACGCGGATCGTGCCTTCGGCCAGCAGCTCGGCGCCGCGCCACGCGCGCTGCGTGAAGATCAGCGAGGCGCCGCCTGCGCGTGCGGGCTCCACCGTGATCTCGAGTGTGTCGTCGAGCCGGGCCGGCTGGCGGTAGCTCACCTGCGTGTCGAGCACGACGAAGATGGCCCCGGTCGCCTCGCGCAGCCGCTGCTGGGCGATGCCGCGCGCGCGCAGCCACTCGGTGCGCGCGCGCTCGAAGAACTTGAGGTAGTTGGCGTAGAAGACGATGCCCCCCGCGTCGGTGTCTTCCCAGTAGACCCGCACCGGCCAGAGAAAGTTCGATGCCGCCGCGCCCGCTTCACCCGCCCCGCGCACATCCATGCCGTCCAGGGTGCCTGAGGTGCGCGAGCTGCTCGGGGTGGCCGGAGTGACGGATGAGTCTGTGCCGCCCAATTCCGCGCCCGCGCCCATGCTGCCGACTCCCGCTTGACGCCTGGCCTTCAGGCGGCCGCCCGTCGCGTATCCAGGGCCTGCGCCAGCCGCTCGATGGCCTCGTCGAGCTGGTCGGCCGCGCCGGCAAAGGACAGACGCAGGAAGCGCTCGGCCTGCGCCGGGCCGAAGTCGCGCCCGGGCGTGAGCACCAGATTTGCGCGCTCCAGCAGATCGTGGCACAGCGCCCAGCTGCTGGCGGCGTGGGCGCTGCAGTCGGCCCAGGCGTAGAACGCGCCGTCGGGGGCCACGGGCACGGGCAGACCCACGCGCGCCAGGCCTTCGAGCACACGGTCGCGCCGGCGCTGCAACTCGCCGCGGCGCTGCTCGCACAGCGCGAGCGTCTGTGCCTCGAAGCACCCCAGCGCGGCGTGCTGCGCCAGTGCGCTCGGGCAGATGTAGAGGTTCTGCGCCAGGCGCTCCACCGGTTCGACGAGTGCCGGCGGCAGCACGAGCCAGCCCAGGCGCCAGCCCGTCATCGAGAAGTACTTGGAGAAGCTGTTGACCGAGATGACGTCCTCGCCCAGGGCCAGGGCGCTGCCGGAAAAGCGCGTGTCGTAGGACAGCGGCAGGTAGATCTCGTCGACGATCGTCACCCCGCCGCGCTCGCGCACCGACTGCACGATGGCGGCAAGCTCCCGGGGTTCGATCGAGGTGCCCGTGGGGTTGGAGGGCGAGGCGAGCAGCACGCCCCGGGTGCGCGGCTGCCAATTCGCGCACACGCTGGCGGCGTCGAGCTGGAAGCGCTGCGCCGCCGTGGTGGGCACCAGGCGGGCCGTGGCGCCCGTGGCGGCCACGAAGTGGCGGTTGCAGGGGTAGCTCGGGTCGGGCATCAGCACCTCGTCGCCGGCCTCGAAGAGGGCGAGCGTGAGCAGCTGCAGCGCCGCGGAGGCGCCGGCCGTGATGACGATGCGAGCGGGGTCGACCTGCAGGCCCCAGCGCGCCGCATACCAGCCGCTGATGGCCCGGCGCAGTGCCGGGATGCCGGTGGCGGCGGTGTAGGGCGTGGCGCGGCCCTGGAGCAGCTCGGCGGCCATCTGGCGCACGCGGTCGGGCGCCGGGAAGTCGGGCTCGCCGATGTTCAGGAAGATCATCGGCCGCCCGCCCTGCGCGGGGTCGCAGGCGGGGCTGGCGGCCCGCGCCACCGCCGCCTTGGCCATCTCCATCACGTAGAAGGGCTGGATCGCCTCGAGGCGGGAGGAGAGCTTCATGTGAGGGCCTCGGTCGGTGCGTGCGGGCCGGTGCCGCGGCCGAGCTTCACCCGCGGCGTTCCGCCCGGGCCGCCGCGACCTCCTCGGGGCGCAGCTCCGCGGCGGCCTTGTCGAGCACGCCGTTGACAAACTTGTGGCCGTCGGTGCCGCCAAAGCTCTTGGCCAGCTCCACCGCCTCGTTGATCGCCACCTTGTAGGGCACCTCCACGCAGTGGGCCAGCTCCCAGGCGCCGATCAGCAGCGCGCCGTGCTCCACGGGCGACAGTGCGGCCGTCTTGCGGTCGGCGTGGCGGGAGAGAACGGCGTCGAGCGTGGCCGCATCGCGGATGCAGCCGTTGAGCAACGCGTCGAAGTGAACGCTGTCGCACTCTGCGAAGCCTTCCTGCTCGCGCATGTGGGCCTCGATCGTGGCGGCATCGGCGGCCGCGACGAGCCACTCGTAGAGCCCCTGCAGCGCGAACTCGCGCGCGCGCCGACGGGTGGAGCGAGCGCTCGGCCGGGGACGCGACCGACGCGCCGGCGCAGGGCGCGCGGGAGAGGCGGATGAGACCGGCGTGGAGGGCTCCGTCATCCAAGCTCCTCCAGCAGCAGCGCCATCTCGATGGCCACGCGTGCGGCGTCGCGACCCTTCTCGTCGATGCGTGCGTGCGCCTGCTCCGGGGTGTCCACGGTGAGGATGGCGTTGGCCACCGGTATCTGGTGGTCCAGCGACACGCGCGTCACGCCGGCGCCACTCTCGTTGGCCACGAGTTCGAAGTGGTAAGTCTCGCCACGGATCACGCAGCCCAGCGCCACGAGTGCGTCGAAGTCGCCGCTGCGCGCCAGTGCATCCAGGGCCACGGCCACCTCCAGCGCGCCGGGAACGGTGACGCTGCGGATGTCATCCTCCTGAACGCCTTGGGCGATCAGTTCGTCGCGGCAGGCGGCTTCGAGCGCGCGCGTGATCGGGTCGTTGAAGCGGGCGCGGACGATGCCGATCCTCAGCCCGTCGCCATCGAGGGCCTGGGGGCTTCCCTTGTCGGCTTCTTGCATGGTGCGTTTCCTGTTCGTTCCCGCTCAGGCCTTGCGGCCCTCGGGCGCCTGGAAGCCCGAGACCTCCAGGCCGTAGCCGGTCATGCTCGGCATGCGCCGCGGCCGGCCCAGCAGCCGCATGCGTGCCACGCCAAGCTCGCGCAGGATCTGGGCACCCACCCCGTAGGTGCGCAGGTCCATCTGGGTGCGCGGGGGCGCCGTGCCGGCGGCCGCGCCCGGCAGCACCTGGGGCAGCAGCGTCTCCACGTCCTGCGCGCAGTTCAGCAGCACCGCTACGCCAGCCGGCGCGGCGCGCAGCTCGAGCAGCGCCTGCGTGAGCGGCCAGGAGTGACGCGACTCGCCGGCGTCGAGGAGGTCGAGCGCGGTGAAGGGCTCATGCACCCGCACCAGCACCTCCTGGTTCGCATCCCAGCGCCCGTGCGACAGCGCCAGGTGCAGGCCGCCGCTGCGGTCCCGGAAGGCCGAGCAGTCGAATTCGCCCCAGGGCGTGGCCAGGCGGCGCGAGCCCTCGCGCGTGACGAGCGACTCGTGCTGGCTGCGAAAGCCGATCAGGTCTGCGATGGTGCCGATCTTCAGCCCGTGCTCCTGCGCGAAGAGCTCGAGGTCGGGCAGCCGGGCCATCGTGCCGTCGTCCTTCATGATCTCGCAGATCACGGCCGCCGGCGTGCAGCCAGCCATCGCAGCGAGGTCGCAGCCGGCTTCGGTGTGGCCCGCGCGCATGAGCACGCCGCCATCCTGCGCCTGCAGCGGGAAGACGTGGCCGGGCTGAACGAGGTCGGAGGGCCTCGCGTCGCGTGCCACGGCCGCCTGGATCGTGCGCGCGCGATCAGCGGCGGAGATGCCGGTGCTCACGCCCTCGGCGGCCTCGATGGAGACGGTGAAGGCCGTGCCGTGCTTCGTGCCGTTGCGCTGCGCCATCGGCGGCAGCTGCAGCCGCTCGCAGCGCTCGCGCGTGAGCGTCAGGCAGATCAGGCCGCGCCCGAAGCGCGCCATGAAGTTGATGGCCTGCGGCGAGACGTGGTCGGCGGCCAGCACGAGATCGCCTTCGTTCTCGCGGTCTTCCTCGTCGACGAGGACGATCATGCGGCCGGCAGCCAGTTCGGCCACCAGCTCCGGTACAGGAGAAATGGGCATCAGGGGATTGTAGGTGGCGGGGCTGGGCGCAGGCGCAGGCGCAGGTCCTGGCCCACGGGGGTGGCTTCGTGGAAGGTCCAGCGCGGCGCATCAGCCAGCGCGGCCAGCCCCGGCAGCCGCGCGATCTCGCGGCCCGGGCCCAGCAAAACCGGCGCCACGTACAGCAGCAGCTCGTCGACGAGCCCGGCGCGCAGCAGCGAGCCGTTGAGCTTGTGGCCCGCTTCCACGTGCAGCTCGTTGACGCCGCGCCGGGCGAGGTCGCCCAGCATGGCTGCCAGATCCACCTTGCCGCCTTCGCCTGGCAGGAAGGCGAGCTCGGCGCCGGCTGCCCGAAGCAAGGCGGCGCGCGCGGGGTCGTCGTGGGCGGCGTAGACGAGCACCCTGCCTGGGGGGGCGAGCAGCTTCGCGTGCGGGGGAGTCTGCAGGGCCGAGTCCACCACGACGCGCAGCGGCTGGTGCTCGGCGGCTGATACGGCCACGAGCCGCACGTCCAGCCGCGGGTCGTCCTCGAGCACGGTGCCGATGCCGGTGAGCACCGCTGCGGCGCGGCGGCGCCAGGCGTGGCCGTCGGTACGGGCGGCCAGCCCGGTGATCCACTGGCTCGTGCCGTCAGGCAGCGCGGTGCGGCCGTCCAGCGATGCGGCCACCTTCATCCGCACCCATGGGCGCGCGCGCTGCACGCGCGACAGGAAGCCGATGTTGATCTCGCGGCAGGCCTGCTCGAGATCGCCCTCGGCCAGCTCCACCGCGATACCTGCGGCACGCAGCCGCTCCAGGCCCCGGCCGTCGACCTGCGGGAAAGGGTCGCGCGTGCCCACGACCACGCGCGCCAGGCCGGCGGCCACGAGCGCGTCGGCACAAGGCGGGGTGCGGCCATGGTGGGCACAGGGCTCGAGCGTGACCCATGCGGTGGCGCCGCGCACGTCCACCCCGGCCTCGCGTGCGGCCTGCAGTGCGGCGGCCTCTGCATGCGCCTGCCCTGGGGCCTGGGTGCAGCCACGGGCCAGCACGCGCCCGTCGGCATGGCCGATGAGGCAACCTACGCGCGGGTTGGGTTCGCTGCGCCCGAATGCCTGCTCGGCCAGCACGAGGGCCTCGCGCAGGCGGGTGCGGTCGAGTTCGTCCAGGGCCATGGGCGCGCAGTCTATCGGGGCGCCCTGGTGGCCCGGGTGCAGAGCCGCTCCGGGCGGCGAGTTCGCCGCACCTCCTCACGGCGCAACCCGGGCGGTCAGCGTATCCAGGCGTACGGACTGCTCGCGACCGTGACGGTCATGCCAGGCGACGGTGACGCGCACGGACTGGTGCTGCAGGCTAGGATGGGGGGCGAGGTCGACGGTGACCACGGCCTCCCTCGAGCCGACCACTGCGGCGCCAGCTTGCCGGGTGAGGGTGGCTGGCCCGGCCAGGCTTGTGGCAGTCGGTGCGGGCTCGAGGGCCGCCAGAAGGCGCAGCCGCTCGAGCTCTGCCTGGGCAAGCCGCAGGGCGTGCCCGCGCTCGCGCGAGCCCTCGATGCTGCCCTCCCGGGCCGCCTGGAGCTGTCCCATCGCCAGCAGCCCGAAGGCCAGCACGCCGAAAGCCAGGCAGGCCTCGAGCAGCGTGAAGCCCGCACGGGTTCGCCGGGGGTGCGCGGGCGCCCGCAGGCGCGGGCTAGAAATCACGCCAGCTGCCGGGAACCCGGCGCCAATCGGGTGGCGAGGTGGGTGGCGAGGTGCCTTGCCCGGGGGAGGCCAGCATCGAAAGCCTGGCCACTGCGTGGCCGCCGCTGCCCCAGCCGGTGGCATGCAGGTGCACCGTGGTGCTCGATGCCACCCGCCGGGCCTCGACGCGAAAGGCTGGGACAGCCGGGGCCGCGGGGGCCAGGGCGAC
>JBIIED010000146.1:0-8543 GCA_044237995.1 Rubrivivax sp. | reverse complement strand
GCGGGGCCTGCGCCGGTCGAGAAGCTGGTGGAGCGCGTGTACGACGACGTGCCGGCCGGTCTGCACCCGGTGGCGCGGCGCTCGCTGCTGGCGCACCTGCTCAAGCTCGAGGCCGAGGGCCGGGCGCAGTGCGTGGGGCAGGACTGGTCGGCGATCTGAGCGCGCGGGCCGCGGTTCGCGGCCGGGAGGGATGCGGTACGGGGTAGGGGTCTGGGCTGGGCCGGGCCGGGCCGGGCCCGGCCGGTCAGCCGCCTTCTGGCACGCCGACCCACTGCCCGTCGCGCAGCAGCTGGTGCGGGCGAAACGCGACCTTGTAGGCCATCTTCGGGCTTTGGGCGATCCAGTAGCCGAGGTACAGGTTGGGCAGCCCCAGCTGGCGGGTCTGCTCGATCTGCCACAGCACGCTGTAGGTGCCGTAGCTGGCCTGCGGGTCGGGTTCGAAGAAGGTGTAGACGGCCGAGATGCCGTCTTCGAGCACATCCAGGATCGACACCATCCGCAGCGCCCCCGGCGTGGCCGAGGTGGCTGGCTCGCGGAACTCGACCACACGCGAGTTGACCCGGCTTTGCAGCAGGAACTGCGAGTACTGGTCGACGCTGTCGTGGTCCATGCCGCCGCCGCTGTGCCTGCCCGACTGGTAACGCAGGTAGAGCTGGTAGTGCTCGGGCAGGAAGCCCAGCCGCAGGACGCGCGCCTGCAGCCCCTGGTGGGCCTTCCACGCGCGGCGCTGGCTGCGGCTCGGGCGAAAGCGGGCCACCGGCACGCGCAGCGGCACGCAGGCCTGGCAGCCGTCGCAGTAGGGGCGGTAGGTGAACATGCCGCTGCGCCGAAAGCCGTTGGAGATCAGGCCCGAGTAGACGTCGGAGTTGATCAGGTGGCTGGGCGTGGCCACCTGCGAGCGCGCCTGCCGGTCGGGCAGGTAGCTGCAGGGGTAGGGTGCCGTCGCATAGAACTGCAGCGACGACAGCGGAAGTTCCTTGGGGTGCGTCACGGAGCAGGTGCGGGATGGGTGCCGGGCAGCAGGCGGGGCGGCTCGATCCCGAGCAGCGCCCAGTGCGCCGGATCATAGGCCCAATCACCTGGGCCAGGCTGCGCCACGGCCGCCTGCACATGGCGCTCGAAGGCCTGGCGTGTCATCGTCGTGGCTCCCAGGCTCACGAGGTGGCGCGTCTGCTGCTGGCAGTCGATCATCTCCACGCCGTGGGCGCGGCACCAGGCCACGAGCGCCGCCAGCGCGATCTTCGATGCATCGGTGCGGTGCGCGAACATCGACTCGCCGTAGACCATGCGGCCGATGGCCACTGCGTACAGGCCCCCGGCGAGCTCGCCGTCGATCCACGTCTCCACGCTGTGCACGCGCCCGAGCCGGTGCCAGGCCGCGTAGGCGTGCACCATCTGCGGCAGGATCCAGGTACCGTCCTGCCCTGCGCGCGGCGTGTGCGCGCAGGCCTGGATCACGCGGTCGAAGGCGCTGTCGATGCGCACCGCGCAGCCCGGCGTGGCGAGGAAGCGGCGGATCGTCTTGCGCAGCGAGCGCGAGAGCTCGAAGTCGGCCGTGCGCAGCACGGTGCGCGGCTGCGGGCTCCACCACAGCACGGGCTGCCCGGCGCTGAACCACGGGAAGATGCCGCGCCGGTAGGCCTCCTCCAGGCGCGCCGGGCGCAGCCCGCCTCCTGCGGCCAGCAGCCCCGGAGCCTGGCTGCCCTCGGGCAGCGCCTGCGAGGTGGGCGGCAGCGGCGTGTCGTCGTCGAGCCAGGTGATCATCGGCGCGCTCAGCGCCCTGCCACCGTCCAGGCCTGCACGGTGGCCACGCCGGCCAGCGTGGCCAGCAGCGAGCCCGCCAGGTGCAGCGCGGCCAGGCCGGCGCCGGCCATCAGACGGCCCTGCTGCAGCAGCGTGACGACCTCGGCCGAGAAGGTGGAGAAGGTGGTCAGGCCACCCAGAAAGCCGGTCACCACGAAGAGCCGCCACTCGGCCGGCCAGTGGGCGTGCTGCGCAAACAGCGCCAGCGCCAGTCCGGCCCCGTAGCCACCGATGACGTTGGCCGCAAGCGTGCCGGCCGGCACCCACGCGTGCGCGTGCTGCAGCCACAGGCCCAGGCCCCAGCGCAGCAGCGCGCCCAGCGAGGCGCCGGCGCAGATGGCGGCCACCGCGGCGAGGGTCGGGGAGGAGGCGCTCATCGGATGAATTCGGGCGGCATGCGGTCAGGATTATGGTGACCTCGCTTGGGTACCATCGGTACACCGGGCGCACAGGCTGCCCAAGGCCGCCGGGCACGCAGCCCGCGCCTGCAACCCGCACAGGAGGACACCGACATGGCGATGGATGTCGTCGACTACGAGATCAAGGGCTCGGAGATGCAGTTCGTCGAGGTCGAGCTCGACCCGGGCGAGGCCGCCATCGGCGAGGCCGGCAGCATGATGTTCATGGATGCCGGCATCTCGATGGACACCGTCTTCGGAGACGGCGCCGCGCAGACGGGCGGCTTCTTCGGCAAGCTGCTCGGGGCGGGCAAGCGGCTGGTCACGGGCGAGTCGCTCTTCACCACCGTCTACACCAACGCGGCCACGCTCAAGCAGCGCGTGGCCTTTGCCGCACCCTACCCGGGCAAGATCCTGCCGATGGACCTGCGCCAGCTCGGCGGCACCCTCGTCTGCCAGAAGGACGCCTTCCTGTGCGCAGCGCGCGGCGTGTCGCTCGGGATCCACTTCCAGCAGAAGCTCTCGGTGGGCTTCTTCGGCGGCGAGGGCTTCATCATGCAGCGCCTGGACGGCGACGGCATGGCCTTCGTGCACGCCGGCGGCACGGTGGTGCGGCGCGAGCTCGCCCCGGGGCAGACGCTCCTCGTGGACACGGGGTGCCTGGTGGCGATGACGCAGCAGGTGAACTTCGAGATCCAGTACGTGGGCAAGATCAAGACCGCGCTCTTCGGCGGCGAGGGCCTGTTCTTCGCCAAGGTCAGCGGCCCGGGTACGGTGTGGCTGCAGAGCCTGCCCTTCTCGCGCCTGGCCTCGCGTGTGTTCGCGGCCGCGCCGCAGAACGGCGGCTCACGCGAGGAAGGCTCGGTGCTTGGCGGGGTGGCCGGCGGCGGGCTGCTCGGCGGGCTGATAGGGGGGCGCGATGACTGAAGCGGCCGCGGTCTCGTCGGCCGGGAGCGTGCCCGACCGGGTACGGCGCGCGCTGCTGATCGGCGCCGGGGCAGCCGCTTCAGGCGTGCACGCCGCGCCTCGCGCTGCGCACCCGATCTTCGTGCTCAATTCGCAGGACGCGGACGTGAGCATGATCGACTCCGCGAGCCTGGCCGTCACGCGCAGGATCCCGGTGGGCAAGGAGCCTCACCACCTGTACCTGACACCCGACGAGAAGGGCCTGATCGTGGCCAACGCGGCGGGCAACTCGCTGACCTTCATCGACCCCGCCACGGGGGCGGTGCAGCGCCAGGTGCCCAACATCGTCGACCCCTACCACCTGCGCTTCTCGCCGGACATGCAGTGGTTCGTCACGGCCGCCAACAGGCTCGACCACGTCGACCTGTACCGCTGGCAGCCGCAGGCCGCGCGGCCCTTTGCGCTCGTCAAGCGCATCGAGGCGCCCAAGACGCCGAGCCACCTCTTCATCGACACCCGCTCGACCGTTTGCTACGTGACGCTGCAAGACAGCGACGAGCTGCTGGCCATCGACCTGGCCACGCAGGCGCCGCGCTGGAAGGTCAAGACCGGCCGGATGCCGGCCGACGTCTTCCTCACCGCCGACGACCGCCACCTGCTGGTGGGCCTGACGGGAGACAAGGTGGTGGAGGTCTACGATGTTTCGAACCCGGGCCGGCCGGGCCAGCTGCTCAAGCGCATCACCACCGGTGCCGGTGCGCACGCCTTTCGGGCGCGCGGCGACAAGCGCCACGTGTTCGTGAGCAACCGCGTGGCCAACACGGTCAGCCTCATCGACACGCAGACCTGGGCCGTCACCTCCGAGATGCCGGCTCCCGGCGGCCCGGACTGCATGGAGATGCTTGCCGACGGGCGCACGCTGCTCGTCACCTCGCGCTGGGCGCGCAAGCTCACGTTCATCGACATCGAGCGGCGCCAGGTGGTGCGGCAGGTGGGGGTGGGGCGCTCGCCGCACGGGGTGTGGACGCTCGACCATGCCCCGCGCGCCTGAGGCGTGTGCGCCACGCATGGGGTCGCTGCGCTCGGTGCTGGGGGGGCTGGGCCTGTGGCTGGGCGCAGGCGCGGGCCTGTGGAGCCCGCCCGCGCCCGCCGCGCAGCCCGCCTGCACGCGGCCCGTGTACCTCACCTTCGACACCGGCCACATGGGCGTGGCCCCGCTCGTGGCGGAGGTGCTCGCGCGCCACGGCGTCAAGGCCACCTTTTTCCTGGCCAACGAGCGCACGCGCAGCGGCGGCGGCAGCCTGGACGACGAGTGGGCGCCGTGGTGGCGCGCGCGCGCCGAGGAGGGGCACGCCTTCGGCTCGCACACCTGGGACCACGACGTGTGGGTGGGCGACACCGAACAGGGATTGCGCCTGCGCCCGACGATGGGGCCGCAGGCCGGACGCGTGCGCCAGGCCACCCCCGCCCAGTACTGCGAGGCGCTGCGTCGCCCGGCCGAGCGCTTCGAGGCGATCACGGGCCGGCCGATGGCAGCGATCTTCCGCGCCCCGGGAGGCAAGACCTCGCCGGCCCTGCTGCAGGCGGCCGAGCGCTGCGGCTTCACGCATGTGGGCTGGTCGCCGGCGGGTTTCCTGGGTGATGAGCTCTCCAGCGAGACCCACTCGAACCAGGCCCTGCTGGCGCGCGCGCTGCGCGACGTGCGCCCAGGCGACATCCTGCTGGCGCACCTGGGCATCTGGTCACGGCGCGACCCCTGGGCGCCCGCGGTGCTCGAGCCGCTGATCCAGGGGCTCAAGGCGCGCGGCCTGTGCTTTGCCACGCTGCGCGAGCATCCCACCCTGGGCGCAGCGGCCGCGCGGCCGGTGGCCGCGGCGGCACCGAGGTAGCCGCGTGACAGACCTCCTCGAACTCTTCGGGCAGGCACAGCAGGCGCTCTTCGAGAGCGTGGTGCAGCCGCTCGTCTTCGCGCTGGGCGGCGGCAGCCTGCTCGAGGACGCCTTCCGGGCCACGGGCTGGCTGCTCGTGGGCGCGGTGCAGGTCGTGCTGCTGCTCACGGTGCTGGGCACGCTCGAGCGCTGGCGCCCGGTGGAGCCGGTGGCCGACCGTCGCGCAGTGCGGGTGGACGTGCTCTACACGCTGCTGCACCGCCTGGGGCTGTTCCGGCTCGCCATGTTCTTCACCCTCGATGCGGCCGTGCTCGCCCTGGCCTCCGAGCTGCGCCTGGCGGGCGTGCCGGCCTTCCAGCTCGACGGGCTGTGGCCGGGTGTGACGGACCTGCCCTGGGCGAGCTTCCTGCTGTACCTGCTGCTGTTCGACTTCGTGGACTACTGGATCCACCGCGGCCAGCACGGCCTGAATGCCTGGTGGCAGTTGCACGCGCTGCACCACAGCCAGCGCCAGATGACGATGTGGAGCGACAACCGCAATCACCTGCTCGACGACATCGTGCGCGACGCCATCCTGGCGCTCGTGGCGCTGGGCGTGGGGGTGGGGCCGGGCCAGTTCGTGGCCATCGTGGCCGTCACGCAGCTCGTGGAGAGCCTGTCGCACGCGAACCTGCGTGTGTCCTTCGGGCCGCTGTTCGGGCGTGTGCTCGTGAGCCCGGGCTACCACCGCACGCACCACCAGATCGGCCTGGGCCACGAGTCAGGCGGGCGCGGCAGCCTGGGCGGGTGCAATTTCGCGGTGCTGTTCCCGGCCTGGGACCTGCTCTTTCGCACCGCACGCCTGCAGCCCGACTACGGGCCCACGGGCATCCGCGACCAGCTGCCCGAGGAGGGCTCGCGCGACTACGGACGGGGCTTCTGGTCGCAGCAGTGGCGCGGGCTGCTGCGCCTGGCCGGGAGGGCCTGAGGCATTCGGGGTGCTGCGCGCGGCGGGCCCCGCCGCGCGTCCTGCGGTGCCGATAATGGCCACACCATGAAAGACGTGTTCGAAGCCTGGTGGCGAGCGCTGCTGAGCTGCCTGCACCCGCAGGTGCTGCTTTGGTCGCTGCTGCCGCTGATGGCCGCCGGTGCGCTGGTGGCCGGCCTGGGCTGGGCCTTCTGGGAGCCGGCCGTGGCCTCGGTGCGCGCCTGGCTCGAGCAGTGGTCGCTCGTGACGACGCTCCTGCAGTGGCTCGACGCCATCGGCGCGACGGGGCTGCGCTCGGTGCTCGCCCCTCTCATCGTCGTCGTGATCGCGGTGCCGCTCATCGTGGTCGTCTCGCTGCTGCTCGTGGCCTGGCTGATGACGCCGGCGCTGGCTGCCTTCGTCGCGCGGCGGCGCTTCCCCGATCTGCAGCGCCTGGGCGGCGCCTCGGCCTGGTGGCAGGGGCTCGCCTGGTCCCTCGGCTGCACGGGCGTGGCGCTGCTGGCGCTGGTGGCGACGCTGCCGTTGTGGCTCGTGCCGCCGCTGGCGCTGCTGCTGCCCCCGCTCATCTGGGGCTGGCTGGCCGCGCGCGTGTTCGCCTTCGACACGCTGGCCCTGCACGCCACGGTGGGCGAGCGCCGCCTGCTCATGTACACGGCGCGCTGGCCACTGCTGGGCATCGGGGTGGCCACCGGCCTGCTCGGCTCGGCCCCGTCGCTGCTGTGGGCGGCAGGCGCGCTGAGCTTCGTCTTCGCGCCGCTGCTGGCGGTGGTGGCGGTCTGGCTCTACACGCTGATGTTCGCCTTCGCCGCGTTGTGGTTCGCCCACTTCACGCTGGCTCGCCTGGCGCGGCTGCGTGAGGCGACAGCACGCCACACGGCCACGCAGGCCCCTGTGCCCGAACCCCAACCGGAACAACCCTCATGAACATCGGCGTGGTCATCATCGGCGACGAGATCCTCTCGGGCAAGCGTCGCGACGGGCACCTGCCCAAGGCCATCGAGCTGCTCGGCGCGCGCGGGATGTCGCTGGCCTGGGCACGCTACGTGGGCGACGACCGGCGCCTGATCACGGAGGCACTGGGCTACGCCTTCGGCAGCGGCGACCTCGTCTTCTCCTTCGGCGGCATCGGCGCCACGCCCGACGACCACACCCGGCAGTGCGCGGCGGCGGCGCTGGACGTGCCGCTGGTGCTGCACCCGCAGGCGCGCTTGCTCATCGAGGAGCGCATGCAGGACGTGGCGCGCGAGCAGGGCGTGCCCTTCGAGCCGGACCGCCCCGACAACGTGCACCGCCTGAACATGGGCGTGTTCCCGGAAGGTGCGCGCATCATCCCGAACCCGTACAACAAGATCCCGGGCTTCAGCGTGCGCGACGTGCACTTCGTGCCAGGCTTTCCGGTGATGGCCTGGCCGATGCTGGAGTGGGTGCTCGACACCCACTATGCGCACCTGCACGGCGGGCAGCGCCAGGTGGAGCGTTCGGTGATCGTCTTCGGCGCGATGGAGGCCACGCTGACGCCGCTGATGGAGGAGGTCGAGGCGAGGCATCCCGGCATCAAGGTGTTCAGCCTGCCCAGCGTCGACCACCCGCAGTGGGGGCGCCACATCGAGCTCGGGGTGAAGGGGCGCGAGGGCACCGAGGCGGCCTACCAGGCCCTGCGAGCCGGGCTGCAGGCCCACGGCTGCCAGTTCGGCCCCGAAATGGTGCGGCCCTGATCTGGTGCAATGATCGCCTGGAGGGTGCACTACACTGGTGCGTTTTCGGGGCGGCAGGGCGCGGCGGTCAGGCACGCTTTCTGCATCGGGTGACGTGGACGATCCGGCCGCGCGCTCGCGCGGGGCCGGTCTCGCGAAACCGTATCAACGAACCCAACAAGCGTACCGCCAGGAGATCGAGATGGCCAAGACAGTTGCCGACGTGATGAAGATGGTCAAGGACAACGAAGTCAAGTTCGTGGACTTCCGCTTCACCGACACGCGCGGCAAGGAGCAGCACGTGAGCGTGCCCGTGTCCGCGTTCGACGAGGACAAGTTCAGCGGCGGCCACGCCTTCGACGGCTCGTCCATCGCCGGCTGGAAGGGCATCGAGGCCTCGGACATGCTGCTGATGCCCGACCCCAACACGGCCAACGTCGATCCCTTCTTCGAAGAGCCCACGCTGATCCTGACCTGCGACGTGCTCGAGCCGGGCGACGGCAAGCCCTACGAGCGTGACCCGCGCTCGCTGGCCAAGCGTGCCGAGGCCTACCTGAAGGCCAGCGGCCTGGGCGACACCGCCTACTTCGGGCCCGAGCCCGAGTTCTTCATCTTCGACCAGGTGCAGTGGAACGTCGACATGTCGGGCTGCTTCGTCAAGGTGTCCTCCGAGGAGGCGCCCTGGAGCACCGGCAAGGACTTCGAGGGCGGCAACATGGGCCACCGCCCGGCCCTCAAGGGCGGCTACTTCCCGGTGCCGCCGGTGGACAGCTTCCAGGACATGCGCAGCGAGATGTGCCTGATCCTCGAGTCGCTGGGCATCCCCGTCGAGGTGCACCACCACGAGGTGGCGGCCCCGGGCCAGAACGAGCTCGGCACGAAGTTC
>JBIIED010000411.1:0-2503 GCA_044237995.1 Rubrivivax sp. | reverse complement strand
TCATTCACCAAGGCCCGCCTCGCGCGGGCCTCATTCACCAAGGCCCGCCTCGCGCGGGCCTCATTCACCAAGGCCCGCCTCGCGCGGGCCTCATTCACCAAGGCCCGCCTCGCGCGGGCCTTTTTCATCCCCCTCGCCTGCCGAGCCTCGCGCCTGGGCCACAATGCGCCCTTCGCTGGGGGTGTTGGCCCTGCGCCTCGTGTGCGCGGCCGACTGAGAAAGTCCCTTTGAACCTGATTGAGGTAATCCTCGCGCAGGGAAGCCGTCTTGCGGGCGTCCGCCCCCGGTTCACCGGGAGGCAGCCTTCCGTTCCAGGGGCCTCTGCGCACCTGCTGCACGACGCAAGATGGCCAACCTGCACGTATCCCGAACCCTCCTGAGCCTGAGCCTGCTCGGCTGCGCCGCACACGCGCAGGCCCAGGGCGCCGCCCAGACCATCACCGTCACCGGGCGCGGCGAGCGCGCGCCGGTGGTCAGCGGCTTTGCCGACCAGGCGCTCGCCACCTCACCGCTGAGCGGCGGCGTGGCAAGCGCCGATCAACTGGCCGACGTCGGCGCCTCGAAGCTCTCGGCGCTCACGCGCTTCGATGCGTCGGTGGGGGATGCGTACAACGCCGAAGGCTACTGGAGCAGCTTCAGCGTGCGTGGCTACGTGCTCGACAACCGCTTCAACTTCCGCCGCGACGGCCTGCCGATCAACGCCGAGACGGCGCTGGCACTGGGCAACGTGGAACGCATCGAGTGGCTCAAGGGCACGAGCGGCATCCAGGCCGGCACGAGTGCGCCGGGCGGCCTCGTGAACGTGGTGGTCAAGCGGCCGGTTGCCACCCTGCGGCGCGGCACGCTCGGCTGGGAGCAGGACGGCACGTTGACGGCCGCCGTCGACTGGAGCCAGCGCTTTGGCAGCGGCGGCGCGGCCGGGCTGCGCGTGAACGCCTCGACGGCGCGGCTCGACCCCGCCGTGCGCGACGCGCGCGGGCAGCGCCACCAGCTCGCGCTCGCCGCGGACCTGATCGCCTCGGCCGACACGCGGCTCGAGTTCGAAGTGGAATCCACCGCCCAGCGCCAGCCCAGCGTGCCCGGCTTCAGCCTGCTCGGCAACACCGTGCCCGATGCCGCCCGCATCGACCCGCGCGTGAACCTGAACAACCAGCGCTGGACGCAGCCGGTGGAGTTTGCCGGGCTGACCTCCTCGCTGCGCTGGACGCAGCGCCTTGCCGCCGGCTGGCAGTTCACCGCACATGCGATGACGCAACGCCTGCGCACCGACGACCGTACGGCCTTCCCCTATGGCGTCTACGAGCCCGACTACAGCTGCCCGGCCTGGTGCGACCGCTACGCCCCGGACGGCCGCTTCAGCTTCTGGGAGTACGTGAGCGACAACGAGCGGCGCGAAAGCGAGGCGCTGGACCTTGCCGTGTCGGGCCGGCTCACCCTCGGGCCGGTGGTGCACAGGCTCCAGGCGGGCGTGCTCGCTACGCGCTACCGCGGGAGATTCCAGGACCAGATCTTCGACCTCGCCGGCACCGGCCGCATCGACGGCCGCCTGCAGGCCGCCGCCTCGGCTGGCTACACCGACGCCAACACCCGCCGCGACGAGCGCAGCACCGAGTGGCAGCTGCGCGACGCGGTGCGCCTGACCCCCGCGTGGCAGCTGTGGGCCGGGCTGCGCCATGTGCAGCTCGAGCGTCGCTCCGAGCGCACGAGCCCGGCCTCGGACGGCTTGCGCGCCACGCGGCTCGAACAGTCCGGAACCACCCCGTGGATCGGACTCGCCCACGAGCCCACAGCGCGCTCGCTCGTGTACGCGAGCTGGGGCCAGGGGCTGGAGGTGGATGTGGCCCCCAACCGCGCACGCTACGTGAACGCCGGGCAACCACTGCCCGCGCTCAAGAGCCGGCAGTTCGAGCTCGGCTGGAAGGCCAGCGGCGACGCGCACGAGCTGGCCCTGGCCGCGTTCGACATCGACCGCCCGCTGGCCGCCGACCTCGGCAGCTGCGACGTGCCCGGCAGCTGCCGCCGCGTGATCGATGGCAGCGCCCGCCACCGCGGGATCGAGGCCCAGGGCAGCTGGCGCCTGGGCGCCTGGAGCTGGCACGCCGGCGCCATGTGGCTGCAGGCCGAGCGCCGCGGCGCGAGCGACCCCACGCTCAACGGCCAGCGCCCGGTGAACGTGCCGGGCGCGACGCTGCGGGCGGGCGCCACGTGGCGGGCCGCCCGGCTTGGCGGCGCCGAGTTCGGCGCGCTCCTCGTGGCCGAGGGCGACCGGGTGGTGCTGCCCTACGACGCGAGCGTACGCATCCCGGGCTGGAGCCGGCTGGACCTGCACGCACGCTGGCGCGTGCAGGCCGGCACCAGCGCGCTCACCTTCCGGGCTGGCCTGGACAACGCGACGGACCGCCGCGCCTGGCGCGAGGCCCCGTACCAGTTCGGCCACGCATACCTCTTCCCGCTGGCGCCGCGCACCTGGCGCTTCAGCGTGCAGGCGGACGTGTGAGGCTTC
>JBIIED010000410.1:0-2505 GCA_044237995.1 Rubrivivax sp. | reverse complement strand
TTGCGCGAGATCGCCGCCGGAGAGGTGGGCATCGAGATGCTGCGCCGCGTGCCGATCTAGCCTGCCGGCTTGACCCCACCCGGGACGCTACCAACGCCTTCGGGCGCCGTCCCCGCTAGGATCGGGGCTCCCATCCGGAGCCTCCATCCATGCCACTTTCAAGAAGACGTTTCGCCGGCGCGGTGCTGGCCGCGCCTGCGGCCTCTGCGGTGATCCTCACTGGCCTGTTGCCCGCGGCTCACGCCCAACAGACCACCCCGGCCGCACCCGCCGCCCAGGCGGCCCCGGCACCTGCAGGCGGCCAGCCCATCAGCATGGTCGTCCCCTTCGCGCCCGGCGGCATCGCCGACATCACGGCGCGGCCGCTGGCCATCCCGCTGGCGCGCGAACTCGGCCAGCCCGTCATCATCGACAACCGCCCCGGCGCGGGCGGCGCCGTGGGCATGGCCCACGTCACGCGCCAGAAGCCCGATGGCAACACGCTGCTGATGGCGCTCTCGAGCATCGTCGTCATCCCAGAGTCCGACAAGGTCACGGGCAAGCCGCCGAGCTATTCGATGAGCCAGTTCTCGCCGATCGCGCTCATCTCGGCCGACCCCACCGTGCTCGCGGTGCGAACCAACAGCCCCTGGCGCACGATCCAGGACCTGGTGCGCGACGCCAAGAGCCGCCCCGGCAAGATCTCCTTCAGCTCCTCGGGCATCTACGGCACCACGCACGTGGCCCAGGCGATGCTGTGGCAGGCCGCGGGCATCGACATGCTGCACGTGCCCTACAGCGGCGGGGGCCCGGCCATGAACGCGCTGCTGGGCGGCCAGGTGGACGTAACCGCCCAGGCCCCGGGCGTACTCGCGCCGCATGTCAAGGCCGGCACCATCCGGCTGCTGGGCGGCTGGGGCGCCCGCCGGCTCGATCTGCTGCCCGATGTGCCCACCTTCAAGGAGCTCGGCTTCGATGTGGAGTTCTACATCTGGTCGGGCGTCTTCGCGCCCGCGGGCCTGGCCCCCGCCAAGCTCGAGCAGCTGCGCGCGGCCGTGCGCCGCTCCGTCCAGGATCCGGGCTTCCTGCAGGCCATGGGCGCAATGAGCACGCCCGTGCGGCACATGGAAGGCGCCGAGTTCGACCGCTTCATCGAGCAGGATGCGGCGCGCATGGCCAAGGTCGTCAAGGCCATGGGGAAACTCGAATGAAGGTCGTCCGCTTCACCGTTCCCGCTGAAGGCCCCACGCCGCGCATCGGCGTGCTGCAGGGCGAGCGCGTGGCGCAGATCGATGGCTGGGGTGGCGACATGCGCAGCTTCATCGCCGAGGCCGACCGCGCCCGCGCCACCGCCCCGAGCCGCGTGCTGCCGCTCTCGGCCGTCCACCTGCTCGCCCCGGTCATCCCGGGCACCATCCTGTGCTCGGGCAGCAACTACCACTCGCACAACCGCGAGAAGGCCGCCGCCCCCACCTCGGGCAAGGAGCCCGAGTTCTTCGTCAAGACGGGCGACGTGGTGGTGGGCCCGGGCGAAGGCATCGTGGCCGACCCCCTGCTCACGAAGAAGCTCGACTGCGAAACGGAGCTCGCCATCGTCATCGGCAAGCCCGGGCGCCACATTCCGGTGGCGCGCGCGCTCGAGCACGTGTTCGGCTACACCATCGTCAACGATGTGACCGCGCGCGACCGGCAGGTACGCCGCAAGCCCGATGGCAGCACGTGGTACGAGCTCGGCCGCGGCAAGCTCTTCGACACCGCCGCGCCGCTGGGCCCGTGCATCGTCACCGCCGACGAGATCCCCGACCCGCAGCGCCTGCGCCTGCGCACCCGCATCAACGGCGAGCTGCGCCAGAGCGCGAGCACGGGCGACATGATCTGGAGCTGCGCCGAGCTCATCCACTTCTTCTCGGTCAACCTCACGCTCAAGCCGGGCATGGTCATCATCACGGGCACGCCCGCGGGCACGGCGTGGTCGGTGGACGCCGAGCTCGGCGGGCACTGGAGCCCGCCCGAGGATGGCGAGCCGCTCGTGCCCGCGCGCGGCTACAACCAGCCCGGGGATGTGGTGGAGTCGGAGATCGAGGGCATCGGCGTGCTTCGAAACCCGGTGACAGGCCCTGTGGCCTGAAGGCCGCGCGGGACCGGGCCCGAAGGCCACGATGGACCCTCAGGCCTGGTTCCTCTACCTGCTGGCCTCCATCGGCCTGGCCCTCTCGCCCGGGCCCAATGGGCTGCTTGCGCTCACGCACGGGGCCCTCTACGGCCCGCGCCGCGCGGTGTGGACGGCTGCCGGTGGCTGCACAGGCTTCGTGGCGCTGATCGGCGCGAGCCTGTTTGGCATCGGGGCGCTGCTGCAAGCCACGCCGGCCGCACTCACCGCGCTCAAGTGGGGCGGGGGTACGTACCTCGTGCTGCTGGGCGTGCAGGTGTGGCGCTCGCCGCCTCCGGGCGTGGTGCTGCCCGGCGCGCAAGCCACAGTGGCCGGCCCCGCCCTGTATCGCCAGGCGCTGCTCACCGCGCTCAGCA
>JBIIED010000409.1:0-2528 GCA_044237995.1 Rubrivivax sp. | reverse complement strand
GGCGCGGTCTGCAGGGCGCGAACTTCACGGGGCTCGTCGTGGCGATCAACGTGGACCGCGTGCCGCAGACCTTCACCGAGGCACGGCTGGCCGGCCGGGCGCTGGCGCTGCACCCGGTGCTCGCCGCCGACGACGTTGCCGACACCCGCGTGCGCGAGGCCCGGTTCGATGCCGGGACCGGCGCGTTCGTCGTGCCTGCGCGCACAGCGGTGGTCTGGGTGGAGCGCTGAAGGCGGCTGACCGCCGACGACCGACGACCAGCCCGGCCCACGCCCACGCCCACGCCCACGAAGAGACACGACCATGCCCACGAAGAACTGGCTCACGCGCCGCGCCCTGGCCACCACCGCAGCTGGCCTGGCACTCTCGCTGCTGGCCGCCCTGTCGGGCTGCGGAGGCGGCGGCGGGGGTGGCGGGGGAGGCAGCACCGGTGGCGGCGGCTCAGGCGGCACGCCCATCCCGCCCATCACCGGCACCGTCAACCTCAACGAGTCGCGCGGGGTGTGGCTCAACCGGCAGCTCGTGCGCTGGCCGGGCATCGACACCACCGGCGTGCACAAGCTGTACTGGTCGGCCAAGGGCTCGATCCAGGCGAGCGTGGGCGCGGCTCTCACCGGCCACGACGGCACGATCACGCTGGAGGCCACCACCGGCAGCGTCCCCGAGCCCTGGGCCACGCGCTTCAAGTGGGTGGGCGCAGGCGCGACGCTGGCCGTCAAGCCAGCCGACCTGACGCGTCTGGCCGAGCTGCACCGCGCGCAGCTCGTGCTCGTGCAGGAAACCGACGGCGGCCTTGTGCGCAACGCCACCACGACGCAGATCGGCGGCGCACTGGACGACCTCTACGCCGCGGCAGCCGATGTCCCCGACCTCGGCGCCACGCTCAACGGCGGCAACACGCGCTTCAAGCTGTGGGCCCCCACGGCGCAGAAGGTCTCGCTCGTGCTCTACGACTCGCCGGCGGGCAGCACCTCGTCAACGGTGGACATGACGCGCGACGACACCACCGGCACCTGGAGCGTGGCCCGCACGGGCGACCTTGCCGGCCGCGCCTACCACTACCGCGTGGAGGTCTTCGTGCGCGGTGCGGGCCTCGTCACCAACCTCGTGACCGACCCTTACTCGCTCGCGCTCACGGCCGACTCCGCGCGCAGCGTGGTGGTGGACTTGAACGCCCCGTCCACACAGCCCACCGGCTGGGCCCAGAGCCGGGCGCCCGCCACCGTGGCTGCCGCGCCGGACATGTCGATCTACGAGCTGCACGTGCGCGACTTCTCGGCCAACGACCCCACCGTGAGCGCGGCCCACCGCGGCAAGTACCTCGCCTTCACCGAGAGCCAGGCCAACGGCATGAAGCACCTGCGCGCGCTCGCGCAGGCCGGGCTCACCGACGTGCACCTGCTGCCGGTATTCGACATCGCCAGCGTCCCCGAGGTGGGCTGCACCACGCCAAGCCCCTCGGGCGCGGCCGACTCGCAAAGCCAGCAGGCCACGGTGGCCGCCACGCGCGGGGCCGACTGCTTCAACTGGGGCTACGACCCCTGGCACTACACGGCCCCCGAAGGCAGCTACGCCACCAGCGTGGCCGACCCGCTGGCGCGCATCGTCGAGTTCCGCGCGATGGTGCAGGCCCTGCACGCGGCCGGGCTGCGCGTGGGGATGGACGTGGTCTACAACCACACCACCGCCTCGGGGCAGAACGCCAAGTCGGTGCTCGACCGCGTGGTGCCGGGCTACTACCACCGGCTCAATGCCGCCGGCGGCGTGGAGAACTCCACCTGCTGCGACAACACCGCCACCGAGAACCGCATGATGGAAAAGCTCATGGTCGATTCGGCGATCGTGTGGGCGCGCGACTACCGCATCAGCAGCTTTCGCTTCGACATCATGGGCCACCAGCCGCGCGCGGCGATGGAGCGGCTGCAGACGGCCGTCAACGCGGCCGCGGGCCGCCCGGTGCAACTGCTGGGCGAGGGCTGGAACTTCGGCGAGGTGGCCGACGGCGCGCGCTTCGTGCAGGCCTCGATGTGGAGCCTCAACGGCTCGGGCATCGGCACCTTCAACCCCTTCGCGCGCGACGCCATCCGCGGCGGCGGCCCCTTCGACAACGGCAACTCGCTCGTGGCCAACCAGGGCTTCGTCAACGGCCTGTGGTTCGACCCGAACACGCTGGGCGCGGGCAAGACGCGCAACGACCTCATGCTGCAGGGCGACATCGTGCGCGCCGGGCTGGCCGGCGCGATCCGCAGCTACACGATGACGCTGCGCGACGGCTCGACGAAGCGGCTCGAGGAATTCTTCGTCTACCCGAACCAGCCCGCGGGCTACGTGACGCAGCCCTCGGAGGTGGTGAACTACGCCGAGAACCACGACAACCAGACGCTCTTCGACAACCACGCCTACAAGCTGCCCGTGGCCACGAGCCGCGAGGACCGCGCGCGCGTGCAGATCCTGTCGGCGGCGCTGACGATGTTCAGCCAGGGCATCGCCTACTTCCATGCCGGCATCGACACGCTGCGCAGCAAGAG
>JBIIED010000008.1:0-29956 GCA_044237995.1 Rubrivivax sp. | reverse complement strand
CGAGCAGGAGCGCCAGCTGCAGGCCCGGCGCGAGAGGCTCGCGACCGAACGGCAGGGCCTGGCGCCCCCGGACACCGCGCGCCTGGAGCAGCAGCGGGGTGCCTTCGAGGCCGCCGAGGTTGCGCAGGAGGCGGCCGACGCCAGGCTGCACGCGCTGCAGGAGGAGCTGCCCGCACTGGACGAGCGCCGGCGCGAGCAGCAGGCCCAGGCCAACCACGAGAGCGCCCGCCAGGCCGAGATTGCCGCGCGGCTGGCCGCCTTGCGCGCCCTGCAGGAGAAGGTGCAGACCGAGGGCCGCCTGCAGCCCTGGCTGGCGCGCCACGGGCTGCAGGGGCTTGCGGGCCTGTGGACGCGGCTGCACGTGGAGCCGGGCTGGGAGGCGGCGCTGGAGTCTGCGCTGCGCGAGCGGCTCAACGCGCTCGAGATCTCCCGCCTCGAGACGGTGCGTGCCTTTGCCACGGATGCCCCGCCCGCGCGGCTGGCCTTCTACCACGCCCCCTCGGCCGTCGCGCCGACGCCCCAGCGGCCGCTGCCGCTCCTGGCCGACAAGCTGCGCCTGGGCGATGCGTCGTTGCGTGCGCTGCTCGCCGAATGGCTGGAGGGCGTGTACACGGCGCCGACCCTCGACGACGCCCTGGCGCAGCGCGGGGCGCTGGCCCACGGCGAGTCGATCCTCACCCCCGAGGGCCACGCGGTTTCGCTGCACGCGGTGGCCTTCTACGCCCCCGATTCCGAACAGGCCGGCATGCTGGCCCGTGCGCAGGAGATCGAGAACCTCGACCGCCAGCTGCGCGCGCAGGCGCTGCTGTCGGAGGATGCCCGCGTTGCGCTGGTGCGGCTGGAGGCTGCCTTCACCGAGGGCTCGCAGCAGCTTGCGCAGGCCCGGCGCGCCGCGGGCGAGGCACAGGCCCGGGCGCACCAGCTGCAAGTCGAGCTGCTGCGCCTGACCCAGCTGGCCGAGGCGGCGCAGTCGCGCCGGGCGCAGCTCGGCCAGGACCTCGACGAGATCGACGCCCAGCTCACCGCCTGGCAGCAGCGCCGCGAGGAGGAGCAGGGCCGCTTCGACGAGCTCGACATCCAGCTCGGCATCGAGCAGGAGCGACAAGCCGAGCTCGAGGAGGCCGCGATCGAGGCCGAGCGCCGGCTTGGGGAGGCGCGCCAGCAGCACCGCTCGCGCGAGCGCGAGGCGCAGGAGGCGGCCTTCGAGGTGCGCGCCCTTCGTTCCCGCGCCGATGAACTGCAGCGCGTGATCCAGACGGCCGATGAGCAGGCGCGCCAGGGGGCGCAGGCCGGCGAGCAGCTCGAGATGGAGCTCGGCACGCTTGACGACGCCGCGGCGCAGGCTGGCTTGCAGGAGGCTCTCGCACTGCGCCTGGAGCGCGAGCGCGCGCTGGCGGCGGTGCGCAGCGAGTACGACGACCTCAGCGCCCGGCTGCGTGCAGCCGACGAGCAGCGGCTCGTGCTGGAGCGCAGCCTCGATCCGCTGCGCGAGCGCATCCAGTCGCTGCAGTTACAGGCCCAGGCTGCGCGGCTGGGTGGAGCCCAGTACCTGGAGCAGCTCACGGCCGCTCAGGTGGACCTGCAGGCGCTGGCAGTCGGCATCGAGCAAGGCGGAGTGCGGGTGGCCGGGCTGCAGGGCGAGATCGACCGGCTGCAGCGAGAGGTGGCCGCCCTGGGCGCCGTGAACCTCGCGGCGCTGCAGGAGCTGGCCGAGGCGCGCGAGCGCAAGGGCTTCCTGGACGCACAGCAGGCTGACCTGCTCGAGGCGATCACGACACTCGAGAACGCGATCCGACGCATCGACCTGGAGACGCGCGATCTCCTGCGCCAGACCTTCGACCAGGTCAACGATCACTTCGGCCGCCTCTTCCCGACGCTCTTCGGCGGCGGCTCGGCGCGCCTGGTGATGACCGGCGACGAGATCCTGGATGCCGGCGTGCAGGTGATGGCGCAGCCCCCGGGCAAGCGCAACTCCACGATCCATCTGCTGTCGGGCGGAGAGAAGGCTCTCACCGCGATCGCGCTCGTGTTCGCGATCTTTCACCTCAACCCGGCGCCCTTCTGCCTGCTCGACGAAGTGGACGCGCCGCTGGATGACGCCAACACCGAACGCTACGCACGGCTCGTCACGGAGATGAGCCAGGGCACGCAGTTCCTGTTCATCAGCCACAACCGCATCGCCATGGAGATGGCCGAGCAGCTGATCGGCGTGACGATGCAGGAGCAGGGCGTCTCGCGCATCGTGGCGGTGGACATGCAGGCCGCAGTTGGCCTGGCCGAAGCAGCCTGATGCGGCGGGAGACCTCGCGGTGACGATGACCACGGCGTTGCTCGGCCTGGCTGCCATCGTGCTGCTGGCAGTGCTGGTGCATGGCTGGTGGAGCGTGCGCCGCGTGTCGCCGCGCCAGGCCTCGCCGGAGCGGTTGGCCGAACGCGTGGAGCCCGCTCTCGGAGCGGAGCCTGCAGCGTCGGCTGAGGAGGCGGCCGACGGGCCCGAGCTCGGCCCCGGGCCGGCCACCCCGCCGATGGGGCTGCCCGCGGCCCGGCCCGCCGCCTGTCTGGATGCCCTGATCGACGCCATCGTCCCCCTGACGCTTGAAGCTCCCGTTCCCGGCGAGCTGGCTCTTGCGCACCTGCCGGCCAGCCGGCGCGCCGGCAGCAAGCCGTTGCACGTCGAGGGCCTGGACACGCACACCGGCCAGTGGGAGGTGCCGGCCCCCGGGCGCCTCTACAGCGAGTTCCAGGCCGGCGTGCAGCTGGCCAACCGCGGCGGCGCCCTCAACGAGATCGAGTACTCGGAGTTCGTGCAGAAGGTCCAGGTCTTCGCCGAAGGGGTGGGTGCCATGGCCGACTTCCCCGACATGCTGGAGGTCGTGGCGCGCGCGCGCGAGCTCGACGAGTTCGCCGGCCCGCTGGACGCCCAGATCACGCTCACACTGCGCGCGCGCGCGGTGCCCTGGTCGGTGGGCTTCGTGGTGCAGTGCGCGGCCCACCACGGCTTTGTGCCGGGGGTGCTTCCCGGGCGGCTTGTCGTGCCGTCGGCCGAGGAGGGTGCGCCGCCCGTGCTCGTGCTCGGCTTCGACCCTCAGGCGGCGCTGGCCGACGACCCGCAGGCCGCTGCGCTGCGCGAGGTCGTGCTGAGCCTGGATGTGCCCCAGACGGCGCGCTCGGGAGAGCCGTATCCGCTGTGGTACCAGGCGGCCACGGCGCTGGCTGCGGAGCTCGAGGCTTCCCCTGTGGACGACGCGGGCCGCCCCATCACGCTCGGAGACTTCGACGCCATCGGGCGCCAGCTCGAACAGCTGTACCAGGCCCTGGAGTCGCGAGATCTGGCCGCGGGCAGTGCGGCCGCCCGACGCCTGTTCAGCGGATGAGCGACCCCGCGCACGACGACGCGGACCCCGCTGCGCGTGCGGCGCACCTGCGGGCCTGGCTGCACCACCACGCGCATCTCTACTACGTGCTCGACCGGCCGGAAGTGCCCGATGCCGAGTACGACCGCGTCTTCCAGTCGCTCCAGTCACTCGAGCGAGAGCGCCCCGATCTCGTCACGCCGGACTCCCCGACCCAGCGTGTGGGAGGCCGCGCGCTCGAAGGCTTCGCACCGGTTCGCCATGCCGTGCCGATGCTCAGCATCCGCACCGAGACCGATACCACCGAGGGCGGCGCGCTCGCCTTCGACGCCCGCGTGCGCCGGGAGCTCGGCCTGTCGGATCAGGATCCGCCCGTGGAGTACGCCGCGGAGCTCAAGTTCGACGGTCTGGCCATCAGCCTGTGCTACGAGGCTGGCGTGCTCGTGCGGGCCGCCACGCGGGGCGACGGCGAGACGGGCGAGGACGTGACGGCCAATATCCGCACCATCGGCCAGATCCCGTTGCGCCTGCAGGGAGACGCAGGTTCCTGGCCGGCGCTGCTGGAGGTGCGAGGCGAGGTCTACATGCGCCGCGATGACTTCGATCAGCTCAACACCCGCCAGCGGGAGGCGGGCGAGAAGACCTTCGTGAACCCGCGCAATGCCGCCGCCGGCGCCGTGCGCCAGCTCGACCCCGCGGTGGCCGCGACTCGCCCGCTGAGCTTCTTCGCCTACGGCCTCGGACAGGTGCAGGGGCCGGAGCTGGCCGACACCCACGCACAGACACTCGACGCACTGGCCGCCTTCGGCCTGCCGGTGTGCGCCGACCGCGCGGTGGTGCCCGGCGCAGCGGGTCTGGTCGACTTCCACCGGTGCATGGGCGAGCGTCGCGATGCGCTGCCCTTCGACATCGACGGCGTGGTCTACAAGGTCAACCGCCTGGAGCTGCAGCGCCAGCTTGGCTTTCTCACGCGCGAACCGCGCTGGGCGGTGGCCCACAAGTACCCGGCGCAGGAGCAGGCCACGCGGCTGAACGGCATCGACGTGCAGGTCGGCCGCACCGGCAAGCTCACGCCGGTGGCCAAGCTCGAGCCCGTCTTCGTGGGCGGCACCACCGTGAGCAACGCCACGCTGCACAACCTGTTCGAGCTGCGGCGCAAGGACGTGCGGGTGGGCGATCCGGTCGTCGTGCGGAGAGCGGGCGACGTCATTCCCGAGGTGGTCGGGCGCATGCCGGGCGAGCGCGCCTGTTACGTGCCCAACTTCCGCATGCCGCACCAGTGCCCGGTCTGCGGCGCGCCGGTGCGACGCGAGAAGGGCAGCCTCGAGCACCGCTGCACCGGTGGCCTGACCTGCGCGGCTCAGCGCAAGCAGGCGCTGCTGCACTTCGCGAGCCGGCGTGCGATGGACATCGAGGGGCTGGGCGACAGGCTCGTCGACCAGCTGGTGGATGCCGGTCTCGTGCGCACGCTGCCCGAGCTCTACACGCTGGGCGTGGCCAAGCTCGCCGCGCTCGAGCGTATGGCCGACAAGAGTGCCGCCAATCTGGAGCGATCGCTGGCGCTGAGCAAGAGCACGACCCTGGCGCGCTTTGTCTACGCGCTGGGCATCCGGCACGTGGGCGAGGCCACCGCGCGCGACCTGGCGCGCCACTTCGGCTCGATCGACCGGCTCGTGGCCGCCAGCCAGGCCGAGTTGCTCGAGGTGCCCGACGTCGGGCCGATCGTGGCGCGCAGCATCCGGGAGTTCTTCGACCAGCCGCACCACCTGGAGGTGGTCGAGCAGCTGCGAGCCGTGGGCGTGCGCTGGGACGAGCACGAAGGCGTGACCGCCGCGGCTCCGGGCCCCCTGGAGGGCCGCACCCTCGTGCTCACCGGCGCCCTGCCGTCGCTCACCCGGGACGAGGCGCGGGCCTGGATCGAGTCGGCTGGCGGCAAGGTGGCGGGCTCGGTGTCGAAGAAGACCTGGGCCGTGGTCGCTGGTGCCGAGGCGGGCTCCAAGCTCGACAAGGCGCGTGAGCTCGGCGTCAGCGTGCTCGACGAAGCCCAGCTGCGCGAGCTCCTTGCGCACTGGCCGCAGCCGGCCGCCTGAAAGGGGAGCCAGGCCGATCGGGCCTGTCGGCGCAGCGGGCCGCTCGCGCGTTGAAGCAAAGACGATGACGGACTCTTCCAGGCCGTCTCGACTGCCGCCAGCCGGCCTGCGGAGGCTCCCATGCGCCACCCCTTTCTCCCGGGATCGAACCTGCGGGTCCGAACGGCATCCAGTCCCGGAAAGTGCCTGGCAGCGGCGCTGGCCCTGTTTGCGCTCATTGCGCTTTCCGCCCGGGCAGCTGCCTCGTCGTGGCCGATGGTTGCGGGGCCTGATGCCATGGTCGAAGCCGGGGCCCAGCGAGACGGCGAGCCTCCCGGACCTCCGCCTGGGGTGGCGCGGTACGCCATGCCGCAGGCGTTGCCCGGCCGTGCCGGCCGGCTCGTGGACTTCCATGGCACCGTCTGGCTATTCGACCTCGCTCTCGGGCGCTGGGAGGAGGGCCTGCGCAACCGTGCACTGACCACGGGCGACCGTCTGTCCACCGGTCCGGATGGGCGCGCCGAGGTCCGCATCGGATCCACCGAGCTTCGGCTGGGTCCGCGCACCGAGCTGGAGTTCGTCGACATTGGGGAGGACCGGCTGGTCTGGCGGCTGGCCACGGGCAACCTCGCCTGGCGGGTGCGGCGACACGAGATCGCGCGCGAGAGCGAACTGCGCGCCGCGGGCGTGCGCGTGAGTGCAGACGGTCCGGGCCACTATCGGCTAGACGTTCGCAACGACGTGGTCTGGGCCAGTGCGTGGCGCGGCGGCCTGCGCGTGGACAGCGGCGATCAACTCGTCACGGTCGGAGCCGGCCGGCGCGCGGAGTTCATGCGGCCCGGGCCAGGCCAGGGCACGGCCGTCACATGGTCCGCTCCGGATCGCGATGCCTTCTCCGACTGGGTGGCACGCGACGAGGCCCGCGACGACCAGCTCGCAGCTGCCGGCGCAGGCTACGTGTCTCCGGAGATGACGGGCGCGGAGGACCTCGACCGGCACGGCCGGTGGGAGCGCCACCCGGAGTACGGCGTGGTGTGGACACCGCTCGTCGTGGCAGCCGGCTGGGAGCCCTTTCGCCACGGCCGCTGGATCTGGCATGCGCGCTGGGGCTGGACCTGGACCGACGCCGCTGCCTGGGGCTTCGCTCCCTTCCACTACGGACGCTGGGTGCAGTGGGGCGGGCGCTGGTGCTGGGTACCGGGGCCCTATCTGGCCCGGCCTGTCTTCTCGCCCGCCCTGGTGGCCTGGTCCGGCCCGCCCGGGCCGGGTGTCCCCATTGGTGTGGCGCTGTACGGCCGACACTGGACCCCGCTCCCGCCCCGCTTCGCCTATCCGCCGCCCCCGCGCGGGGATGCGACGGACCCTCGACGGCGAGTGCCCGATCCGCACGGTGCCCCCCGGTCCCATTCGCCGCACGGGTCGCACGGTCAGCATGGTCCACATGGACCGTATGTCCGCGCGCCGGCACCCGACGAGCGACCCCGTCCCATCCGGCCCCCACGGTCGTCCACCCCCGTCGAGCCTGTGCAATCGGCGCCCGCGCTTGAGCCCGTGCGGGCCCCGCAAAATCCCCCGCCGCCGCAGCCTTTGCAGCCGCCACGCGAGCCTGCGCAGGTAGCCGTCCCGGCGCGCCCGGCCCCAGCCGAAGGCGTCGATCGACTGCGGCGACCCGAGCCTGGCGAGAGGGCGCAGCGAGGTGGTGCCGGCGAGGCAGCCGAGCGGCCCCGTGGCGGTGATCGAAGCAATCGCGAGGAGCGCCAGGAGTCTGCCGCTGCGGCCGCGCCCGCACGCCCGCCTGCGCGGGCACGCGTGCCCGAAGCCATGCCCGACCGCCCGCGCGAGCGGCAGCAGACGATGTAGGGCGGGCAAGGCCCTTGCCCGTTCGACCGCCTGTCTCGTGCAGGCGCGTGGCCCGGCTAACGCAGCAGCGCGCGCAGCGCCGGCCAGACGTTGTCGAGCATCTTCGGCTGAGCCGCCTCGCTCGGGTGGATGCGATCGGACTGGAAGAGCGCAGTGGGGTCCGGCGCGTCGGCCACGCCGCCCAGGAAAAAGGGCACGAGTGCAGCCTGTTGCGCCTTGGCCACCTCCGCGTACAAGGCCGCGAAGCTGTCGGCATAGGCGCGCCCGTAGTTGGGCGGCATCTGCATGCCCAGTACCAGGACGCGTGCGCCAGCGGCCTGGCCGCGGCGCACCATGTCCGACAGGTTGTCGCGCGTCATCGCAAGCGGCAGGCCTCGCAGCGCGTCGTTGCCCCCGAGCTCCACCACCAGCACCCTGGGCTTGTGCTGGTTGAGCAGTGCGGGCAGGCGGGAGCGCCCGCCTGAGCTGGTCTCGCCGCTGATGCTGGCATTGATGACGCGCCAGCCCGGGCGCTCGCGCTGCAGGCGCTGCTCGAGCAGCGCCACCCACCCGCGGCCCCTGGCCAGCCCGTATTCCGCCGACAGGCTGTCGCCCAGGATGAGGATCGCCGGCGCGGAGGGCGGGGAAGGCCCCTGCGCGCGGGCGGTCGTGAACCCTGCGCAGCCCAGCAGCAGCAGCGCAGCGCTACAGTGCAGGCCCCAATCGCGTCGCGACCCATCACGCAGTTTCGAGCGCCCCCCCTTCAGCCCCCCCTTCATGTCCGCTGCATCTCCCATCGTCGAAGTCCGGCACGTCAGCAAGGAAGTGGTCGATTCCACCGGCACGCTGCGCATTCTCCACGACATCGATTTCATCCTGAACGCGCGCGAGTCGGCCGCCATCGTAGGTGCCTCCGGTTCGGGCAAGAGCACGCTGCTGTCCATCATCGCGGGGCTGGACACGCCCACGTCCGGCACCGTGCTGATCGCAGGCGAGGACCTCTTCGCGCGCGACGAAGACGCCCGCGCGGCGCTGCGTGCGCAGCGCCTGGGCTTCGTCTTCCAGAGTTTCCAGCTCCTGGGCAACCTGACGGCGCTGGAGAACGTGATGCTGCCACTGGAACTGCTCGGACGACCGGATGCACGTGCGCAGGCCCGCGAGATGCTCGAGCGCGTCGGCCTCGGCGAGCGCCTGCGCCACTACCCGAAGGTGCTCTCCGGCGGGGAGCAGCAGCGCGTGGCGCTGGCCCGTGCCTTCGTCGTGCGGCCGGCGGTGCTGCTGGCCGACGAACCCACCGGCAGCCTGGATTTCGCCACCGGCGAGAAGGTCATGGCGCTGATGTTCGAGCTCAACCGTGAAGCCGGCACGACACTCGTGCTCGTCACGCACGACCGGGCGATCGCGGCGCGCTGCGACCGCCAGCTGCGCATCGAGGCGGGCCAGCTCGCGACCTGACTCAGCCGGCTGCGCCGGATGGAGGGCCGAGGGCGCCGGCTGCGCCGGCTCCCTTACCCGAGACTCAGTTGGCCGAGAACTTGTAGTCGGTCTTGGCCGACTTGCGCAGGTCCTCCTGGAACTTCTGCACCTTCTGCTGTTCCAGACGCTGCTTGACCTGGTCCTTCACCTCGTCGAAGCCCGGGAACGGCGCCTCGCGCGTGTCGTCCAGGCGGATCACGTGAAAGCCGAACTGCGTCTTGACCGGCGTCTCGGTCATCTCGCCCTTCTTGAGCTTCTTCAGCGCATCGCCGAATTCCGGCACGTAGGCGTCGGGCTTGGCGAAGTCGAGGTCGCCGCCGCGCTCAGCCGAGCCGGGGTCCTTGGAGCTCTTGCGGGCCAGATCCTCGAACTTCGCGCCGCCCTTGACCTGCGCGATCAGCGCCCGGGCCTCGGCCTCGCTCTCCACGAGGATGTGGCTGGCCCGCATCTCAGCGCCGGTGTTGGTGGCCTTGACCTTGTCGTACTCGGCCTTGGCCTCGGCGTCCGTCACCGGGTTCTTCTTGCGGAAATCCTCGAACAGGTCGCGGATCAGGATCGACTGACGGGCGAGCTCCATCTGCGAGCGGTATTCGGCGCTGGTGGCCAAACCGCGCTTCTCGGCCTCCTGCACGAAGATCTCGCGCAGCACCACCTCGTCGCGGGCGCGCGTCTCGATGTCGGGAGGCACCTGCTGGCCGCCGCGTGCCACCTGCTTCATCAGCATGTCCACGCGCGCCTTGGGCACGGGCTTGCCGTTGACGATGGCCACGTTCTGGGCCTGGGAGACCAGCGGCAGCGCCAGGGTGAGGGCCACTGCGGCCACGGCGATCGTGCGCATTCCGGGGAGGGAAGACTTCATGGGAGGATGCTCTTGCAGGGAGGGCCGGCTGAAGCAGCCGGTGGAAGGAAGGAGCGGTCAGGGCTCGTCGGGGGCGCGCGCATCGATGGCCAGCGCGTGAATGCCGCCGCGAAAGAGCGGAGCCAGGGCATCATAAACCAGCCTGTGGCGGGCCACCCGGGCCAGTCCGCGGAAGCGTGCGCTGCGCAGCCGCACGGTGTAGTGGCCCCCTTCGCGCGCGCCGGCGTGCCCGGCGTGCAGGGCGCTGTCGTCCAGCACCTCGATGTCCAGCGGCGCCAGCGCCTCGCGCAGTCGCGCCTCGATCTCCGGGGCGCCGGCCCGTGGCGAGGCAGTCGGACGGGTGGGGGGCAAGTCTGGGCCGGCACTCATGGTGCAGGCTCGAAGTCGATGGCTGCCGAGTTGATGCAGAAGCGCTCGCCCGCAGGCCCCGGCCCGTCGTCGAAGACGTGCCCGAGGTGCGAGCCGCAGCGCTGGCAACGTACCTCCACGCGCACCATCCCGTGGCTCGTGTCGACGAGCCGCTCCACGCGCGGCTGCTCGATCGGTTCGGCGAAGCTCGGCCATCCGCAGCCGGCGTCGAACTTCGTGCCGGCCTCGAAGAGCGGCTCCGAGCAGCCCACGCAGCGGTAGCTCCCGGCCTCGAAGTGGTCCCACCAGCGACCGGTGAAGGCGCGCTCGGTGGCGGCATGTCGCGTCACCTGGTACTGAAGGGGGTCGAGTTCGGCGCGCCACTGCGCATCGCTCTTGCGCACCTCGTAGCGCGGGTCGTCGTGCGGATGGGGGGCCGGGTGGGAGGGGGCGGGGCGGCGCGGGGGGTTCATGGCCGGGAAGGATAGCGCCAGCGGCGTTTGCGAGCAGAATGCGCGCCTTCGCCAGGAGAAGACCATGTTCGGAAGGATGCAGGACCAGCCGCTTCTGATTTCCTCGCTCATCGAGTTTGCCGCGCAGCACCACGGCGACACCGAGATCGTGTCGCGTCGAGTCGAGGGTGATCTGCACCGCACCACCTACCGCCAGGCCGCTGCCCGCTCCCGCCGGGTCGCC
This sequence comes from Rubrivivax sp., assembly GCA_044237995.1. Classification (GTDB taxonomy): domain Bacteria; phylum Pseudomonadota; class Gammaproteobacteria; order Burkholderiales; family Burkholderiaceae_C; genus Rubrivivax. The sequence goes on along the minus strand of JBIIED010000008.1, from coordinate 19,316 downwards.
CATGCGCTCGACCGGCTCGGTCTGGCCTTTTCCGATCGCGTGGCCACCCTCGCCTGGAACGGCTACCGGCACCTCGAGCTCTACTTCGGCGTGTCGGGCAGCGGACGCGTGCTGCACACCATCAACCCGCGCCTGGCCCCCGACCAGGTGGCGTGGATCGCCAACCACGCCGAGGACCAGGTGCTGTGCTTCGACCTGACCTTCCTGCCGGTGATCCGGGCCATCTGGTCGAAGTGCACGACCGTTCGCCACTGGATCGCCCTGTGCGACGCGGACGCGCTGCCCGCCGACACCGGCATCCCGGGCCTGCGTGCCTACGAGGAGTGGATTGCCGGCGAGTCCGACGTCTACGCCTGGCCGAGCTTCGACGAGCGCTCGGCCGCCGCGCTGTGCTACACGAGCGGCACGACGGGCAACCCCAAGGGCGCGCTCTACAGCCACCGCTCGACCATCCTGCACGCCTATGCGGGCGCCCTCCCGGACACGCTGTGCCTGTCCGCGCGCGACACGATCCTGCCTGTGGTGCCGATGTTCCACGTCAACGCCTGGGGGCTGCCCTACTGCAGCGCCATGACGGGGGCCAAGCTTGTGTTCCCGGGCGCGGCGCTGGACGGCAAATCCGTCTACGACCTCATCGAGGGCGAGGGCGTGACGATGGCCGCAGGCGTGCCCACCGTATGGCTCGGGCTGCTCAACCACATGGCGCAGGGCGGGCTGCGCTTTTCCTCCCTCAAGCGGACCGTGATCGGCGGCTCGGCCTGCCCGCCCGCCATGATCCGTGCCTTCAAGGACCAGTACGCCGTGACGGTGCTGCACGCCTGGGGCATGACGGAGATGTCGCCCCTGGGCACCGTGTGCAACCTCAAGCTGCACCAGACGAATTGGCCCGAGGAGCGCCAGATGGAGGTGCTCGTCAAGCAGGGGCGGGCGGTCTACGGCGTGGAAATGAAGATCGTCGACCCCCAGGGCCGCGAGCTGCCCTGGGACGGCCGCAGCAGCGGAGACCTGCTCGTGCGCGGGCCGTGGGTGATCGACGGATACTTCAAGGGCGAGGGCGGCGACCCGCTGGTGGACGGCTGGTTCCCCACCGGCGACGTGGCGGCGATCGATCCCGATGGCTTCATGCAGATCACCGACCGCAGCAAGGACGTGATCAAGTCCGGTGGCGAGTGGATCAGCTCCATCGACGTCGAGAACGTCGCCATGGCGCACCCGGGGGTGGCCATGGCCGCTTGCATCGGCGTGCCGCACCCGAAGTGGGACGAGCGCCCCCTGCTGGTGGTGGTCAGGAAGCCCGGTGCCGAGGTTTCGCGCGAGGAGTTGCTCGCCTTCTATGGCGGCAAGGTCGCGAAGTGGCAGGTTCCCGACGACGTGGCCTTCGTCGATGCCATCCCGCTGGGCGCCACTGGCAAGATGCAGAAGATGAAGCTGCGCGAGCAGTTCAAGGACCATCGCCTGCCGTCGGCCTGAGACGCCGGGGCGAGGCCCGCCCGGGGGCAGGGTTTAGTGGTAGTCCCTGCCCACAGGTCTTCGCCCGTTCGTATAGGCTCCCGCCCGCGTCGGCTCTTGCCGGCCCTTCACCCAACCTCCATCCGTCTCCAGGAGTTCTCCTCATGCAGCGTTCCCACACGAAGTCGCGTCGTCAACTGCTGAGCGCATCGGTCGCCTTCGCCCTGGCCGGCGGCACGGGAGCAGTGCTGGCGCAGGCTGCACAGAAGGCGGCGGCGCCTGCGGCCAAGGCCGCGCCCGCGGCCGCCAAGCCCCTGGCTGGGCAGGTCGTCAGGATCGTGCGCATCGACCCGCTGTCGGGCCTTCTGGGCCCGGTGGGCGTGAACCAGAGCAAGAGCTACCAGTTCTTCGCCGAGAAGTACAGCTCCACCAACCCGGCCGGCGTGAAGTTCGAGGTGAGCTTCATCGACAACAAGCTCAGCCCCACCGAGAGCCTGAACGCGCTGAAGGCCGCGCTCGACCAGGGCGTGCGCTACATCGCGCAGGGCAACGGCTCGTCGGTGGCGCTGGCGCTGATCGATGCCATCAACAAGCACAACGAGCGCAACCCGGGCAAGGAAGTCCTCTTCCTCAACGACTCTGCCGTCGACCCCGACCTCACCAACAGCAAGTGCAGCTTCTGGCACTTCCGCTTCGACGCCGACACCTCGATGAAGATCGAGGCGATGACCTCCTACATCAAGGATCAGGCGGACGTCAAGAAGGTCTACTTCCTGAACCAGAACTACTCCCACGGCCAGCAGGTCGTGCGATACGGCAAGGAGGCGCTGGCCCGCAAGCGGCCCGACATCCAGATCGTCGGCGAGGACCTGCACCCGCTGGGGCAGGTGCGCGACTTCGCTCCCTACATCGCCAAGATCAAGGCCGCCGGCGCCGACACCGTGATCACCGGCAACTGGGGTTCTGACCTGGCGCTGCTGATCAAGGCGGCCAACGAGGGCGGCTACAACGGCAAGTTCTACACCTACTACACCGGTGTCACGGGCACGCCCACGGCCCTTGGCACCAACGGTGCGGGCCGCGTGTACCAGATCGCCTACAGCCACTACAACATGGGTGGGCAGATGGCCGAGTGGTCCAAGGAGTTCAACCAGAAGTTCAACGACGACCACTACACGCACTCGATCAACCGAATCTTCGAGGCGCTGGGTGAAGCGATGGCCAAGGCCAAGTCGACTGACCCGGTCAAGGTGGCCCAGGCGCTCGAGGGTCTGAGGTGGAAGACCTTCAATGGTGAGGTCGAGATGCGCAAGACCGACCACCAGCTGCAGCAGCCTCTCTACATGACCGTGTGGCAGAAGGCCGACGCCAAGTTCCCCTACAGCCCGGAGAAGACCGGCATGACGCTGGTGCCCGTGCGCGAGTTCCCGAACTACGTGTCGAGCACGCCCACCAGCTGCCAGATGAAGCGTCCCTGAGCGGGCACCTTGCAGCCTCCCCCCGCTGGGCCGTGCCCGGCGGGGCTTGACATCTCTCCGGCCGGCGCGGCGAGCCCGCCTCCGACCCCATGGAATTCTTCATCATCTCGCTGCTCAACGGGCTGAGCTACGGCCTGTTGCTGTTCATGCTGAGCTCCGGGCTCACGCTGATCTTCAGCATGATGGGCGTGCTCAACTTCGCCCACGCGAGCTTCTACATGGTGGGGGCCTACCTGGCCTACACGCTCACGAAGTTCATCGGGTTCTGGCCGGCGCTCGTGCTCGCTCCGGTCCTGGTGGGTGTGCTGGGGGCCATGTTCGAGCGTCATGCGCTGCGAAAGGTCCACGCCTACGGCCACGTGCCGGAGTTGCTGATCACCTTCGGGCTGTCCTACGTGGCGCTCGAGATCGTGCAGCTCGTCTGGGGCCGCACCTCGGTGGAGTTCCCGCCGCCGGATTCGCTGCGCGGGCCTGCCTTCACGCTCGTGAACTCCTCGGCCGATGGCCTGAGCCTCGTGTGGGGTGCAGCGCCGGCGGCGATGTGCCAGGCGGCCGATGCGGCCGTGCGCGTGGCCTGCTCTCCGTTCCCGGCCACGCGCGGGTTCATGATGGTGGTGGCCGTTGCGATGCTCCTGGCCTTGTGGCTGATGCTCACCCGCACGCGCATCGGCCTGGTGATCCAGAGCGCGCTCACGCATCCGGAAATGGTCGAGGCGCTGGGTCACAACGTGCCGCGCGTGTTCATGCTGGTGTTCGGTGCGGGCTCGGCCCTGGCCGGGCTGGCCGGCGTCATCGGCGGCAGCACCTTCGTCACCGAGCCGGCGATGGCCGCCACGGTGGGTTCGGTGATCTTCGTCGTCGTCGTCGTGGGCGGCATGGGTTCGCTGGCCGGGGCCTTCCTGGCTTCGGTCCTGATCGGCGTCATCCAGACCTTCGCGATCTCGATGGACCACTCCGTGGGCTCCGTGCTGCGCGCCATGGGCGTGGAGCTCGGTTCGGCGCTGGCGGGCAACACGCTGATGAAGCTCACGCTGTCGCAGGTGGCCCCGATCCTGCCGTATCTGTTTCTTGTGCTGATCCTCATCTTCCGCCCGCGCGGGCTGATGGGCACGCGCGAAGGCTGAGCGCATGGCCTCCACGTCCTACCACTTCAAGCCCCTGAACGTCGGGCGCTTCCTGATCTGGGCGCTGTTCGCGCTGGTGCTGCTGGTCGTGCCTCAGCTGTTCAGCAGCAACTTCTCGGTCAGCATGCTGTCCCAGATGGGCATTGCGATCGTTGCCTGCCTGTCCTACAACATGCTGCTCGGTCAGGGCGGCATGCTCAGCTTCGGCCACGCGGTGTACACGGGGCTTGCGTCGTTCATGGCGGTGCATGCCATGAACCGCATCGCCGACGGCTCGCTGCCCATTCCCACGAGCCTCATTCCGCTCGTGGGCGGGCTCACGGGAGCGGCGTTTTCGGTGCTGCTGGGCTTCGTGACCACGCGCAAGGCCGGCACCCCGTTTGCCATGATCACCCTGGGCATCGGCGAGCTGGTCTTCGCGATGTCCCTCATGATCCCCGAGTTCTTCGGCGGGGAGGGCGGTGTGTCGGGCAACCGTGCGGCCGGCCCGAAGGTGCTCGGAATCAGCTATGGGCCGGCGGTGCAGGTGTACTACCTGCTTGCGATCTACACCTTCGTGTGCACCGCTGCGATGTACGCCTTCACCCGCACGCCGCTCGGGCGGATGCTCAACGCGGTGCGTGACAACCCCGAGCGCGTGGAGTTCATCGGCTACAGCACGCAGCGCGTGCGCTACCTGGCGTTCGTCATCAGCGGCTTCTTCGCCGGCATCGCCGGGGGCATGTACGCGCTGAACTTCGAGATCGCCACTGCCGAGGTCGTCGGGGCGGCGCGTTCAGGTGCCTACCTGCTCTTCACCTTCCTGGGGGGCGCCGTCTTCTTCTTCGGGCCGATCATCGGCGCGGTGCTGATGGTGCTGGCCACGGTCCTGCTTTCGGAGTTCACGAAGGCGTGGCTGCTGTACCTGGGCCTGATCTTCCTGTTCATGGTCATGTATGCGCCAGGCGGCATTGCCAGCCTGATCATGATGAACCTGCGCGTGGCCGCCTTCGGGCGTCTGCGCAGCCTCGTCGCGTCCTACCTGGCCCTCGGAGGTACCGGGCTCGTGCTGCTCACGGGTGCGGCGGCCATCGTCGAGATGGTTTACCACACCCAGTTGAAGGACACCCTGGGCCACACGGTGGAGTTCATGGGCGTGACCTTGAACACGCGCGGCGTGGACGCGTGGTTCGGCGCCGTCTTCGTGCTGCTGACCGGGCTCGGCCTGTTCGAGGTCGCCCGCAGGCGCTTCGTGCACGACTGGGGCGAGACACAGGAGTGGATCGAGAAGGAAATCAAGCGTCGGGAGGCCCTGTGAAGCACGCTGCAGCCGCCTCATCCGCGCTCGCACTGGAGCTGCGCGATGTACGCAAGAGCTTCGGCAAGACGGAGATCATCCGCGGGGCGAGCCTGGCGGTGGCCCCTGGCGAGCGCGTCGCCCTCATCGGCCCCAACGGCGCTGGCAAGAGCACCCTTTTCAACCTCGTGAGCGGGCGCTTTGCGCCCTCATCCGGCGAGATCCTGCTCAACGGCGAGTCGGTGTGCGGCCTGACGCCCTACGAGATCAACCGACGCGGCCTGTCGCGCAGCTTCCAGGTGAGCAACCTCTTCACGCGGTTGAGCGTGTTCGAGAACGTGCGTTGCGCCGTGCTCTGGAGCCTGGGGTATCGCTACAAGTTCTGGAAGTTCCTGGCCGACCTGCGCGACGCCAACGATCGCGCCGACGAAGTGCTGGAGATGATCCGCCTGGACAGGCGCCGCGACGTGCTGGCGATGAACCTGACCTATGCGGAGCAGCGCGCGCTCGAGATCGGCATCACGATCGCCGGCGGCGCAGGCGTGATCCTGCTCGACGAGCCGACTGCGGGCATGTCGCGCAGCGAGACGACGCGCTTCGTGGAGCTGATCCGCGAGGTGACGGTGGGCAAGACTCTGCTGACGGTGGAGCACGACATGAGCGTCGTCTTCGGCCTGGCCGACAAGATCGCGGTGCTGGTCTACGGTGAGGTGATCGCCTTCGATACGCCCGAAGCCGTGCGGGCCAACTTGCGGGTGCAGGAGGCCTACCTGGGTTCGGTGCTGGCCGCCCATCAGGCCGAACACGCGGGAGCCTGAGGCCATGCTGCGAGTCGAGGACGTCCACGCCTTCTACGGCAAGAGCCACGTGCTGCACGGGGTTCAGTTCGAGGTCGGGGCAGGCGAGATCGTGGCGCTGCTCGGGCGCAACGGATCGGGCCGCTCCACCACGGTCAAGACCATCATGGGACTGGTGGAGGGCACCGGGTCGATCCGCTGGCGCGATGCGGAGATCCTGGGCCGCAAGGCCTTCGAGATCGCGCACGCCGGCATCGGTTACGTGCCCGAGAACCGCGACATCTTCCCCGCCCTCACCGTGCACCAGAACCTGATGCTTGGGCAAAAGCGCGGGCAAACGGGGGAGAGGCGCTGGGGCTTCGACGACATGTACCGGCTCTTCCCGCGCCTGCTGGAGCGGCAGCACACCGAAGCCGGCGTGCTGTCCGGCGGCGAGCAGCAGATGCTCACGCTGTGCCGCACGCTCATGGGCGATCCGGACCTCATCATGATCGACGAGCCCACCGAGGGCCTGGCACCCAAGATCGTCGAGCTCGTGGCGGAGTACCTGCGCGAGCTCAAGCGGCGCAGCATCGCGGTGCTGCTGGTGGAGCAGAAGCTCACCATTGCGCTGGAGGTGGCCGACCGCTGTCTCGTCATGGGGCATGGCCAGATCGTCTTCGAGGGCACCCCGGCCGATCTGCGCGCCAACGCCTACATCCGCAAGGAGTGGCTCGAGGTCTGAGGCGCTCGCCCGCGGCGCCCGGAACCGCGCCCCGCTGGCATGCGCCGGTCTGCCCGCCGTGCGGTGGCGTGGCAGCGCGGCGGCACTAGAATCGAACGATCGTTCACTTTCCGATACGGCACGAAAGGGGAGACGCCATGGGCGCCCGATACGAGGTTCGCGGCCAGGTAGCCGTGATCACGCTGGACAACCCGCCCGTCAACGGGCTGGGCTACGACACGCGCGTGCAGATCGCGCAGGGCGTGGAGCGGGCGCAGGCCGACCCCGGGGTGGTGGCCATCGTGCTGACGGGCGCCGGGCGCGCGTTCTCCGGTGGCGCCGACATCCGCGAATTCGGCTCTCCCAAGGCGGTGGCCGAGCCGAACCTGCTGTCCCTGATCCGGTTGCTGGATGAGGCCGTCAAGCCGGTGGTCGCGGCCGTCCATTCGGTGTGCATGGGCGGCGGGCTGGAACTCGCGCTGGGTGCCCACTACCGGGTCGCGGCCCCGGGCACGAACGTGGCGCTGCCGGAGGTGAAGATCGGCCTGATCCCGGGTGCGGGCGGCACGCAGCGCCTGCCGCGCGTGCTGGGCGTGGAGACGGCGCTGAACATGATCGTCAGCGGCGAGCCGGTCAAGAGCGAGGTGCTGGCGGCGCTGCCCGGGCAGAAACTCTTCGACCGCATCGTCGAGGGCGACCTGCTCGACGGCGCCTGTGCCTTCGCCCTCGAGAAGGCCTCGGTCAGGCCGCTTCCGCGCGTTCGTGACCTGCCTTGCAAGCATCCCAACGCCGACGCCTACTTCCAGTTCGCGCGCAACACGGCCAAGGCGATGGCCCGGCACTTTCCCGCGCCTGCGCGCTGCGTCGATGCCGTCGAGGCGTCCGTCAAGCGCCGCTTCGACGAGGCGATGGTGCTCGAGCGAGAGATCTTCTCTGCGTTGATGTTCACCCCGGAGTGCAAGGCACTGCGCCACGCCTTCTTTGGCGAGCGTGCGGCCAGCAAGATTCCCGACGTGCCGGAGCAGACCCCGCTCAGGCCGGTGGTCAAGGTGGCGGTGATCGGTGCCGGCACGATGGGTGGCGGCATCGCGATGAACTTCCTCAACGCGGGCTTGCCCGTGACGATCCTCGAGACGGCGCAGGCGGCGCTCGATCGCGGGCTGGCCACGATCCGGCGCAACTACGAGGCCCAGGTGAAGAAGGGCAAGCTCGGCGCCGACAAGCTCGAGCAGCGCATGGCCCTGCTCACGCCGACGCTCGACTACGCCGCCCTGGCGGACGCCGATCTCGTCATCGAGGCCGTGTTCGAGGAGATGGGCGTGAAGGAGGCCGTGTTCCGCCGGCTCGACGATACCGTCAAGGCCGGTGCGATCCTTGCCTCCAACACCTCCACGCTCGACGTGGACCGCATCGCCGCGTTCACGCGGCGTCCGCAGGATGTCGTGGGCATGCACTTCTTCAGCCCCGCCAACGTGATGAAGTTGCTGGAGGTCGTGCGCGGTGCCAGGACGGCGCCGGACGTGCTGGCCACCGTCATGGGCGTGGCCAAGAAGATCCGCAAGACCGCGGTGGTCTCGGGCGTGTGCGACGGCTTCATCGGCAACCGCATGATCGAGCAGTACTCGCGCCAGGCTGGCTTCCTGCTCGAGGAGGGCTGCACGCCCCAGCAGGTGGACAAGGCTATCGAGAGGTTCGGCTTTGCCATGGGCCCCTTCCGCATGGGCGACCTGGCCGGCAACGACATCGGCTGGGCCATCCGCAAGCGCCGTTATGTCGAGAAGCCGCACCTGCGCTATAGCAAGACAGCCGACCTCCTGTGCGAACTGGGCCGCTACGGCCAGAAGACCGGCGCGGGCTGGTACGACTACCAAAGCGGCAAGCGCGACGCCATCGCGTCTGCGGTCGTCGAGCAGATGGTGGCCGAGCACCGTCAGGCGCAGGGCATCACGCCGCGCGTGATCAGCGACGAAGAGATCGTGCACCGGCTCGTCTACTCCCTGGTCAACGAGGCTGCGCACATCCTCGAGGAGGGCATCGCCAGCAAGGCCAGCGACATCGACATGGTCTACCTCACGGGCTACGGCTTCCCGCTGTGGCGCGGCGGCCCGCTGTGCTACGCCGACCAGCAGGGCCTGTTCAACGTCGTGCAGGCCATGAAGCGCTTTGCCGCGAACCCGCACGACGATGCCACGTTCTGGCAGCCCGCGCCGCTGCTGGCGCGGCTGGCCGCCGAGGGGCGGACCTTCACCTGAGGCCCGGCCTGCCCGTCGAGTCCGCCCTTCGCCCCATTCGTCACGCACGCACGAGCACCCCATCATGAGTCGCGCAGTCATCGTCTCCACCGCCCGCACACCCCTGGCCAAGAGCTGGAAGGGCGCCTTCAACATGACCCACGGCGCCACGCTCGGCGGGCTGGCCGTGCAGGCCGCCGTCGCGCGCGCCGGCATCGAGCCCGGGCAGGTCGAGGACGTGCTGATGGGCTGCGCCAACCCGGAGGGCGCCACCGGCATGAACATCGCGCGCCAGGTTGCGCTGCGGGCCGGCCTGCCCGTGAGCGCATCGGGCATGACGGTGAACCGCTTTTGTTCCAGCGGGCTGCAGACCATCGCGATGGCCGCGCAGCGCATCATGGCAGGCGAGGGCGATGTCTACGTCGCTGGCGGTGTGGAGAGCATCTCCTGCGTGCAGCAGGAGATGAACGCGCACATGCTGATGGATCCTGCGCTGCAGGCGTCCAAGCCCGAGATCTACTGGACGATGCTGCAGACGGCCGAGAACGTGGCGCGCCGCTACGGTATCTCCAAGGAACGCCAGGACGAGTACGGTGCAGCCAGCCAGCAGAGGGCCTGCGCCGCGCAGGACAAGGGTCTCTTTGGCGACGAGATCGTGCCGGTGACGGTCACGGCCGGCGTGGCCGACCTCAAGCTCGGCATGCGCAGCCGCGAGGTCACGGTGCAGGCCGACGAGGGCCTGCGGCCGGGCACGACGGCCGAGGGTATCCGGGGCATCCGTCCGGCCACACCCGGGGGCGTGATCACCGCTGGCAACGCAAGCCAGTTCAGCGACGGCGCGGGCGCCTGCGTGGTCGTCAGCGAGTCCTTCGCGCAATCGCGCGGCCTCAAGCCGCTGGGGCGCTTCCTGGGCTTTGCGGTGGCGGGCTGCGAGCCCGACGAGATGGGCATCGGCCCGGTGTTTGCCGTGCCCAAGGTCCTGGCTCGGCTGGGGTTGAAGGTCGACGACATCGACCTGTGGGAGCTTAACGAGGCCTTTGCCGTGCAGGTGCTCTACTGCGCCGACCGCCTGGGCATCCCGATGGATCGGCTCAACGTCAACGGCGGAGCGATCGCAATCGGCCATCCTTACGGCATGAGCGGGCAGCGTCTGACCGGGCACGCCCTGATCGAGGGCCGCCGGCGTGGCGCGCGCCGCGTGTGCGTGACGATGTGCGTGGGCGGTGGCATGGGTGCCGCCGGCATCTTCGAGGTGCTCTGAGCGGCCGGGCTGCGGGGCGACATGCGCGAGACCCTGGATTTCCTCCTCTACGACTGGCTGCAGGCCGACGAGCTGACGCACCGGCCCCGCTTTGCGGAGCACGCCCGCGAGACCTTCGACGCGGTGCTCGACACCTGCGAGCGCATCGCGAGCGAGCGCTTTGCCCCCTTCAACCGCCTCGTGGACATCGAGGAGCCGCGCGTCGAGAACGACCGCGTCGTGCTGCCTCAGGCCACACACGATGCGTGGCGTGCCTACGCCGACAGCGGCATGCTGGCCGCCGCCCAGGACTACGCGCTGGGTGGCATGCAGCTGCCCTACCTGGTGGAGTCGGCGGCCAACACCTTCTTTGCCAAGGCCTCGGTGAGCATCGGCGCGGGCATGCTCACGGTGGGCAACGCCAACTTGCTGATGGCGCACGGCACGCCGGCGCAGCAGCGTGTCTTTGCTCAGGCCGAGTTCGCCGGCCGCTGGGCCGGGACGATGTGCCTGAGCGAGCCGCAGGCGGGGTCGAGCCTGAGCGACGTGGCCACGCGGGCCGTGCCTGACGCCGGCGGCCAGGTGCCGTGGGACGCCGACCCGCTGGGCCCGCGCTACCGGCTGCGCGGCAACAAGATGTGGATCTCCGCGGGCGAGCACGAGCTCACCGAGAACATCGTGCACCTCGTGCTGGCCAAGATCCCCGGGCCGGACGGGCGCCTGGTGCCTGGCACGCGCGGCATTTCGCTGTTCATCGTCCCCAAGCGCATGGTCGACAGCGAGGGGCAGCTCACAGGCGAGCGCAACGACGTGGCACTGGCCGGGCTCAACCACAAGTGCGGCTGGCGTGGCACCACCAACACGCTCCTGAATTTCGGGGAGGGGCGATTCCGGCCGCGCACGGGTGCGGGCGACGGCCTGGACGGGCAGGGCAGCGGGGCCGTGGGCTGGCTGGTCGGCCGCCCGGGCGAGGGCCTGCGCTGCATGTTCCACATGATGAACGAGGCGCGTATCGGGGTCGGGATGGCCGCCACCATGCTCGGCATGGCCGGCTACGAAGCCTCGCTGGCCTATGCGCGCCAGCGCCCGCAGGGCCGATCGATCGGGCCCTCGGGGAAGGATCCGGGCCAGCCCCAGGTCCCGATCGTGAAGCACGCCGACGTGCGCCGCATGCTGCTGGCGCAGAAGGCCTACTGCGAGGGCGCGCTCGCGCTCGAGCTTCACTGCGCGCGCCTGGTCGACGAGCTGCGGACGGGTGAGGAAGCCGGCGCACGCGAGGCCGAACTGCTCCTGGAGGTGCTCACGCCCATCGCCAAGAGCTGGCCCAGCGAGTGGTGCCTGGAAGCCAATTCACTGGCCATCCAGGTGCACGGCGGCTACGGCTACACGCGTGATTTCCCCGTCGAGCAGTACTGGCGCGACAACCGCCTCAACATGATCCACGAAGGCACGCACGGCATCCAGGCTCTGGACCTGCTCGGGCGCAAGGTGGTGATGGAAGGGGGTGCCGGCCTGCGCGCCCTGGAAGCACGCATGCGGCGCACGGTCGACGCGTGCCACGCGGTGCCGGAACTCGTGCCGATGGCCCACGGCCTCGGGCAGGCGATCGATCGGCTGCTGGCTGCCACGCGCGCCGCATGGGCCACCGGTGTGCCGGAGGAGGCGCTGGCCAACGCCACGCCGTACCTTCAGGCCTTCGGGCACGTGGTGCTGGCGTGGATCTGGCTCGACGTCGGGCATGCCTGCGTGCGTGCGCTGGCCGCACGCGGTGGCCAGAGTCCGGGCACGTCGCCGCCAGGTGATGCCGGCCTCGGGCAGCACGACCATGCCCACGCCCGGCTGCAGGGCCATCTCGCGGCCATGCGCTACTTCCATGTCTACGAGTTGCCCCGCATCGACGCCTGGCTGAGTGTCGTGGCCTCGCGCGAGGCCGTCTGCCGCACCATGCCCGAGGAGTGGTTCTGAGCGTGCGCAGCGCCACCCTCGAACGGCTCGCCTGGGTGCTGATCTTCGGCGGCCTGCTGGTGTTCAGCATCGGCCTCTTCGTGCCCGACAGCCGACCTGGCCTGGGCGTGCTTCTCGTCGCAGGCGGCGCCGTGTCGGCGGCCGCAGGCGTCGTGCTCGTGGCCGTGCGCGCGCGCCGCCCCGACTGATCCCGCCTCTCGTCGAACCCTCGATCTCACGCATCCGCTTCCTGGAGTCCGCCCATGTCCACACCCTTGACGAAGCTCTTCGACCTCACCGGCCAGGTGGCGCTTGTCACTGGCGGCTCTCGCGGGCTGGGCCTGCAGATGGCCCATGCCCTCGGCGAGGCCGGCGCGAAGATCATGCTGACCTCGCGCAAGGCCTCCGACCTGGAGGAGGCAGCAGCCGAACTGCAGGCCGCCGGCATCGATGCACGCTGGACGGCCGCCGACTCCAGCGACCCCGAGCAGATCCAGCGCGTCGTGGACGAGACCGTCCAGCGGCTGGGCCACATCGACATCCTCATCAACAACGCCGGCGCAACCTGGGGCGCGCCGGCCGAGGAGCATCCCCTGGCGGCGTGGGACAAGGTGATGAACCTCAACGTTCGCAGCCTCTTCCTGTACGCGCAGGCGGTGGCCCAGGCAAGCATGATCCCGCGTCGGCGTGGCCGTATCGTCAACGTCGCCTCCATCGCCGGCCTGGCCGGGTCGCTGAACATGAAGTTCATCGCCTACGGCACCAGCAAGGGCGCAGTCGTGAATTTCACGCGCACGCTGGCTGGCGAGTGGGGCCCCTACGGCATCACCGTCAACGCGCTGGCCCCGGGCTTCTTTCCGAGCCGCATGACACGCGCGACGCTTGCCGAGCACGGCGAGGAGAATCTCGCGGCCTTGGCACCGCTTCGCCGCCTGGGCGACGACGACGACCTGAAGGGAGCGGTGCTGCTCTTCTCCAGCCAGGCCGGCAAGCACATCACGGGCCAGATCCTGGCGGTCGACGGCGGCGTGAGCGCCGTCCACTCCGGCTGAGCCACGGGCTGAACCCGCCGTGGAGTTCCAGGCCGATATCCCCTTCGCGCGGCTGCTCGGGCTCGAGCTCGTGCGCTTCGAGCCCGCACTGGCGGTGCTGGCTCTGGAGATGCGCCCCGAGCTCACCAACTCGTGGGCCGTCGCGCACGGCGGCGTCACGATGACCCTGCTGGACGTGGCCATGGCCCATGCCGCCCGCAGCCCGCGCGTGGATGGAAGCGCCTGGGAGTCGGGCGTGGTCACCGTCGAGATGAAGACCAGCTTCCTGCTGCCCGCCGAAGGCCGCCTCGTGGCCACCGCGCGATGCCTGCGTCGAACGGCCTCGCTCGCCTTCTGCGAAGCCAGCATGACCCGCTCCGACGGCGAGATCACCGCTCACGCCACCGGCACCTTCAAGTTCCTGCGCGGCCTGCCCGCAGGCTCCGATGGACGCGAGGTGCGGCGCCAGACCGGCACGCCCGATGCGCCCACCCCCTGACCCGTCTTTTCACAGCGAGCCCACGATGACCCTCAACCAGCAGATCCTGCTTGCCTCCCGCCCCGCGGGTGAGCCCACCGTCGACAACTTCCGCCTCGTCGAGGTGCCCCTGCCTGCGCTCGCCGAGGGGCAGGTGCTCGTGCGCCACCACTACCTGAGCCTGGATCCCTACATGCGCGGCCGCATGAACGATGGCCGCAGCTACGCGCAGCCCCAGCCGCTGGATGCCGTGATGATCGGCGGCACGGTGGGGGAGGTGGTCGAGTCGCGCCATCCCGGCTTCGCGCCGGGTGACAAGGTCGTGGGCATGGGAGGCTGGCAGACGCATGCCGTCGTCGACGCCAGCCAGCCCGGGCTGCTGCGCAAGGTGGACACCACGCACATCCCGCTGTCTGCCTACCTCGGTGCGGTGGGCATGCCCGGTGTCACGGCCTGGATGGGCCTGACGCAGATCATCGAGCCCAAGGCGGGCGAGACGGTGGTCGTGAGCGCCGCCAGCGGCGCCGTCGGGGGTGCGTTGGGGCAGCTGGCCAAGGCTCGCGGCTGCCGCGCCGTCGGCATCGCAGGCGGGCCGGACAAGTGCGATTACGCCGTGCGTGAACTCGGCTTCGATGCCTGCATCGACTACAAGGCTCACCGCGACCTCAAGTCCCTGCTGGCTGCCCTCAAGGAAGCCTGCCCCCAGGGCATCGACGGCTACTTCGAGAACGTCGGCGGCGTGATCCTGGACGCCGTGATGCTGCGCATGAACGCCTTCGGCCGCATCGCCTTCTGCGGAATGATCGCGGGCTACAACGGCGAGCCCATCCCGATGGCCAACCCCTCGCTGATCCTCGTCTCGCGCCTGAAGCTGCAGGGCTTCATCGTGAGCGAGCGGATGGAGCTGTGGCCTGCGGCGCTCAAGGAGCTGGGCACGATGGTGGCCACGGGCAAGCTCAAGTACCGCGAGACGGTGGCCCAGGGGCTGGCCGAAGCTCCCGAGGCCTTCCTCGGTCTGCTCAAGGGCCGCAACTTCGGCAAGCAGCTCGTCAAGCTTGTCTGAGGCGACCTTGAACTGGAGCTGGGCCCGCTTCGGCGAACTGGGTGTCGACGCGCTGTACGACGCGCTCGCGCTGCGCTGCCGCGTCTTCATCCTCGAGCAGGGGCCGTACCAGGATCCCGATGGCCTGGATCGCCATGCCTTCCACCTGCTGGGCCGGGACGATGCCGGCCGGCTCCAGGCCTACCTGCGCGCGGTCGACCCTGGCGCCAAGTACACCGAACCGTCGATCGGCCGGGTCATCACCGCGCCGGAGGTGCGGCGGCAGGGCCTGGGATGGGTGCTGATGCGCGAGGGCCTGGCGCGTTGCGAGCAGGCCTGGCCGGGGCAGGGCATCCGCATCAGCGCGCAGGCGCACCTGCAAGGCTTCTACGGGGGGCTTGGCTTCGAGACCGTTGGCGCACCCTACGGCGAGGACGGCATCCCGCACGTGCAGATGGTCCGGCACCCTGCCTGAGTCGCACCAGATCGCCATGAACGGGCACCTGTGCGCGTGCCGTTGCACGCAGGCTGCAGCCGCAGCCGCAGCCGCAGCCGCGTCAGGCAGCCCGGCACCCCTACGATTCGATCCACTGGAGCCAGCATGAGCACATTCACGGGCGGTATCGCCGTCATCACAGGGGCTGCATCGGGTTTTGGCCTGGAGGCCAGCCGCATCGCGGCCCGCGAGGGCATGCGCGTCGTCATGGCCGATGTCCAGGCCGATGCCCTGGAGCGTGCCGCCACCGAGGTGCGCGCGCTCGGTGCCGAGGTGCTGGCTCACCGCGTGGACGTGTCCAAGGCTGCCGAGGTGGAGGCCCTGGCAGCCGCCACGCTCGCGCGATTTGGCACCCCGAACTTCGTCTTCAACAACGCCGGGGTGGGCGCAGGCGGTCTGATCTGGGAGCACACCCTCAAAGACTGGGAGTGGGTGATCGGCGTGAATCTGATGGGCGTGGCCCACGGGGTGCGCGTCTTCACGCCGCTGATGCTCGCCGCCGCGGCGGCCGACTCGCGCTGGCGCGGCCACATCGTCAACACGGCCAGCATGGCCGGTCTGCTCAACGCTCCGAACATGGGCGTCTACAACGTGGCCAAGCATGCCGTGGTCTCGCTGAGCGAGACCCTCCACCAGGATCTGAACCTCGTCACCGAGCAGGTGCACGCACACGTCCTGTGCCCCTACTTCGTGCCCACCGGCATCTCGCAGAGCCACCGAAACCGCCCCCAGGCGCTCAGCGATCAAGGGGCATCTCCCACGCGCAGCCAGCTCATCGCCCAGGCCATGAGCGAGAAGGCCGTCTCCAAGGGCCGCGTCGGTGCCGCGGACGTGGCCCAGGCCGTCTTCGACGCGATGGCGGCCAACCGCTTCTACATCTACAGCCACCCTCAGGCCCTGGGCGGCGTGCGCATCCGCATGGAGGATGTGCTCGCCGGCCGCAACCCGAGCGACCCCTTTGCCGAGCGGCCCGACATCGCGCAGCAGCTGCGCGAGGCCCTCCGGAACTGAACCGCCTGTCCTACCCGTGAATTCCGAACGCTCACATTCCCCCTCCCTGAACCCGATCTCGCGCCAGATCGCCGCCGAGCTGCAGGTTCGGCCGGCCCAGGTGGAGGCTGCCGTCTCGCTGCTCGACGCCGGGTCCACCGTCCCCTTCATCGCGCGCTACCGCAAGGAGGCCACCGACGGCCTGGACGATGCCCAGTTGCGCGAGCTCGAGCAGCGCCTGGCCTACCTGCGCGAGCTGCAGGCAAGGCGCGAGGTGGTGCTGGCCAGCATCGAAGAGCAGGGCAAGCTCACCCCGACCCTGCGCGACGCAATCGAACAGGCGGCCACCAAGCAGGTGCTGGAAGACCTGTACCTTCCCTACAAGCCCAAGCGCCGCACCAAGGCGGCGATTGCACGGGAGGCGGGGCTCGAGCCCTTGGCCGACCGGCTGCTGGCTGACCTGTCCCTGGATCCGTTGGTGCAGGCGGCAGGCTTCGTCAACGCCGAGGCGGGCTTTGGCGACGCGCCATTGGTGCTCGAAGGCGTACGCGATCTGCTGTCCGAGCGCTGGGCCGAAGACGCGGTGCTCGTGGGGAGCCTGCGCGAGTGGCTGTGGGGCGCCGGCACGCTGCGCAGCCGCCTCATCGACGGCCAGGATCCCAACCAGCCGGACGTGGCGCGTTTTCGTGACTACTTCGAGCACGACGAGCCGATCGCCCGCATGCCGAGCCACCGCGCGCTTGCCGTCTTTCGCGGTCGAACCCAGGGCTGCCTGGACGTGCGGCTGGTCTTCGACGATCCGGCTGCCGCGGGCGAGCCGACGCTGGCCGAAGGGCGCATCGCGCGGCACCTCGGATGGAGCGCCGCCGGGCGGCCAGGCGATGCGCTGATGCGGCGCACGATCAGCTGGACCTGGAAGGTCAAGCTCTCGCTGAGCCTGGAGCGCGATCTCTTCACGCGCTTGCGCGAGCAGGCCGAGACGGTGGCGATCCGCGTCTTCGGCGACAACCTGCGCGACCTGCTCCTGGCCGCGCCGGCAGGCAAGCGCATCGTCATGGGCCTGGATCCGGGCGTGCGCACAGGCGTGAAGGTGGCCGTCGTCGACGAAACAGGCAAGGTGCTGGAGACGGCCACCGTCTACCCGCACGAGCCACGCCGCGACTGGGAAGGCTCGCTGGGTGCCCTGGGCCGGCTCGTGGCGCGGCACGGCGTCTCGCTGATTGCCGTGGGAAACGGCACGGCCAGCCGCGAGACGGACAAGCTCGCGGCCGAACTCCTGCAGCGCGTGCACGCAGCCGCGCCGGCCCATCGCCTGGACAAGGTCATCGTCAGCGAGGCGGGCGCTTCGGTCTATTCGGCCAGTGAGCTCGCCAGCCAGGAGTTGCCGGACCTGGACGTGAGCCTGCGCGGTGCCGTGAGCATCGCGCGACGTGTCCAGGATCCGTTGGCCGAACTCGTGAAGATCGACCCCAAGAGCATCGGCGTCGGGCAGTACCAGCACGACCTCGATCCCGGCGGGCTGGCCAGGCAGCTCGACGGGGTGGTCGAGGCCTGCGTGAACGCCGTGGGCGTGGACCTGAACACGGCTTCGGTGCCGCTGCTGCGGCGGGTGTCGGGGCTGTCGTCGTCGGTGGCGGCAGGCATCGTGCGCTGGCGCGACACGAACGGGTCCTTCCGCAGCCGGCGTCAGCTGCTCGACGTGCCGGGCCTGGGCCCGCGCACCTTCGAACAGGCGGCCGGGTTCCTGCGCATCCGCGGCGGCGACGATCCCCTGGACATGACGGGCGTCCACCCGGAGACCTACCCTGTGGTGCAGCGCCTTCTCGGGGCCGCGGGCCGCCCGATCACCGCCGTGATGGGCCAGCCCGAGGTCCTTCGCACGCTGCGCCCCGAGACCTTTGCCGACGAGCGCTTCGGTGCCGTCACCGTGCGTGACATCCTGGCCGAGCTCGAGAAGCCCGGACGCGACCCTCGGCCCGGTTTCGAGGTGGCGCGCTTCCAGGAGGGCGTGCACGAGCTCACCGACCTCAAGCCCGGCATGCGGCTGGAGGGCACGGTGACCAACGTGGCCCAGTTCGGCGCCTTCGTCGACGTTGGGGTGCACCAGGACGGCCTCGTCCACGTGAGCCAGCTGGCCGGCCGCTTCGTGGCCGACGCGCGCGAGGTGGTGCGCGCCGGTCAAGTGGTGCAGGTGCGCGTGCTCGAGGTCGATCTGCAGCGGCGGCGCATCGCGCTGTCGATGAAGCCGGATGCCTCGGCCGTCCCGTCTGAAGGCCGGGCAGGGGACAACCGCTTCCGTCCCGCCGAGCGCGGCGAGCGCGCGCCGCGGCCCGCGTCGGCTGCAGGAGCAGCCACTGGCGCATCCGGATCCTCCGGTGCGATGGCTGCCGCCTTTGCCCGGCTGCAGCAGAGGTCACGTTGAAGCGAGCCTCGCACCTGCTGGCAGCGATGCTCGCCTGTGCAGCACCGGGCCTGCGCGCGCAGGCCGTGGAGCCCGAGGCCCCCGCACCGCCTGCGCCCCAGCGCGTGGAGATACGCGGCAACGAGGTGAGCGACACCGAGCAGCAGCGCCGCCGTTCCGTGGCCACCACGATCGTCGGGCGTGAGGAGCTCGACCGCTTCGGCGACGTGAGCGTCACCGACGTGCTGCGCCGCACCCCGGGCGTGGACCTTCAGGGCGGCTCGCCGCGCCTGCGCGGACTGGGCTCGGGCTACACGCTGATCCTCGTCAATGGCGAGCGCGCACCGCCGGGCTTCTCCCTGGAGAACCTGCCCCCCTCCCAGGTCGAGCGCATCGAGATCACGAAGGGACCGACGGCCGAGTTCAGCGCGCAGGCGGTAGCCGGCACCATCAATGTCATCCTGCGCCAGCCAGCGCGCGTGCGCCAGCGCGAGCTGCGGCTGGGCACCGGCTACCAGATCGACCGGCCCGTAGGAAGCTTCAGCGCCACCTGGGCCGACCAGTGGGGCCCCGTGGGCGTGGCGCTGCCGGCATCCGGCTACCAGTGGCGCGGCGGCAACGATTGGCAATCCGAGC
>JBIIED010000007.1:0-30213 GCA_044237995.1 Rubrivivax sp. | reverse complement strand
CTGGACTGCGAAGGCGACCTGCTCGAGCGTGCGCGCGCCATCGTCGGCCCGGACGTTCCCATCGGCGTCGAGCTGGACCTGCACGCGCACGTCACGCGTTGCATGACCCGACACGCCACGCTCATGGTGGCGTACAAGGCCTACCCGCACACCGACATCGACGAGCGCGCCGCCGAGGTGGCGCGACTGACGCTCGACGCCGCGGAGCATCGCATCCGCCCCGTCACTGCGGTCTGGGACTGCCGCATGGCCGGCAGCTGGCCCACCACGCGAGAGCCCCTGAAGAGCTTCGTGGAAGAGCTGCAGGCCCTCGAAGGGCGCGACGGCGTGCTCTCGGTCTCGCACGCGCACGGCTTCGCCTTTGGCGACGTGCCCGAGGCGGGCGGCCGTCTCTGGGTGATCACCGACGGCGACGAAGCCCTTGCCGCGCGGCTGGCAGCCGAACTCGGCCGGCGCTTGTGGGCCATGCGTCACGCCCTGCACCAGCCGCCGCTGGGCATGGCCGAGGCCATGCAGCGCGTGGCCGAGCTGCCACCCCTGCCCGGGGCGGGGCCGATCGTCGTGGCCGACATGGCCGACAACCCGGGCGGCGGCGCCCGCGGCGACAGTAGCTTCGCGCTGCAGACCGTGCTCGCGCTCGGCATCCCGAACGTGGCACTGGGCGCCCTGTGGGACCCCGGCGCCGTGCAGCTGTGCTTCGAGGCGGGCCTGGGGTCGACGCTGGCCCTGCGCGTGGCAGGCAAGTCCGGACCGGCCTCGGGTTCTCCGGTGGACTTGCGCGTCACCGTGCGGGCGCTGGCCGAAGACCACGCGCAGACGGCCTTCGGCGCCCGAAGCCCCCTGGGCGCTTCGGCCTGGGTGCGCACGGCCGAGGGCATCGATCTGGTGCTGACATCGCGCTGCCAGCAGGTCATCGGCACGGATCTGTTCACCGGCCTCGGTATCGACTTGAGCGGCAAGCACGCGGTGGTGGTGAAGTCCATGCAGCACTTCCACGCGGCCTTCGCACCGCTGGCTCGAGAGGTGCTGTACGCCGATTCACCGGGGCTGCTCACCGCCAACATCGCCGCGCTGCCTATCGGCCACCGCGACCCCAACTTCTGGCCACGCGTGGCCGATCCCTGGTCGGGTACGGGGCCCTGAGGCCCGGCCCGTCGACTTCAACGTCAACGCGCGAGCCCATGCCCACGCGCCCAAACCGTCAAAGGACCCTCATGCCTGCCATCGATGACCGCCTGGCCCGACTGGGTCTCGTGTTGCCCGAACCGCTGAAGATGCCTCCCGGCACCACCCTGCCCTTTCCATGGGTTCGCGTGCTTGGCCAGCGGGCTCGCTTCTCCGGACATGGCCCCACGCTGGCCGATGGCAGCGTGGCACAGCCGTTGGGCAAGGTGGGCGCGCAGCTGACGGTGGAGCAGGGCTATGCAGCCGCACGGCTCACGGCGCTGGCGATACTGGGCAGCCTGAAGCGCGAACTCGGCAGCCTGGACCGGATCGAGGCCTGGGTGCACATCCTGGGCATGGTCAACTCGGCGCCCGGTTTCGACCGCCAGCCTGCCGTCATCAACGGCTTCACCGACCTGATCCTCGAGGTCTTTGGCCCGCAGGTCGGCGCCCATGCCCGCAGCGCCGTGGGCATGGCCGAACTGCCGTTCGGCATCCCGGTGGAGATCGAAGGAGAGGTGCTGCTGCGGCAGGACTGACTCGCCGCGATCGATGCGGCGCGACGGCTACCGGTGCTCAGCCACGGGTCAGCGAGTCATCACAGGTACCGCCGCCAGAGCTCATTGGAGAACTTCCCCTGTGGATCCACCGCCTGCTTGATGCGGCGCAGCGCTTGCACCTCGGGATATGCCTGGGCAAACTGCGCCGCGGAGGCGTGCAGCTGATAGGGCAGGTAGTAGCGGCCCCCGTGCTGAAGTGCCAGGTCGATCAGTTCCCGCGTCCATCGGCCAACGCGTTCTTGCGCGCTGCGCCAGGTGCGCTGCTTGTAATACAAGACGAAAGAGAACACCGGCTGCCTGGCCCAGGGCAGTGCCGAGACGCGATCTGCGGGGGAGTGTCGGATGGAGATGTTCAGTGCTTCAACGTGGCGTCGCCGCAGCACCGCGGCCATGCCCCGAGAGAAGTCGAGGAAGCGCGCCTCCGGGATGAAGTACTCCTGCAGCACGTAGGTCGACACGGCCCGCGTGCGCGGCTCCAGTTCGGCCACATCCAGGCTGGCCTCATGGTTCAGCCACTTCACCGCCGGCGGTCGCATCAGCGCCGGGTGGACCACCTTCGCGCGCAAGTGCGCGCCACCCGGCAACTCCGTCATGGCGAAGATCGCGTTCTGCTCGAGCGAGTAGGACGCGCCTCTGGGCACGAGAGGGCTCGTCTCGGTCAGAGGCTTGTCGTCAGCAACCCGGTGCCACGTCACGCACACCGGCGCATCGAAACTCGGCGGCAGCAGGTCGGCGTTGTGCAGGGCCGCGCTCGGGTCCGAGATCACGGATTGGAGGAAGAAGTCTGCATAGGCCTCGAGCGACACCTCCCGCACCCGGCGCTCGATACGCACGTTGGGGACCACGTCGAGTTCCACCTCGGTGATGACGCCTAGCGCACCGTAGCCACCGATGGCCGCCGCAAAGAGTTCGGGCCGTTGGGTGGGACTCAGTTCGAGCACGGAGCCATCGGCCGTGACGAGTTGCAGCGCCCGCACCGAATGCCCGACGGGTCCGAGGCCCACGTACCGGCCATGGCAGTTGACGGAGACGGAGCCTCCCACGGTGAAGTTGGAGTAGCTCTGCATGATCTTGACGGCCAGACCCAGTGGGTCGAGCACATCCTGCAGGTCTCGCCAGCGCATCCCCGCCTGCACCCGCACGGCGCGCGCGTCCGGCTTCACCCAGAGCAAGCCGTTCATCCCCCGCATGTCCAGGTGCAGCCCCCCCTTCACCCCGATCTGCCCGCCCATGCTGTAGCGACCACCGCCAACGGCCACCTGGCCCTTCCAGCCGGCGACTTCCGCAGCAATGCCAGCGGAGCTCTCGGCCACGTGGATGCGCGAAACCTCGACCGGATACAGCCGGGTGACGTTGTGCACTTGAAGAGGCACAGCATCAGCTGCCAAGCGGACCTGGCCCTGGCCCAGGGCAGGGAGCGAGCCTGCTGCGCCGAGCGACCCGACCAGCCAGGCGCGGCGATCAAGAGTGGAGATGCTGCTCATGCGCCGAAGTATCCGACCAGAACCGCATGCCTTGCGCGGGAGAAGCCGTCCACTCAGCCGGAAAGGCGCGTGGGGTGCAGGCGTGCGGCGATTGCGGGAGGTGGAGTCGGGTTCGCCGGGCGGCTGCTATCAGCCGAGCATCCCGCGGCTACGTGACTCTCTGCCGGTACGTGCCCGACGTCGACACGGTCTTCGTGCTGGCCGTTCGAAGCCAGCGTGAGTCCGGGTACAGGCGATCGCCCTGAGGCGTCAACAGGCTCCCCCGTGCTTCCCTCGAGGAACAGGCAGGCAAGTCGGGCCCAGAGATGAACCAGTCCATGCCTGACGACAGGTCGGCAAGAGCCTTCAAGACGGCCTGAATCGCGAAGGGCGCCCGGAAGGCTCGCATCTGCGAGGGTGCGCTGCTCCAGGCTGTTCGGGAGGCTGTGCGCGGGCACGCAACGCGAGCCTCAGGGGATGTTGTGCCCTCGAGCCGCGACCCAGAGTGCGTACCAGTCCTCCCGTTCCAAGCGGATGGACAGGGCCTTGACGGCGCTGTCGATGCGCTCGATCCGATTCGTGCCGATGACAGGGTACGGACGGCTCGGATGCGCCATGACCCAGGCATAGGCAAGTTGCTCCAAGCTGGCGCCACCGTACTTCGACGACAGGTCCGCCGCGGCCTGCGCCAGCCGCTGCGCCGCGGATTCCTTCAGATCGAACAGGCGCCCCCCCGCCAGGGGGCTCCACGCCATGGGCCGAGCCTGGCTTTGCTGGCATTGGTCGAAGCTGCCATCCACCATCGGCTCCATGTGCAGCAGGTGAAACTCGAGCTGATTCGTGAACAGCGGTGCATCCATGCGGCTGTTCAGGGCCGCGAACTGGCTCGCGCTGTAGTTGGATACACCGGCCCTGCGGACCTTGCCCTCCTTCACCAACTCGTTCAGTCCGCGTGCCGTGTCGTCGATGCCTGTGAGCCAGTCGGGCCGGTGCACCAGAAACAGCTCGACCTGGTCGCACTGAAGCAGCCGCAATGAGTGCTCAACGCTCCTCCTGAGCTGGGCTGCCGAGGCATCGTAGAAGCCCACCTTGCGCTGGGGGTTCCGGCCGTTGGGCACGTAGATGCCCGCCTTCGTGACCAGGCTGAGCTTGTGGCGAAGCCCGGGTGAGAGGGCCATGGCCTTGCCCAAGGCCTCCTCCACCCGATACAGGCCATAGATCTCCGCGGTGTCGATGGCCGTGATTCCATGCTCCACGCAGTAATTCAGGCGGCGATTGATGTCCTGCAGCGAAGGCTCGCCGTCAAGCATCCGCCAGGTTCCGTAAACCAGTGGCGACAGCAGGGTCGAGTCCGGGTGCGATTGTCCGTTTGGGATCATGGAGAGGCTGCCTCTTATTGCGTCGTCCGCGCGCTGTCGCAGGCCAGCAGCGCTTCCAGGAGGTAGTAGTCCCCGAAGATCAGGCTGGTATTCGTGAGGCGATGGCTGGCGTCCGCGTGGAAGTTGCGGGCCTGGTAGCGCAGCGCGCTGGCGTGGCTGGCCGATGCGGTGAAGTACGGCGCATGCAGCAGGCTTCCCAGCGCACTCACGGCCGCGTGCCGGAAACGCACCTTGTCGGCTGGATCCGGGCACAGGCGACTGAGCCGAAAGAAGGCGCACGAGGCCAGTGCGGCCGCGCTCGAGTCCTTGTACTCCAGTCCTGCCAGGCCGCTGTCGAAGTCCGAGGGCGGTACATGATCGGCCGGCAGCCGTGCCAGGTAGTAGTCCGCCGCGGCAACGGACTGCTCCAGATAACCCCGCTCACCGGTGGCCTCGTGAAGGTAGGCGTAGCCGTAGATGGCCCAGGTCTGGCCCCGAGACCAGCAACTCTCGTCGGCCAGGCCTTGATGCGTGTACTTGCGCTTCAGGCCGCCCGACCGGGGGTGGAAATCGATGACGTGACAGGTGCTGTTGTCCGGGCGGAAGAACTCCACACGCGTGCGGTCGGCATGTTGCGTGGCGATCTGGCGGTAGTGCTGCGAGCCACCGTTGTTCGATGCCCAGACCAGCAGCTCCAGGTTCATCATGTTGTCGATGATCACGACGAAGTTTTCCGGGTCGTCGATGGCACCCCAGGACCTGATCAGTCCGACGGTCTCGCTGAAGCGCTTCGAGAGCGACTCGGCGGCCTGTAGAACGACCGACTTGTAGGCCGCCTCGCCAGTCAGGCGAAAGGCATGCCCAAAGCTGTCCATGATCATGAAGCCCAGATCATGGTTGGTGGTGGTGAACTGCTCCTGCGTCAGTCCTGTGGTCCAGGTGTGCGCGCGCTGTCGCCATTGCTCGCGATCCGGCCACTGTCGGCGCAATGAGAATTCGTAGACGTACCACAGGGCGCCAGGGTAGAAGCCACTGACCCAGTCAGCCGCGGGCACGGTCGACCAGCGATCCGTCTTGGCTTCGTTCGGGTAAGCCGACTTGTCGCTCTGATGGTCGTCGTAGAGGGCCAGCTTGCGGGCGATGCAAGCCACGGCGGCATCGATGTCGATTCCACCCAGGGCGGCGGTGGGGTGTGCTGCCTGGCTCATTGGCCGCGCGCCTTCTCGATTGCCGCGGAGAGCGACAGCCCGACATAGTCCTGCGCTCGAAAGAAGCGGCCGCTGACCCCGTCGTCCAGCAGCGCCGGCACCAGTGCACCGGGCAGCACGGTGCTCGGGTCGTTGGGCGCCCGAGGCCCGCCCAGATCGGTCCGCAGCCAGCCAGGATCCAGCAGGTTCATCTGCACGCCCGTGCCGGCCAGCTTGGGCGCAAAGTCCCGCACCATCTTGTCGACCGCGGCCTTCGAGATCGAGTAGGCCGACAGTTCGGGCTGATCCTGGATCCCGGAGGTGAGATTGACGACGCGACCCCACTTGCGCGCGATCATGGGCGGCACCAGTCGGTGGCAGATTCGTGCCACGCTGATGACGTTGACCTCGAAGCTCTTGCGATAGTCCTCTGCTGGTATGTCGAGGAAGTTCTCGCGAAACGGCGCCATGATGGCCGCGTTGTTGTAGACCACGTCGATCTGCCCCGCCTGTTGCAGGGTCTGGGCCAGCATCTCGTCCACCTGGGCTTGATCGGCGAGCTCACCCGACACGCAGACCACGCGCACGCCAAGGGCTCGAATCTCGATCGCAAGCTGCTCGGTGTGGGCCAGGTTCCTGCTGTGCAAGACCACGTTGGAGCCCAGCCTTGCCAAGCCTGCGCTCAGATGCCGGCCAACGCCGCGGCTTGAGCCCGTCACAAGCGACCACTTGCCCTTCAAGCTTTCCATGTCCATCACTCTCAGTCACATTCGATGTTGAAGTCCATGCCCAGGGGCTACGGCTTCGCTACCCGTGGCGCACCCGTGAGAAGTCCGTTCAGCCCAGGAGCAGGTGGCTGAAGCTCGCGGACACGCGCTGGGCCTCGTTGTGTGCCGTGACGGCCAACCCAAGGAATCCCGCTTGAGGCAGGTTCTGGCTGTGGGTGCAATATGTCTGCCAGGCGGTTCCGTCGCGGCTGAACAGCGCCGTGAAGGTGTCGCCACGTCGAGCCAGCTTCAGCCACACCTGTGGAAAGGCCACCGGAAAGTCCGGTGCGGCGGGAAGCGGCTGCGGCGGATAGATGGCCGCGCACAGACCACCGTCCTGCCTGCGGAACTGGAACTCCAGACCGCCATTGTTGTTGTTGCGCGGCTCGTTGTTGCCGAACGCAACCAACATGACATGCGGTGCGCCATCGCTCAGGGCCGACCTGAACATGATCCCGGCCTTGGTGTACAGGTCGGCCATCTCCAGCGAGTCCACTCGGACGCCGATCTCGAAGTCCTCACTCACAGGCAGATAGGCGAAGTGACCTTCGTCGCGCGCCCCCCAGATGTCGGCGCCCCCGGCCAGTACGTGGATGGCGGCGGACGACTGCCGGGTTTCGCCGCTCAGTCGCGGTGACCCGATGTCAGTGCCATGGAGGATCGAAGCTTTCATCTTGGTGGATTCCCACTTGAGGTCTGTTCCGGAAATCGGCAGTTGCCGAATGCGCGTTCCGACTGCCGCAAAGATCGCGTTACAGACGGCGGGTGCCACAGGGGGAAGGGCTGGCTCACCCAGCCCTGTCGGTGCCCCTGAGCTCTCGATGAAGTGCACGTCAACCTGCTTCGGGGCGGCATCGATTCGCAGCACGGGAAAGTCGTGGAAATTCGACTGCTCCACGGCCCCCTCGGCGATCGTGATCTCCTGCAACCAGGCTGCGCTGAGCCCATCCATGATGGACCCCTGTACCTGGCTTTCCGCGCCACTTCGGTTGACGATCAGCCCCACGTCTACCGCTGCGGTGACTCGCTTCACCGCAAGCACCCCTTGCGGCGACACACTGACTTCCGCCACGTGGGCCGCATAGCCCTGGTGGCTGAAGTGAAAGGCAATGCCTTGACCGGATCCGGCCGGCAGGCGCCTACCCCAGCCCGCGCGATCAGCCGCGAGCCTGAGCACCGCCTTCATGCGTGCTGTGTCGAAAGGCGGGTCCCAGCGCCCCGTTCCCGGGAGAACCCGGTCCTCGCCGAGCAACGTCAGTCGAAACTCCAAAGGATCCTTGCCCGCCGCGTGCGCGAGTTCATCGACAAAACTCTGGAACACGAAGGCGAAACCATTGGCGCCCGGTGCCCGCCACCAATTGGTCGGGATGTTGGCGCTGAGCACGGACTTCTCAAGCCGAAAGTTGGGCAAGAAGCGGCTGGGAAACTCGTTCGCCCCGATGTCCGCAGCCGTGCCGGGCTGCGATGTGCTGTTGAGGCCGAGGGTCACAAAGTGGTTTCGCCAGGCAACCGGCTTGCCTGCCCCGTCGAGCCCGGCCTGCAAAAAGTGCCAGCCCGCAGGTCTGTACTTGCCATGCCGGGTGTCACTGTCTCGACGCCAAGTCAGCTTGACAGGGCGCCCGACTCGCTGGGCGATCGCAGCGGCCTCGGCAACAAAGTCATTAACGAGCCTGCGACCGAAAGCCCCGCCACTGCGTGTGAACTGCAACTCAACCTTGGCCTCGGGCAAGTTGAGCAGCTTGGCCACAAGCTTGCGTGCGTCCTGAGGCGATTGGGTCGGCGCAATGATCTTCATTCCTCCACCAGACAGCGGAATGGCCAGCGCATTCATCGGCTCCAGAGGCGCATGGTGAAGGAAGGGATAGTGATAGGCGGCAGAGACCGACTTCACTGCGGAGCGAAGTGCGGCAGGTACATCCCCGATGCTCGTCACAGTCGAACCCGGCTTGCCCCCGAGTTCAGCCGCGCGTCGCGCATAGGTCGCCGAGTCCTGGCCTGGCCTCGAGGCGGTATCCCAGATCACACGCAGTTCGTCCTGCGCCTCGAAAGTCGACCATGTCGAGTTTGCGACGATGGCGACGCCAGGCAGGAGCCCGTAAGGGTCTGCAGTACCCTCCAGGATGAATGCGTCAAGGACTCCGGGCATCCGCTTGATGTGATCGAGGTTCGCGGAGACGACCCTGCCGCCCGACCTCGGACATTTCACGTAGACGGCGTGAACCATACCTGGCACCGTTTGGTCGATCCCGAAGAGCGGCCGCCCGGTGACGATGGCCTGGTTGTCAACGCCACCGATTCGCTGGCCGATCAGTTGGTGTTCCCGCGGCGGTCTCAAGACGATGTCCGACGCTGACGGAAGTGGCAATGCGGCGGCACGCGAGGCAAGATCGCCGAATGCCAGCGATCGCCCCGTGCGTCGATGGGTCACCTTGGAATCTGCGGCGCCACACTCTCCTTCGGGCACTGACCAGTGACTGGCGGCTGCACGGATCAGCAGCGTGCGGGCCAAGGCGCCTGCCTCGCGCAGAGGTTGGTAGCTGTCGAACACCGACATGCTTCCACCGGCCTCCTGCGCACCGAGACTGGAGTCCAGCGTGCCGAACTCGATCTGGACGGTCGAGAAGTCCGCACCCAGTTCATCAGCCAATATCATCGGCAAGGCCGTTTTCACACCCTGGCCCATTTCGGGGATCTTGGCAACCAGGATGACGGCGCCATCGGGTCTGATCTTGATGAAAGGGCTTGGCGTGAATGAACCTT
Organism: Rubrivivax sp.; assembly: GCA_044237995.1. Lineage (GTDB taxonomy): Bacteria > Pseudomonadota > Gammaproteobacteria > Burkholderiales > Burkholderiaceae_C > Rubrivivax. The sequence continues at coordinate 20,954 of JBIIED010000007.1, read as the reverse complement.
TCACACGCTGCTGCTGCCGTGCGTCGGTCTGCGTCCTCGTGGACTGTGCAAGTACGTGGCTCAGCAACAGGCCGCCTCCGGCGAGCGCAGAGACTTGAAGGATTCGCCGGCGAGACCTTGACACTGGCCTTGTCACTTGCGACCTCCCATCTTCGCGGCAGCTTCCTTGATGGCTGCGCGAATACGAACATAGGTGCCACAACGGCAAAGCACCCCAGCCATCGCAGCATCGATCTGTTCGTCGGTCGGCCAGGGGTTCTGCCTGAGAAGGGCTGCGGCGGCCATGATCTGCGCACCCTGGCAGTAGCCACATTGCGGCACATCGATTTCACGCCAGGCGCGTTGAAGAGGATGCGCTCCGGTGGCATCGAGCCCCTCGATCGTGGTGACCGAACGCTCGCCCACTGCGGAAACGGGCGTCACGCAGGACCGAGTCGCCTTGCCGTCCAAGTGAACCGTGCAGGCGCCGCACTGGGCAAGCCCGCAACCGTACTTGGTTCCGAGAAGTGAAAGCTCATCTCGAAGCACCCAAAGCAACGGCGTTCGTTCGGCCACATCGACGGTGCGGCTTTGGTCGTTGACCTTCAATGTATAGGTCGTCATGTTCGTGTGTGATGCGGGTGGAACTTGGCGTTTGCCTCGCGGCACACTCATGTCGGTGCGACGTAATGGTGCTGCCCACCGTGCTTTTGCCAATTCCGATACACCACCCAACCCAGACCGACAGACGCAAACGCCAGTACGCTGCCGACCAGAAAGGTGTATCGGTAGTCATTGCCCAGCGCATCGAGAAGCAACCCGAGCAAAGGGCCCAGGCACATGCTGAATGCGGCCGTGACCAGCCCTCCGGCTGCGCCAAACTGAGCGAACTTCAACTGCGGGTACAGCATCTGTCCGATGGCCGCCGTGCCAGTCCAATAGATGCCGGACACGACGCCATGCACGAGTAGAGCGACACCAAAGGAAGCCTGATCGTCCAGAAAGAGGAATGCCATCAGCATCAGGCTGCCGTACAGCACCAGCGAGACCTGCCCTACGCGAATGGGATGGAATCGGTCGACCAGCCAGCCGATAGGCACGGCCAGCACGAAAGAGCATATGAAGGTGGCAACCAGGTACTTGCCATAGACCTCCATGCTCATACCGAAGCTCTTTGCGGCAAAGATTGAAAAGGTGTTGACCGGCAGGAAGGTGATCGTGCTCACGGCGACGAAGCAGAACACCCCAAGGTAGTAGGGCCGGGAGAGGCAGTCGCGGTAGTAGTCGCCGAGTGCGACGCGAAACAGGCTCTTTCCCTCTTCGCGCTGCGGAGGCGCCGGATACTCGCCCTCCTTCACCTTGATGCACATGATCGAGAAGCCGACCCCGTAGATCAGGCCGATGCAGGTGAAGACCAAGGCAAAGTTGCCTTCGACACGCCCGATGATCTGGGAGTTGAAGAGAATGCCGACCGCCAGGCCGACGGCCCGGAACATGCCGTAGAAGCGCCCCAACCAGGCTCGTGGAACCACGTCGTTGATCAGACCGTTGAAGACCGAGTTTGAGATGACGACGCCGATCTCGAAGATTGTCCAGAAGACCACCATCGCCATCAGGATGGACAGATGCTCGGTGCCTGGGCTTCGGCCCAGCCAGTGGTGCAGTGCCGTGCCGAGATACGGGCTGTAGCCCAAGCCCACCATGGCGAGCGAGGTGATCGGTGTCGGCCACAGCAGAAACGGGATGCGCCGGCCCCAACGGCCGCGGTGGCGATCACTCCAGTAGCTGATGACGGGGCCAAGGAAAAAGATGATCGCCTGTGGAATGGTCAGCAGGAAGATCCCGGTAGCGAAGTCGGATGCTTGATGCTGCTTCAGCATTAATTGAGCAGCAGGCGCGGCTGAACGTTCGCGCAGCATGTACGCGAAGTCGCCAAAGAGGAGCCACAGGAACAGGAGCGTGAGCCCTGCAGACGTGTACGTCAGACTGCCCGCAGTCCAGACGCCTTTGCCGGGCGCCGGCGCCACAGTCTTTGTCAAGGCCGGAGCACTCAATGCACTTCGCCGGGTGAACGCGGCGCCGCGGGGGCTGCGACGTGGCGTGCGATGTATTCGGTGTGATCAGGCATATCGTGCACGGTCAGTGCGATCGCCTTGTGCACGCCTTCGAAGTGCTGGCGAAGTCGATCAAGATCCATCAGATCGACGAATGGGTCGTAACTTGCAGGATGGATGCCGAGGCCCGTCATGATGGCGACGAACGAGGGCTCCATGAACCCATTGGGGTCGTACACCACCACGCGGCCGGTCTGCCTGAACAGCTCGATCTGATGACGCAGGCTGTCGGACAGGGTGATGTCAGCGCAGTAGCGCCAGAACTCGGAGTCGGAACGTTTGGTGAGCTTGTAGTGAAGGATGATGAAGTCGCGGACGGATTCGTATCGAACCGCCATCTGCCGGTTGAACTCATCACTCAGTGCTGGGTTGAACGTCGGGTCGGGGAAGTTCTCAATCAAGGTGCCGACGGCCGTTTCAATCAGACTGAGGCTGGTCGACTCGAGTGGTTCCAGGAACCCTGCAGACAAGCCGATCGCCACGCAGTTCCGGACCCACTGGCGCCGCCGGCGTCCGGTCGTGAAGCGCAGCTGTCTAGGTTCATCGATGGGGCGTCCATCCAGCCCTTCAAGCAGTGTCCTTGCAGCCTCATCGTCCGTGGTGAATCCGTTGCAGTAGACATGGCCATTGCCGGTTCGGTGTTGCAGCGGAATGCGCCACTGCCAGCCCGCGCGATGCGCTGTCGACCTGGTGAACGGCGTAAGCTTTTCCACCCTGGTGCAAGGCACAGCCAGTGCGCTGTTGCAAGGCAGTTGCGCGCTCCAGTCCTCGTACTCCGACCGCATGGCACCCTGGATCAGCAGTCCGCGGAATCCGGAGCAGTCGATGAACAGCTCGCCTTCGATGCTGCGCCCGTCGCGCAGCCGAAGCGCGGTGATGAAACCGGTCTCCGGATGAAGGTCGACACCCTCGATTTCGGCCTCGATACGCTTGACACCGCGCCGCAAGGCGTACTCGCGCAGGTAGGCGGCGTATAGGCCTGCATCAAAGTGAAAGCCGTAGGAAAACGCGCTGCTGGCCGAAGGTTTATCGCCTGCCGGTGGTGTGAATCGCTGCTGCCGGGCCATTACGGCTGCGACGCAGAAGTCCTCCAGCGGACGCTGGGTCGAGCCGGTACGAACCAGGCGCAGCCAGTGCATGTAGGGCGAGCGGGTGCCAATGGTCGGGCCATAGTCACCAAAGCCGTGGAAGAAGCGATTGCCGACGTGACCCCAGTCTCGAAACTCAATGCCCAGCTTGAAGGTCGCCTGAGTCCGCCGGACGAAGTCAGCGCCGTCCAGGCCCAGCCCCTTGTTGTAGTAGCGGATGGTCGGCAAGGTCGCCTCTCCGACCCCGATCGTGCCAATCTCTGGTGACTCGACCAGCACGATCTCGCAGTTTTCGGGCATCCGCTGGCTCAGGGGCGCGGCCGTCATCCACCCTGCCGAGCCGCCGCCCACGATCACGATCTTGCGGATAGGCACAGCCCCGGAGGCCGTGGGCTCGGCACCGAACCCAGTCATGGCGCTGGCGAGCCGTGCGTCAGGCTCTCGAAGAAGATGTTCCAGTCCGATCTCTTGGGGCGCGCCGTGCTCACCAGTAATGCATGGGTGTGCGGGAGCTGGATGCCGCGTCGACGGTGATAGTGGTTGTATCCAATGGCCCAGGTGTCAAACAGGCTCTTGGTTGCCACGGGATCCGCGCAGGTACCCTGCATGTCGCCGGTACTCACCTGCTTGGCCAGAAGTTCCATCGCTGCGACGTAGCGATCCTTGTTCTCGTCGTAGATGCTTTCGTCCCCCTGATTCCAGGCCACCTCGGCAGCACGCAGCGCAGAGGCCAGGGCGTACTGCGTGTGATGCCCGTTGTCGTTGGGCGGCCTGGCATGGGTCCGGCAGGTCTCCTGTGTGAGACCCGCAACCCAACGCGTCGGACTGAACCAGGATGGGTCGGTGCGGTTCACTCCCACGTCGGTGGGCAGATAGAAGAATCGCGGATTGCGCCTCTTCAGCCGGGCCTTGGCCTCGTCAAACCAGGCTCTGTTCTCGTTGAACACGGCGATGTTGATCAGCGCATCAATCTGGGTCAAGTCCACGTTGCCGTTCCAGCCGCTCTCCTGACTCAGGGCGGGATAGAACCGGGTGGCAAACAGCTGTCGGACCTCGGCGCGCTGCTCGTCGGTCCAGCCCTTGTAGCCGCTCAGAACCTCGGCCGCGGAGCCCATCAAGGCACCAATCCATCCAGCATTCAATTGCGACTGACTACTGACTCCCGGTTCAACGGCGTAGCCGGTGAAGGTCTTTGCCCAGACGCCGAGCACGGCCATTGCATGGCGGGCGTAGCGAGGGTCTTCGGTGTAGTACCAGGCAAGTGCATTGGCGTAGGCCTTCCTGGCGTCGTGCTTGGCGTCATCTTCATCTGCCCTGGAACTGCCAGGCGCCCGACTCTTTGCGTAAGGCGTGGCCAACTCGTACAGGGCTCCGAACTTGCCCCTCGCACTCCACAGGCCCGGCGTAGTCCTGATCTCCTCCTTCACCCGGTCGAGTTCCGCCCTCCCGTTTACAGCGCCTGGGTGAACGAAGGCGCCTGAAGCCTGCGCCCAGCAACAGGCTCCAGCGGACGACAACGTGAGCACACAGAGCACTGCCGCCGCCCGCACGAAGGCCATGCCGACTTTCGTCGTACGGGCCGCTGCCGACTCAGCTCTGGTGATCATCGCGGACGACAACGCTAGAAGGTGTAGCGCGCGGAGAGGCTGTAGCGCGGCCCGGAGGAGATCCACGCGTGGTCAATCAAGCCCACATGCTGCTGCATCTTCTGCTTGAAGACGGTGTTGGTGAGGTTTTGCACCTCTGCACCGATCGACAGGTTGTTGCTGAACTTGTAGAAGACCGACGCATCCGCCTGACCATACGAGGCAGCCCACAGAGGCAGTGCGTAATTGAGGTTGGTGGCGCCGAAGTTCGGGCTGGCCGGATTGGTGTCCTTGCCATCACTGAACAGCGTTCCGAAGGAGTTGCGGATGCCTTGGAGATACTTGGAGCGCCAGTTGTAAGCCAGCCTGGCTGAGACAGGCCCCTGCTCGTACATGAACGCGAAGTTGATCGTGTCGCGCGACAGCCCCGTGAGCGGTAGGCCGCTGAAGGTGCGGCCGTCGGTGTCGCAGCCGTTGTTCCAGCGGTTGAAGTTGTCGCTGTTTCCCGTGCCCCCGGAGCAGTAGGCCGAGCTGATCGGGTCGTACAGTTTGCGCTTGCTGTCGACGAAGGTATAGCTCGCTTGGATGCCGAAGCCACGAGCCCAGTCAGGCAGGGAATTGAAGAACTGCTGATAAGCCAGCTCGAAGCCCCGTGCGGTGCCACTCGCGCCATTGACAGGCGAGGTCACGGAGAAGGTCTGCGGGGTTCCCTTGACATCCGGAATCGCGTAGCTGCGGGTCTGCGTCACGATGACGTCCTTGAGCCTCTTGTCGAAGGCTGCGAACGTCAGCGAGCCCGCCTTCGAGAAGTACCACTCAGCGGTCAGGTCAAACTGCTTGGACGTGATGGGCTTGAGCAGCGGGTTGCCGTCGGAGTTTCCCGTCAGGTTCACGCTCTGGACGGTGATCGCGCCTGTGACCGGGTCTGTGGTCGTCTTCACATCCTGGGACAGGGTGGTGTATCCCTGCAGCTGCGAGAAGTCGGGCCGGGCAACGGCTCCGGCATAAGCAAAGCGGAACTGCAGGTCATTGGCTGCCTTCATGCGCAGATTCAAGCTGGGCAGCAGATTGCTGTAGTTGTGCTCGTAGTCCTGGGCCTTGGAAAAGTTTGGAATGTTCGGAACCGGCACGCCGCTGACCGCGACGCCGGGCGGGAAGTTGGCTCCGTTCGATGAGAACACCGTGAAGCCCGCCGCCTTGGTCTTCGTGTGTACGTAACGCATGCCGACATTGCCATCGACCGGGAGCTTCCAGTCGTCGAAGCCGAACTTCAGCTGCATGTAGAAGGCCTTGGTCTTCTCGTCAACCTCGTTTCTTCCGGAGGGGTCGGTGCCAAATGCGGCCGTGCGCTGGTAGCCCGGCGTTCCCCATTGCGTGCAGTCGCCCCATCCCTGCGCGGCCTTTTGTTCTTCACAAAGGATGTTGTGGTAGCTGTGAAGCTTGTCGTACGAGCCCTTGACGTCGCGCAAAAAGGCATCCGTGGCAAAGATCCCGGGCGGCGCGGCAATCTTGCCGCCGAAGAAGTTGTTGAAGACATGGGTAGTCGTCGCGCCGGGCGTCGCAAAGCGCGGGTCCCCCAGATACGCCAGTTTCGAGATGTTCCATCCCAGCATCCAGGGCTGGGTCACGCCCTGCCAGTTGTAGCTGGGAACTTCATTCGTGATGCTCGACTGGCGATCATTCAGGCGCACGCCGAACTGGACCTTGTGGAAGACGGGATCGTCCAGCGAGTACTCGAGGTCACCCTTCCATGCCTTGCTCTTGGCGGTGGACCGATCCTGATGGTCCATCGTGTAGGCCCAGTAGTGCTTGTTGGGGTCGGAAAGCTGCGCCAGATCCGCCTGGTCGAAGATCAGCCTGGGAACCGAGCCTGTCAGGTCCAGGCCCTGCTTCTGCAACTGGTGCCCGGTCGCGATCTCGGATGCGAAGCCGACTGTCTTGGCGTCGATCTTCTGCAGGTCGGAGCGAAGCGTCAGACGAGGAGAGACTTTCCAATCAAACTTCCATGCGACGTCTTTCGTCGACGAGTCGCGGCTCTCGACGCGGTGTGCCGGGTTGTGGTTGATGCCGTTGGAACTGGGGTCCGAGAGCGTCCCGCTCTTGAAGATGCCGTTCTCGTCGTAGACACCATTGGCCACCTTCATGGTGAATGGCGAGTTGTGTTCCATCGCCATGAATCGCTCTGACCAATTGATCGTGTAGTCGGACTTGAAGTAGGTCAGCGTGTGGGTGATGGCGGCGTTTGGACGCCACTGCAGCGCAGCGTACTGTCCACCGCGCTCGCGGTCCAGATCCTGGCTGCGCCACATCGCGCCCTTGGGAACCCATACCGTCTTGCCCGGCACGAGTTCGTTGTGCGGGTACATGGGGCTCACCTTGACCTGATCGGCGCGGGTGGCGCTGTCCGACTGGGCCACGTCGACCAGAAGGCCAATTTCACCGAGGCCCGTAGACCATCGGTCGGAAAGGAGCAAGGAGCTTGATTTGGAGCCCTTCCCGCCCCTGAGGTCGGAGTAGCTCAGGTCAAAGGACAGAGCACCCTTGAAGCCCTTGTAGTCGAAGGGCAGCGCCGTCCGCAGGTCCACCAGGCCACTGATGCCGCCTTCGATCTGCGACGCAGGTGGATTCTTGTAGACGTCCACTCGCGACAGCAGTTCGGGCGGCACATCTTCGAAGTTCAAGGCCCGGCCACCGTTGGCCGAGAACGAGTCCCGCCCGTTCATCTCGGAGCGTACGTAGTTCAGACCCCGAATGGCGATGCTGTTGCCCTCAACGGAGAAGTGCTGCGGGTCATTGGTCATGGCCCGATCGAGCGTCGCGCCGACGATGCGCTGCAGCACCTCGATGACGGATCGGTCCGGCAGCTTGCCGATGTCGTCGGCAACGATCGAGTCGACGATCTCTTCCGCGTCTTGCTTGACCTTCTGGGCAGACTGCATCGCCGCGCGCTGGCCGGTCACCACCACTTGTTCGGCTTCGCTCTTCTTCGGCGGCGCGCTCGGCGCTGCTGCCGCCTGAGCCCACACCGTACCGCCGGAGGCCAGGCTCAATTGCGCGATCGCAGTCGCAATCAGCGTCTTCCTTGAAAGTGCCATTTTCTTTGTCTCCTAGGTGTGGATAAGTGCCTGGCCGGGCAGGCGCCATGCGGGCGACTTGGATTGCCGTCGAGGCCCGATCTGCTCGGTGGCCAGTGATGGTCTACTCAACTCGTGATGTCTGTCCGCCACTCGTGAAATCGTTGTCACACAACACAGAAGAACACCTTCCCAGCGGTTGCAGATTGAAGACGGCTCGAGGCACGACTTTCTCTACGCCACTCTTGACGAGCGATGTAGCCTTTCCAGCTGGCCATCAAGAGATGGCGACACACGCAAGGGCACCCCCAATGTCTCCATCGTTGATCGCGGAAGGTACTCAAGCATGACAACGATTTCACGCTAGTTTGCCAACGGGCAGGTAACGGGTCAAGGGAAATGGGGCGATCTAGGTAAAAGTCCCTGGGCCCCGCGGTGGGTGATGCCCAAGGGACTGGTATCGCTTCTTCAGGCGCGCCGTGGGGCGGAGGATGGCGCAGGAAGATAAGAAATCGATATCATGCCGCTGTTCATGCTCTGCCCCCTTCGCACTTGACCATGGCCACAACGGGAGTTCCTCCTTCACCGCAGCGGGGCCGCAATACGCCTTCCACCCTGGTTGACGTGGCCAGACTGGCCGGGGTTTCACCCAGCACGGTGTCGCGCATCCTGAACGGCACTGCGCAGGTTGCCGATGAAAAGCGCAAGGCTGTCGAGGCGGCCATCCTCAAGTTGAAGTTTCGCCCCAACCTGACAGCTCAGGGCCTGAGAAGCGGCTCCACACGTACCATCGGCGTGCTGACCCAGGAACTGGAGAGTCCCTACTTCGCGGGGGGCACGAAGGGGGTCGAGGAGGGCTTGGAGGGCAGCGGCTACTCCCTGATGGTGGTGACCGGGAACTGGAGTGAGCAAGAAGGCCTGGAGCGCGCTCACCTGCTCATTGCGCGCAAGGTTGATGCATTGGTGATACTCGGTGGCAGCCTCACCGACGCTCAGGTCACCGAACTGGCGCTTCACCTGCCCACAGCCATCACGGGTCGTCAGCTGAGGGCTCCCAGCGTGTACTCATTCCACTGCGACCAGGTACACGGCGGTTTGCTGGCCACGGAGCATCTGATCGGCCTGGGGCACCGGCGCATCGCTCACATCTCGGGCGCGGAACACCACCTCGACTCCAAGGAGCGGTGCGATGGCTACTTCCTGGCACACCAGAAAGCAGGCCTGAGCGTCGATCCGCGCCTGATCGTCGCCGGCGACTTTCTGGAGGCCAGTGGCGAGCGAGCCATGCACCAGTTGCTGGACCATGCCACACCCTTCACGGCCGTGTTTTGCGCCAACGACCAGATGCTCTGGGGCGCCCGTCGCGCGTTGTATCGGCGCGGTATTCGCGTGCCCGAAGACATCTCCCTTGTCGGCGTCGACGACCTGCCACAGTCGGCCTACATGACCCCGCCCATCACCACCGTACGCCAGCCCATTCACGCGCTGGGTCGCTCCGCTGCCGTTGCCGTGCTGCAGGCCCTAGGAGCCGTTCGACAGCAACCCATCGAGCATCCGCCGCTGGAACTGATCGTACGCGAGACAAGCGCGCCACCACTTGCAGGCTGAGCTTGCTGGCCGTGCCAGCTCCGGGGTGGCACAGAGTCTGTTCACGTCAACGCGCCAGCCACCCACCATCGACGGCCAAGGTGTGGCCGTTGACGTAATCACTGGCCTTGGAGGCCAGGAAGACCACCGACCCAGCCAGATCCTCGGGCGTGCCCCAGCGGCCGGCCGGGATGCGTTCGAGAATCGACGCGTTGCGCTTGGCGTCAGCGCGCAGCGCAGCGGTGTTGTTGGTATCCATGTAACCCGGTGCGAGGGCGTTGACGTTGATGCCGTGACTGGCCCACTCGTTGGCCATCGAACGCGTGATGCCCATCACTGCAGACTTGCTGGCGGCGTAGCTGGGCACGCGCATGCCGCCCTGGAAAGACAACATCGAGGCCACGTTGATGATCTTGCCGCCGGAGCGCTGGGCCATGAACTGCTGCGCCACGGCCTGCGAGAAGAAGAACACCGACTTGAGGTTGAGGTCGACGACGTCGTCCCAATCCTCCTCGGTGAAGTGGATGGCGTCATTGCGGCGGATGATGCCGGCGTTGTTGACCAGGACATCGACGTGCCCGGCCAACGTCATGGCCTGTTTCATCAGCCCCCCGATGCATCGGACTTCAGCCAGGTCGGCACGCAGGTCGAGAAAGCGCCGGCCCAGCGCTTCGACCTGCGCGCGGGTATCGGCCGGTAGCGTGCGGTTCACACCGACGATGTCCGCGCCGGCCTGAGCCAGTGCACACGCGATGCCCCGGCCCAGCCCGGTGTTGCAGCCAGTGACGATGGCCACCTTGCCGGCGAGCTGGAAGCTTTCGAGGACCATCGTGCAGCCGCCGATCAACGCAGCGTGGTCATGGCCACGTGGTCCATGTCCTTGAAGACCTGGTTCTCGCCCACCATGCCCCAAACGAAGGTGTAGGCCTGGGTGCCCACGCCGCTGTGCATCGACCACGAAGGCGAGATCACCGCCTGTTCATTGCGCACCACCAGATGGCGCGTCTCGGTGGGCTCTCCCATCATGTGGAAGACCACCCCGTCGGCCGGCATGTCGAAGTAGAAGTAGACCTCCATGCGCCGGTCATGCGTGTGGCAGGGCATGGTGTTCCACAGGCTGCCGGGTTCAAGCTGCGTCATGCCCATCAGCAGCTGGCAGGTGGGCAGCACGTCGGGCACGATGAACTTGTGGATCGTCCGCCGGTTACTCGTCCTGGCGTCGCCCAAGGTCTCGGGGCTGGCTTCGGCCAAGGTGATCTTCCGGTCTGGGTAGTGACAGTGCGCCGGCGCGCTGTTGAAGTACAGCTTGGCCGGATCGGCCGCGTCCACGCTGGCGAACTTGAGCTCGCGTGCACCCTGTCCGATGTACAGCGCTTCGCGTGATCCCACTTCGTAGCGCCGGCCGTCGGCTACCACTACAGCCGCGCCGCCGATGTTGATCAGCCCCAGCTCACGCCGCTGCAGGAAGAAGTCCGTGCCGGTGTGCTGGCCCAGCTCCGTCCCGAAGCTCACCTCCTGGTGCAAGGGATGGATGCCGCCGACGATGATGCGGTCGACCTGGCTGTAGGTCAGCGTGGCCTGCTCGGGGACGAAGAGCTGCTCCACCAGGAAGTGGCGGCGAAGGCCGGCGGTGTCGAGCGTGCGGGCATGCTCGCTGTGTATGGGTTGGCGAATGTGCATCTCGGATCCTTTCGCGGCAACTCGGGGCGCGGTCTCAACGGGGAGGCAAGAGATCAGCAGGGGTTGTTTAGCAAACATGTATCGTATAGCATCTGTTTACTTTCTGTCGATCCCGCGACTGAGCCTGCCGGACTGCCCCAGAAGATGCAGATGACGATTCAGGTGGCTGATTGCGGCCCCGGCAAGCTGCAGGAGGTCCCCGTCAAGCAATGCCGGTTGGGCATGCCGCCACTGTTCGGCTCAGACGTCCGTCACGGCAGCAAGTACTGCTCTCCCGTGCCTGTCGGCCTGGCCTCGAGCCGGGCGCAGCGATGGCGATCTACATGACGGTCAACGAGGGGCCCGCCCGCGGCAGACGCAACACGCCAACTTCACGGTGACACGCTAAATGTCCTCGATCAACATGACGCCCTCCGCAACAACCGATGCCGAATTGGCAGCAGCCCTCGAGCAGCGCGCACAGCCTCAGATGACCTACTCGAGTCCGTTCCCGTCGCGCTTCATATTCGGGGTTGCCGCGGCGGCTGCGCAGATCGAGGGCGCGGCGTTCTCCGATGGCAAGGGCGAGTCGATCTGGGACCGCTTCTGCCGAGTGCCGGGCAAGGTCCTGGACGGCCACACGCTGGACGAGGCCTGCGACCACTATCACCGCTACGAGGAAGACTTCGCGTTGATGGCCTCGCTGGGCATCCGGCACTACCGCCTCTCGATCTCGTGGCCACGGATCTACCCGAACGGTGACGGCGACCTCAATCCAGCCGGTGTCGCGTTCTACCGCGGCCTGCTCCAGAGCATGGTCCGCCACGGCATCACCCCCTGGGTCACCATGTTCCACTGGGACCTGCCTCAGAAGCTCGAGGATCGGGGCGGCTGGACGTCGCGCGCAACCGTCGATGCCTTCGCGCGCTATGCCGATACGCTGGTCCGCGAGTTTGGTGACCTGGTGGACCAGTGGATCACCATGAACGAGATTCGCTGTTTCACCGTGCTTGCGTACGGTCAGGGCACCAAGGCGCCTGGCCGCCGCGAGAGTGCAGCCGTCGTGAACCAGACCTACCACCACGCCCTGCTGTGCCACGGCCATGGCGTGCGGGCCGTGCGCCAGCATGGCGGGGCGCAGGCACGTGTCGGCCTGACCGACAACTGCGAGGTCGCCGTGCCGGTGACCGAAACGCCGCCCGATATCGATGCCGCCACCGCCTGGTTCGAGGCGCGCAATCAACACATCCTGGGCGCCATCCATCAAGGTGGCTACACGCAGGACTACCTCGATCGGGTCGGCACTGACGCGCCACGCGTCGAGCCGGGTGACTTCGAACTCATCAGCCAGCCCACCGACTATCTGGGCCTGAACATCTACACGGCCACCTACGTGCGTGCCGGCCGCAGCGGCAAAGCCTACGAGGCCCTGACACTGCCACCGAACTATCCGCGCGCCGACAGCCAGTGGCTGAACCTGGTGCCGCAGGCCATCTACTGGGCCAGCCGCATGTGTCACGAGCTCTACGGGCACCAGTCCATCATCATCACCGAAAACGGCTGCGGCTACGACGACGAGGTACCCGTCGGCGGCGAGGTCAACGACCTGCACCGCCGAGACTATGTGCGCAACCACCTGCGCGAAGTGCACCGGGCAATCGCCGATGGCATCCCGATCGAGGGTTACTTTCTCTGGTCCTTCATAGACAACTTCGAGTGGGAGGACGGCTACCGACGCCGCTTCGGCATCGTGCACTGCGACTACGGCACGCAGGCCCGCACACCCAAGCTCTCGGCACGCTACTACAGCGACGTCATGCGCGCGCGCAAGGTGCTCTGATCAGCGCGAACGGCCACGTACGGTGCGGGCCGGCCCGGGCGGCAGCTCCTCGCCGCCTGAGCTCTCGCGCACGACCAGCGACACCTCGAACAACTGATTTCCTGGCTCGAGCCGGCCCTCGATGAGGGCGCTCGCGGCGGCGTAGCCCAGCGCCTCCTTGTCGACGCGGATCGTCGACAGCGAGGGCTTGTTGGTGGCCGCGGTCTCGATGTCGTCATAGCCGACGACGCGGATGTCCTCGGGCACACGCAGGCCCGCCGCGAGGCAGGCCTCGATGGCGCTGAGGGCCGTTCGGTCGCTGTAGGCGAACACCGCGTCGGGACGCTGCGGCAGCGCCAGCAGCTGCTTCATCGCCTCACGCCCCGCGTCGGCATAGGCCAGCGTCGGGTCGAGCGACACCTCCAGCTCCGGGTCCGCCAGGACACGCGCTTCGAACAACGCGCGCCTGAAGCCCTTGGCGCGCAGCGCCACGGAGTGGTGCGTCAGCGGACCGAAGATGGCCGCCACGCGCTTGGCGCCGCTGTCCAGCAGGTGCCGTGTGGCCAGCCACGCGCCATGTTGGTTGTCGGCGTTGAAACAGTGGACGCCTGACACCAGGTGGTCCACCAAAACCCAGGGCACGGCACTCTGGCGGATCAGGTCCATCGGCTCGTCGTCGAAATAGCCCGCGGCCAGCAGCGCGTCGGGCTCGTGCTTGTGGATCTGCGCAATCAGGTCGTCACCGGTGCCGACGGACATCAGGCTGATCATCACTCCAGCGTCGCGGCAGCAGGACTCCGCACCGTGCAGCACATGGGAGTAGAAGACATTGGAAGCCGGCGAGCCGATCGCGCGTCGGTACAGGAACAGGATCCGGCGCGTCCGCTTCTCGCGCAACTTGTCGTAGTTGTAGCCCAGCCTCTGGGCCACCTGGATCACGCCGGCACGGGTGGCCTCGGACAGGCCGGACTGCCCCTTGAGCGCGCGCGACACGGTCGCGATGGAGACGCCGGCAGCCTGGGCAACGTCCCTGATCGTTGTGTTGCGCTTGTTCATGCGAAAAGTTTAGCGCCCGGTGCACTGGCATGTGCTCATGAGGGGGCGACCTCGTGCTCCAACCCCGGATGGGTTTGCGGTGGGTTCAAGACTCAGGGTATTCGCTCGCCCGATGGCTATCCCGCTTGACGCCGCCGCCAGGCCACCCCAACAATCGTAGCGTGTTTACTAAACATTGAGCCATTGGCAAGCGTCCCGCGCTGCGCCAGTGACGTGCGCAGCCTCTCCGCCCTCGTCATGTCCATCCCGCCCACCGTCTGCTCATCGCGCGCCGCAAGTGCGGCGGGGTGTCGGCCTGGCACGGCCACGTGCTCGTTCCAGGTCGAGGCAGCGACGGCTGCCGCAGGGCGGTGGATGCCAGCGGCTTCGCAGACGCGATGACGCTGCACCGCCGCGCATTCATCCGTGGCCTCTCGGCTGCATCGCTGGCCGCCGGCAGCGCACGCGCGGCGGCTTCGCGGTTGCTGCAGGTGGCCACGTTCCCGGACCTCGACCGCGCCGCCGCGCTGGCCGTGCCCGCCTTCGAGCGTGCGCATCCCGGCGTGCGCGTGCGCCTGACCATCCTGGCCTATGCCGACTTCCCCACGGCCATGGTCACCGCCTTGGCCGCGGGCGCGAACCTGCCGGATCTGATGGCCATGGACCGCGAGATCGTCGGCCAGCTGGCCGACTCGGCCGGCTTGCACGACCTGTCTGCTGCACCGTTCCAAGCGGGCCAGCGCACGGGTGAGATGGTGCCCTTTGCCCTGGCCGCCGGCCACAGCCGCACAGGCTCGCTGACGGCATTCCCGGTGGACATCGGCCCCGGCTGCCTCTTCTACCGCAGCGACCTGCTCCAGCAGGCCGACCTTCAGGAGAGCGACCTCACGGCGTCGTGGGCCGACTTCATCCGATGCGGCAAGCGGCTGAAGGCGCGCCACAACGGCTACCTGGTGGCCCATGCGAGCGACATAGCCGACGTCGTCGTCCGAAGCGGTCTGCGACCGGGCGACGGCGTGTACTTCAGCGCCGCGGGCCGGCCATTGGTGCGCGAGGAGCGATTCGAGCAGGCCTTCAACTGGGCCGCACGCGCGCGCCAGGCAGGTATCGACGCGCGTGTCACCGCCTGGAGCAACGAGTGGGCCGAGGGCCTGCGGCGCGGCCGCATCGCGTCGCAGATGTTCGGCGGCTGGTTTGGTGGGCACCTGGCCAACTGGATCGCGCCCAAGGCCGCGGGCCTGTGGCGCTGCGCGCCCTTGCCAGCCGGCAGTTATGCCTCCTGGGGTGGCAGCTACTACGCGATCCCGCGCAGAGCCCGCGAGCCGGCGCTGGCCTGGGACTTCCTGCGCGCACTGGCCCTGGACCCCGCTCAACAGCTCAGGGCCTTCACGGCGCTGGATGCCTTCCCGGCGCTGGCCACCGCCCATTCCGATCCTTTGTTCGAGCAACCGGTGCCCTACTTCGGCGGCCAGCGCGCACGCCAGCTCTGGCGCGAGGCGTCACTGCGCATTCCCGCGGTGGATGCCGACCGAAACGACCGGCTGGCCCGGGACGTGATGCAGGCGGCGCTGGAGCGCGTGCTCGAGCACGGCGACCGCATCGGCGACGTGTTGGCCGATGCCGAACGCCGCATCCTGCGGCGCGCCCGGATCCCCGGTTCCATCGGGCCGACATGAGCGCACCGCACGACACGACTGCGTCGCCGCGAAGGCGCTGGCGAGAGGCCTTGCGGCGCATGCAGCCCTACCTGTTTGTCAGCCCCTTCTTCGTGCTTTTCGCGGTGTTCGGGCTGTTTCCGATGGTGTTCTCTCTGGGCCTGTCGCTGCACCGCTGGGACCCGGCAGCCGGGCTCTCGCAGATGCAGTGGGTGGGGCTGGACAACTTCCGCTACGCCTTGATGGACGACGACTGGTTCTCGCAGTCGATCGGCAACACGCTGTGGATCGCGCTCGTCTCGGGCTTGCCGCAGCACCTGGTCGCGCTGCCACTGGCCTGGTGGCTTCATACCCGGCTGAGGCGGATGCGCAACCTGGTGCTCGGGCTGTACTTCCTGCCCTTCATCACCTCGACGGTGGCCCTCTCGCTCGTGTTCACTTCGCTGTTCTCCAAGGACTTCGGCATCGTCAACACGGCGCTGGGCCACGCGCTGGGCCTGGATCCGATCGACTGGAGCCAGCCGGAGTACACCAAGCTCATGATTTCGCTGGTCGTGTTCTGGCGCTACGTGGGCTGGAACGCGGTGCTCTACCTCTCGGCGCTGCAGACCGTGCCGCGAGACCTGCTGGAAGCCGCGGCGCTGGACGGCGCGCGTCCGTGGCAGCAGTTCATCCATGTGGTGCTGCCCCTGCTCAAGCCGATGGCCTACTTCGCGGTCACGCTCACCCTGATCGGCAACCTGCAGCTTTTCGAGGAACCCTTCATCCTGACGGGAGGCACAGGAGGGATCGATCAAGGCGGGCGCACGGCGGCCATGCACATGTACCGCGTGGCCTTCACCGAAGGCGACTTCGGCACCGCCTCGGCCATCGCCTGGCTGCTGTTCGCGGTGATGGCGCTGGCCACCTGGGGCAACAGCCGCCTGCTGGGCGAACGCAAGGGTTCCGCATGAAGCCCGCTACCGCCCTGACCCATGCCGCGGTCGGTGCCGGCGCGCTGGTGATGCTGATCCCGTTCTGGTTCATGTTCGTCTTCGCGACGCACACCAACACCGAGATTCTCTCGGTGCCGCCGCCCCTGTGGTTTGGCGACGAGCTGGGTGCCAACCTCAAGCTGTTGCTGCTGAGGTTGCCCAGCTTCTGGCACAACATGGGCTGGAGCGTGTACGTCGCGCTGGCGACGACCGCGCTGAACTTGTTCTTCTGCGCCCTGGCCGGCCATGCCTTTGCGCTGCTGGAGTTCCGGGGCCGTGACGCCTTGTTCCGCGCGCTCATGCTCACGCTGCTGCTGCCCGCCTTCCTGGGGATGGTGCCAACGATGCTCGTGATGGGCTGGCTGGGCTGGATGAACGAGCACCGCGCGCTCATCGTGCCCAGCGCGGTTTCAGCCATGGGCATCTTCATGATGCGCCAGTACATCGGCGCGGCCATCCCGCGCGAGATGGTCGAAGCGGCGCGGCTGGACGGGTGCACGGAATTCGGCATCTTCTGGCGCCTGGTGCTGCCTCTGAGCTGGCCTGCGATGGGCACGCTGGCGCTGGTGGTCTTCATCGGCTCGTGGAACAACTTCATCAGTCCACTGATCGTCTTTCGCGACGTCGAGAACTTCACGCTGCCGCTTGCGCTGCGCTCGCTGCAAGGCACCGGGCAGACACCCTTTGGTGCCCTGTGCGCCGGTGCCGCGATCGCCGTGCTGCCGCTGATGCTGCTGTTCATGGTGGCATCGCGGCGCCTGATCGAGGGGCTCACGGCCGGCGCCGTGAAGCAATGAGCCCGAAGCCGGATCGCACCGCATGCCACTGAACACCCCCATCAGACCCCGCTTCCGGATCCGCGGCGGCGCATCCGCCACCCCCGGGGGAGCCCTCCGTGGCTGAACTGCAGATCCACGCACTGCGCAAGACCTACCCCGGCGCCGCCACGCCGGTGCTGCACGGCATCGACCTGCAAGTCGCCGCGGGCGAGTTCATGGTCTTCGTCGGACCCTCCGGCTGCGGCAAGTCGACGCTGCTGCGCGCCATTGCCGGGCTGGAGCCCGTCGATGGGGGCGACATCCGGCTCGACGGCCAGTCGATCGTCGGGCAGCCGCCAGGCGAGCGCGGCGTGGCCATGGTGTTCCAGAGCTACGCGCTCTATCCGCACCTCACGGTGGGGGCCAACCTGGGTTTCCCGCTCAAGATGCAAGGGCTGGGCAAGGACGAGATACGGCGCCGGGTCAACGAGGTTGCACACGCCTTGCAGATCGAGCCGCTGCTCAACCGCCTGCCCAAGGCACTCAGCGGCGGGCAGCGCCAGCGCGTGGCCATCGGCCGCGCGATCGTGCGGCGGCCAAAGGTCTTCCTGTTCGACGAGCCGCTGTCCAACCTGGACGCGGCGCTGCGCGTGCAGATGCGGCTGGAGTTGGCGCGCTTGCACCGCGAGCTGGGCACCACCATGGTCTACGTCACACACGATCAGGTCGAGGCGATGACGCTGGGCCAGCGCATCGCGGTTTTCAACGGCGGACGGCTCGAACAGGTGGGTCGCCCGCTGGAGCTGTTCCAGGCGCCGTCGAATCTCTTCGTCGCTGGCTTCCTGGGATCGCCGCGCATGAATCTCATCCAGGCCGAGTTGCGCGACGGCGTGCTGCAAACGGCGGGCGGCCAATTGCCCTGCACCCATGCCGGCACGAGGCCGGTCCAGTGCGGCGTGCGGCCCGAACACTGGCTCGACTGCGAAGCTGGCAGCGGGCTGGCCGTGGACGTCGACGCCGTCGAGCACCTGGGCGATGTCGTGATCATCCACGGCCGCCTGGCCGGGAGCGGCGAGATGCTGTCGATCAAGCGCGCACCGTATGCATCCTTGCCCCAGGCGGGACAGCGCCTGTGCCTGCAGGCCGCCACTGAACACCTCCACCTCTTCGGGTCGGACGGAAAGGTCCTGCCCGCCACGCCATGAAACGACGCAACCTCCTGGGCAGCCTGCCCGCCCTTGCCCTGATCGCCTGCGCTGGAGCGCCGCCCGCTCCGACCGGCACGCCGCCGACGGCCGCGACGCCGCGGCGCGCATCCGCACTGGCGCATCGGCTGGCACGCCAGCTGGACCGCGGGATCAACTTCGGCAACATGCTCGACGCACCGACTGAGGGTGCCTGGGGCATCCGGGTGGAGGAGTCCTTCCTCGACCTGGTCGGCGAGCGCGGCTTCACGTCGGCCGTTCGCCTGCCGGTGCGCTGGAGCAACCACGCCAGCAGCGACGCCGCTGCACGCATCGACGCGGCCTTCTTTCGCCGCGTCGATCACGTGGTCGACTCGCTGCTGGCGCGCGGCTGCACCGTGGTCCTGAACATGCACCATTACCGCGAGCTGGATGGCGGCAAGCCCGACAAGGGCGAGATGTCAGTGGATCCCGCCGTGATCCATCCGCGCTTCCTGGCGATGTGGGACCAGATCGCGCAACGCTACGCCGACCGCGGCGAGCGATTGATCTTCGAACCCTACAACGAGCCCCACGGCAAGCTCGAACCGCATTGGAACCGCCTGCTCGCCGAGGCCGTGGCACGCATCCGCATCAGCAATCCGCGGCGCGTGTTGATGGTCGGCCCGACGATGTGGAACAACGCCTTGCGCCTGCGCGAGCTGCGCCTGCCCGATGACGAGAACCTGATCGTCACGGTGCATCACTACGAGCCCTTCGACTTCACCCACCAGGGCGCCGAGTGGCACGAGCCCCAGTTGCCGCTGGGGCTTGATTGCTGCGACGCCAAGCAGCTCGGCCGCATCATCGAACCGCTGGAGATCGCGCGCCAGTGGCGCGACGACAACGGCTACCCGGTGGTGGTGGGCGAGTTCGGTGCCTACAGCAAGGCCCCGGCAGCGGCACGAAGACGCTACCTCGCGGCCGTCCGGCACGAGATGGAGCAGCGCCAGCTGCCGTGGATGTACTGGGAGCTGGCCGCGGGCTTCGGTGTCTACGACCCGGCAGCGCGTTCATTCCGACCCGAGATCTTCGAGCCGTTGTATCGGCGTTGAGCCAATGTCGGGTGCGCCTGAGTACCGGCACCACCCAAGACGACCCGCCCTCTGGCTACGCACCAGGAAACACCCCCGGTGAATCGCCTGACCTCACAAGCCGACACGGCGGCTGCGGCGAAGCCAAGGCAGTTCGCGAGGGGTTGAGTCTTGGGTCAACGACCGGCCTCAGTGATAGTCCTCTTCACGCTGGTGGCGTACCGCCAGCACAACGACTCTTGACGGGCTGACGATCTCGTACAGAGCGACATACCCGGTACCGCCCAACGGAATGATCAGCTCTCGCTGGGCTGGGTTCCGTGCCGCTTTACGGAAGCTGAAGGGTGTGGTCGCCAGCCTGTGCTGTGCCGTGGCTCTGATCGCGTCGATCGCAGCTTGGGCGCGATCAAGGTCTTCGGTCATCTCGGCCTGATGGAGCAAGAGTTCAAAGAGGAGCTCCAGATCAGCCACCGCTGCAGGAGACAACTCAACGACGAAGCTCATCGGCCAAGCTTCTTGCGCTTGGCGTCAAGCTTCGATTGCAGCCGTTGCAGGACCGTGTCAACGGGCTCCGAGATGCCAGTCCGGTGGTACTCCTCGGACGCAGCCTGTGCCCGAGCATGGAAGGCGGTCTGGACGCGCCTGAAAGCGATGGCGTTCCGCACAGTCGCCTCGACGAATTCGGACAGGGTCTCGCCCTGCCTGAGAAGGGACTCGAGTTCTGCGCGCAACTCTGGTTCGACACGGATCTGCGGGATGACAGCGGACTTCATGGATGAAGTGTGTTGCTTTTGCGTTACAGGCACAACGGACCTTGTCGGCGTGCCCGCCTTTAGCCCCATACCGCAAACGTCCGGCTGGCTTGAGCGTTGAGTGACACCTTCAGGGCGATGAAATCGTGCACATCGCTGACTGCAAGGGATCAAAAACAGCCGCTCGCACTTCGACCTTCCTGCGCGACGCTTTCCGTGCAACACCCGTTCGACTCAGGCTCGCCGCAGGACAATGTGACCCATGCTGCGCTACCGCACCCTCCCCGTCACCCCCTTCGCCCAGAACTGCTCCATCGTCTGGTGCGACCAGACCATGGCCGGCGCCGTCATCGACCCCGGCGGCGAACTGCCGCGGCTGCGCGCAGAAGCCGCCCGGCTGGGCGTGAAGCTCGAGGCCATCTGGCTCACGCACGCGCACATCGATCACGCCGGCGGCACGGGCGAGCTCGCGCGCGACGACCACCTGCCCATCATCGGCCCGCACCCGGGCGACCAGTTCTGGATCGACGGGCTGCCGCAGCAAAGCCAGATGTTCGGCTTCCCCCCGGCCCTGCCCTTCGCGCCCACGCGCTGGCTGGCCGATGGCGACACGGTGA
>JBIIED010000408.1:0-2544 GCA_044237995.1 Rubrivivax sp. | reverse complement strand
TCGCCACGGCCGTCTTGCCGGTCTGGCGGTCGCCGATGATCAGCTCGCGCTGGCCGCGGCCCACGGGCACCATCGAGTCCAGGCACTTCAGGCCCGTCTGCACCGGCTGGTCCACGCTCTGGCGCGCAATCACGCCCGGGGCGACCTTCTCGATGACGTCGGTCATCTTGGCGTTGATCGGGCCCTTGCCGTCGATGGGCTGACCCAGCGCGTTGACCACGCGGCCGATGAGCTCCGGGCCCACCGGCACTTCCAGGATGCGGCCCGTGCACTTGACGGTGTCGCCCTCGGAGATGTGCTCGTACTCGCCCAGGATCACCGCGCCCACGGAGTCGCGCTCGAGGTTCAGCGCCAGGCCGTAGGAGGGCTGGCCGCCGGGCGTGGGAGGGAACTCGAGCATTTCGCCGGCCATCGCGTCGGACAGGCCGTGAACGCGGACGATGCCGTCGGTGACCGAGACCACCGTGCCCTGGTTCTTGATGTCCGCACCGGCCGCGAGGCCCTCGATGCGGCTCTTGATCAGCTCGGAGATTTCTGCGGGGTTCAGGTTCATGGTGTTCTCCCGGTCACGCGGTCAGCGCAACCTTCATCTGTTCCAGACGGGCCTGCACGGAGGTGTCGAGCACCTCGTCGCCCACGGTGACGCGGATGCCGCCGATGAGCTCGGGGCGCACCTGCACGCTGGCCTGCAGCCGGCGGCCAAAGCGCCGCTCGAGCGTGGCCACGACTTCGGCGAGCTGCGCGGCGTCCATTGCAAAGGCGCTCTCCACGATCGCATCGCTCACACCGCCTTGCGCATTGACGAGCGCGGCGAACTGCGCAGCGATCTCCGGCAACGCAACGAAGCGGCCGTTGTCGAGCACCACCTGCAGCAGGTTGACCGCCTTGGCCGAGAGCTTCACGCCTTGGCCCGACAGCACCTCCGCGGCCAGCGCCGCCACCTGCGCGGACGAGACCTTGGGGTTGTCCGCGAACTGGCGCAGCTGCGCGTCGCTGGCCAGGGCGGCGAGCGCCGCCATCTGCTCCTTGAGGGCCGCACCTTCGGTGCCGGCCGCCTTGAAGAGGGCCTCGGCGTAGGGGCGCGCGAGCGTTGCGATCTCGGCCATGTCAGAGCTCGGTCTTCAGGCGCGCCAGCAACTCGGCGTGCACGCCGGCGTTGACTTCACGCTTCAGGATCTGCTCGGCGCCCTTGACGGCCAGACCGGCGACCTGCTCGCGCAGCATCTCGCGCGCCTTGAAGGCTTCCTGCTCGGCCTCGGCGCGGGCCGCGGCGATGATCTTGGAGGCTTCCTCGGAAGCGCGGGCCTTGGCCTCCTCCACCGTCTGCTGCGCCAGGCGCTCGGCATCGGCCAGGCGCTTGGCGGCGTCATCACGGGCGGCGGAGAGCTGCTGCTCGACGCGCGTGTTGGCGGCGGCCAGGTCGGCCTTGGCCTTGTCGGCTGCGCTCAGGCCGTCGGCGATCTTCTTGGCGCGCTCGTCCAGACGCGCCGTGATCGGCGGCCAGACGAACCGCATCGTGAACCAGACCAGGATCGCAAACACGATCATCTGGACGATGAGGGTGGCATTGATGCTCACGTCTCGTACCTCGTCATGGGGTGATGGCGCAGGCGAGGGGCATCGAGCGCCCCGCGCGAGCGGCTGACCGGCGCGAAGGAATTACTTCGGCAGGTTGGCAATCTGGCCCAGGAACGGGTTGGCGGTGGCGAACCACAGCGCGATACCGGTGCCGATGATGAAGGCCGCATCGATCAGGCCGGCCAGCAGGAACATCTTGGTCTGCAGCTCGTTCATGAGCTCGGGCTGGCGGGCGGCCGACTCGAGGTACTTGCTGCCCATGATGCCGATGCCGATACAGGCACCGACGGCGCCCAGACCGATGATCAGGCCGGCGGCCAGCGCGACAAAGCTGATGACTTCCATGGAAAGCTCCTAGTTCAGGTGGGGTGAGAAAAAAGCGAAAGCGGGATGACCGGGTGCGCGCAGCGCGGACTCAGTGCGCGTCATGCGCCTGGCCGACGTACACGAGCGTGAGCATCATGAAGACGAAGGCCTGCAGCGTGATGATCAGGATGTGGAAGATGGCCCACACGGTGCCGGCGAGGATGTGGCCGATCGCCAGGCCGATGCCGGTGAAAGACAGGGACCACGCGCCACCCATCAGCGCGATCAGCATGAAGATGAGTTCGCCCGCGTACATGTTGCCGAACAACCGCATGCCGTGCGAGACCGTCTTGGCGACGAACTCGATGATCTGCATCGCGAAGTTCACCGGGTACAGGTAGAACTTGTCGCCAAAGGGGGCCGAGAAGAGCTCGTGCACCCAGCCACCCAGGCCCTTGATCTTGACGTTGTAGTACAGGCAGATGAGCAGCACCGACAGCGACAGGCCCATCGTCACCGACAGGTCGGCCGTGGGCACGACACGCATGTAGTCCTTCATGCCCAGGGCCGGGCCGGCCACGTGCCAGATGGCCGGCAGCAGATCCACCGGCAGCAGGTCCATTGCGTTCATCAGGAAGATCCAGATGAACACGGTGAGCG
>JBIIED010000145.1:0-8720 GCA_044237995.1 Rubrivivax sp. | reverse complement strand
GTACATGCGGGGGATCAGGTGGTACAGGCAACCCATCGAGATTAGGCCCACCCAGCCAAGCGCACCGCTGTGCACGTGGCCCACCGTCCAGTCCGTGTAGTGGCTCAGCGCGTTGACGGTCTTGATCGACATCATCGGCCCCTCGAAGGTCGACATGCCGTAGAACGACAGCGAGACGATCAGGAACTTCAGGATCGGGTCGTCGCGCAGCTTGTGCCAGGCACCCGAGAGCGTCATGATCCCGTTGATCATTCCGCCCCAGCTCGGTGCGAGCAGGATCAGCGAGAAGAGCATGCCGATCGACTGCGCCCAGTCCGGCAGCGCCGTGTAGTGCAGGTGGTGCGGGCCCGCCCACATGTACGTGAAGATGAGCGCCCAGAAGTGCACGATCGACAGCCGGTAGCTGTAGACCGGACGCTCGGCCTGCTTGGGGATGTAGTAGTACATCATCCCGAGAAAGCCTGCCGTGAGGAAGAAGCCCACCGCGTTGTGCCCGTACCACCACTGCACCATCGCATCCTGCACGCCGGCATAGGCGGAGTAGCTCTTCGTGAGCGAGACCGGGATCGCTGCGCTGTTGACGATGTGCAGCAGCGCAACCGCGATGATGAAGGCACCGAAGAACCAGTTGGCCACGTAGATGTGGCGCACCTTGCGCGTGCCCACCGTGCCGAAAAAGACGATGGCAAACGACACCCACACGACAGCGATCAGTATGTCGATCGGCCACTCGAGCTCGGCGTATTCCTTACCGCTCGTGAAGCCCATCGGCAGCGAAATGGCAGCCAGCAGGATGACGAGCTGCCATCCCACGAACGTGAACATCGCCAGGCCCGGCGCGAAAAGACGCGTCTGGCAGGTGCGCTGCACCACGTGGTAAGTGGTGGCGAAGAGCACGCAGCCGCCGAAGGCGAAGATCACCGCGTTCGTGTGAAGCGGGCGCAGGCGGCCGTAGCTCAGCCACGGGATGCCGAAGTTGAGTTGAGGCCAGGCCAGCTGCGCGGCGATGACCACCCCCACGAGCATGCCCACCACGCCCCACAGCACCGCAGCGAGTGCAAAGAGACGCACCACGTCGTCGCTGTAGACCGCATCCGATTGTTGTTGTGCCTTCACCCGAATCCTCCTGTGGCAACCCTCGCGACGTCTGGCGATCAGGATTGTTGAGGCGACGCAGCCCGGATCCCTTGACCTTCATCAAGTGCAGCGGATTCCTCGGCCAGTGCCCTGCCCGCTTCCAGATCGAGGTCTTCGAACTGCCCGGCGTGAACGGCCCATCCGAAGATGCCGACGATTCCAAGCACGAGCACAGCCGACAGCGGGATCAGCAGGTACAGGATGTCCAAGGTGGTTCTCCAAGGGCAGACGATGAATTCAGCTGACCGCGCGGGCGGGCTCGGCAATGCGTGTCGGCTGCGCGGCGCGCTGCGCGTTGAGGATGACCAGCAAGGAGCTGCCGGCCATGCCCAGCCCGGCCGCCCAGGGCGCAAGCCACCCAGCCAGGGCCAGCGGGATGCAAGCGGCGTTGTAGGCCGCCGCCCACAGCAGGTTCTGGCGCACGATCGCCAGCGTGCGCCGCGCCGAATGTCGCGCATCCAGGAGCACAGCCAGACGCTCGCCCAGGATGATGGCGTCTGCCCCCTCGCGTGCCGCCACCGCGCCATGCCCGAGCGCAAACGAGACATCGGCCGCGGCCAGGAACGGTGCGTCGTTGATGCCGTCGCCCACCGCGGCCACGACGTGGCCACGCACGCGCTCGGCACGAACGTACTCCAGCTTGGCCTCGGGGGTCGCACCGGCAAACACCTGCTCGATTCCCGCGGCAGAGCCCACTGCCCGCGCTCGCTCGGGCGCATCGCCGGTCAGCAGGGCCATGCCCATGCCTTGGGCCCGCAACTGCTGCACGGTTGCCCGCGCATCCGGGCGCAGCGCCTCACGCATGGCAAAGCGTGCACGCTCCTGCCCCTCGCACGTGAGCCACACCCGCACATCGGGCTGCTCTGCAGCCGATCCCACCCATTGCGCCGAGCCAAGCCGCCAGAGCCGGCCGAGTTCGTCCCGGGCCTCGAGGCCGCGTCCGGGCTCCTCTCGCACCTCATGCCACTCACGCGTCGCGCGCGCCGGGCTGCACGAGGCCGGCAGCTCGCTGCCATCCGGCTCCATCGCCGCGAGCGCCGCAGCCAGGGGATGGCTGGACAACTGCGCGAGCGACACGGCGCGCGCCACGTCTTCATGCGCATCGACCGCGTCCAGCAACTCGGCCTGCGGCCGGCTTTGGGTGAGCGTGCCGGTCTTGTCGAAGACCATGAGGTCGGCCCGCGCCATCGGCTCGAGCGCATCGAGGCGGCGCAGCAGCAGACCGCGTCGGGCCAATCCGCCCGCAGCCGCCACCAGCGTGGCCGGGGTGGCGAGCGACAGGGCGCAGGGGCAGGTGACGATGAGCACCGAAACCGCCACCCAGACAGCCCTTCCAGGGTCGACGAAGCTCCAGGCCACAGCCGCGCCGGCCGCCAGCAGGAGCACTGCCGCCAGGAATGGGGCCGCCCAGCGATCGGCGAGCCGGGCCGCGGCTGGCCGCGTGCTCAGCGCCTCTCGCATCAAGCCCACGATGGCCTGCAGCCGGGTGTCCGGGCCGACACCGGTCACCACCACGTCGAAGGCCGGACCCTCGTTCAAGCTGCCAGCCAGCACGGTCTCGCCCTGCCTGCGCACGACAGGCGCCGACTCCCCGGTCAGCAGGGCCTCCGACAGTTCGGCCCGCGCGGCTGCAAGCGTGCCGTCGGCCGGCACGGTGGCTCCGGGTCGAACGCGCACGAGGTCGCCAGCGCGCAGCGTGGCACTCTCGACCATGGCCAGCGAGCCGTCCTCCGACACCCGCAGCGCCTGGGGCGGAAGCCCGTCGAGCGAGGCTTCGAGCTGCTCGGCCGCCCGATGCCGCACCCCCATCTCCAGCCAGCGACCCAGCCACAGGAAGGCCAGGAACATGGTCAGGGAGTCGAAGTAGACCTCGTGCCCGAGCAGGCCCGTGGGGTCGAAGGTGGCCACCGTGCTTGCCACGAAGGTCACCAGCAGTCCGATGGCCACTGGCACTTCCATGCCCAGGCGGCGCTGGGCCAGGCTGTGCAGGGCCCCGCGCAAGAAGGGTGCCCCCGAGAAGCCCAGCACCGGCAGCGTGAGCACCCAGCTGGCCCAGTTCAGGAGCGCGCGCATGTCGGGCGCGAGCGCGCCGGGCTCGGCCACGTAGGCCGGCGTGGCGAGCATCATCACCTGCATCGCGCAGAAGGCTGCGACGAAGAAGCGCCAAAGCGTCGTGCGCCGCTCGCGCCGGCGCAGCGCGAGGGCTGAATCCGGCGTGTCGGGCGCGGCGTCGTAGCCGGCGCGCCGCACAGCCTGCACGAGGGTCTCCTCGCCCGCAAGCGAGGGGTCGAAACCGACTCGCGCCAGCTGCGTCGCCCCGTTCACGCGGGCCCAGTTCACGCCCTCGGCCCTGACGAGTGCCGCCTCGATGGCGCCGGCACAGGCCCCGCAGGTCAGCCCGCCAAGGCGCAGCGTGGTCGCAGCCGAGGTGCAGGGGGATGGAATCGCCGCCCCGCCCTCCACTGCGGCGAACGAAGCAGATTGCAAGGGGGAGCGGAGCGTGGCGTCGGCAGGCATGCGGAGTCGGGCATCGCATCCGGCCCGGCCGAACGTTGCCCCGCATAATCCTCGGCCAACGCAATGCCCCCCGCCATGATCTGCATCAAGCCGATTAGCGTTCGACCTGGCTCAACCGCCATCGCCAGCCCGTCAGCCAGTCACTGGTCGGGTTCCCGAACTCCGCAGCCGTGGAGGATCCGTTTGCACGTCATGCTGTCTGCGCTGGGCGCGGCCCTCATGCTCACCCTGGCCGGGCCGGCGCGCGCCCAGGCGATTCCTCAGCCCAGGCTGCCGACAGTCGAGCTGAGCGCAGGCATGCACAACATCGTGGCCGAGGTCGCCCGCACGCCTCAGCAGCAGCAGGTGGGCATGATGATGCGCACGAAGATGGAGCAGCACGAGGGCATGCTCTTCGCCTTCGACGAGGTGGCGCCGCGCTGCTTCTGGATGCGCAACACCCTGCTGCCGCTGTCGATCGCCTTCATCGCCGACGATGGCACGATCGTCAACATTGCCGAGATGCAGCCGCAGTCCGACGACTCGCACTGCTCGTTGCGCCCCGTGCGCTACGCCCTGGAGATGAACAAGGGCTGGTTCGCCAAGCGCGGGATCAAGGCCGGGACGAAGCTGCGCGGCTCGCCCTTCGCGACTTCGCGCTGAAGCTGTCAAGCAGGCGGGGCCGGGTCAACCGGGCCCCGCCTCGTGCTTCGGGAATCAGGCGAAGTTCGCCTGGGCAAATTCCCAGTTCACGAGCTTGTCGAGGAAGGTCTCGACGAACTTCTGGCGCAGATTGCGGTAGTCGATGTAGTAGGCGTGTTCCCACACGTCCACCGTCAGCAGCGCCTTGTCAGCGGTCGTCAGGGGCGTGCCGGCCGCACCGGTATTGGCGATGTCCAGCGTGCCGTCGGCCTTCTTCACGAGCCAGGTCCAGCCCGAACCGAAATTGCCCACGGCCGACTTCACGAAGGCCTCGCGGAAGGCCGCGTAGGAGCCCCAGCGCGCCTGGATCGCAGCCCCGAGCGCACCGCCGGGCTCGCCGCCGCCGTTGGGCTTCATGCAGCTCCAGAAGAAGGTGTGGTTCCAGATCTGGGCAGCGTTGTTGTAGATGCCACCCGAGGACTTGCGCACGATGTCCTCAAGAGACATCGCCTCGAACTCCGTGCCCTTTTGCAGGTTGTTGAGGTTGACGACGTAGGCGTTGTGGTGCTTGCCGTGGTGGAACTCCAGGGTCTCGCGGCTGTAATGCGGGGCCAGGGAGTCGATCGGATACGGGAGCGCGGGCAGGGTGTGTTCCATGGTGGTTCCTGTGAGGGTGGGGACAACGGGTCGTGGCGGCCGGCAGCACCGGACGAAGTGGCCGGCATTGTAGGGAAGACGAGTCAGCACGAGGGCAAGAGATCTTCGCCCGCCATCGCGTGCGTGCGCCTGCCCGTTCCGCCGCGGTGGCGCAACGGTACCCGGGTGCGAGGCGGCCGGGGCGATCGCCCATAATCGGCCCGCGGCCGCAGATCGCGCGCCGCGTTCACTTTCCACGCCCTTGATTGCCATCATTCAAGCCGCCGGCTGGCCGATCTGGCCCTTGCTCGCAGCCTCCGTTGTCGCCCTGGCGCTCGTCATCGAGCGGATGCTCGCGCTGCGCGAACGCGTCGTGGCGCCGGCGGGGCTGGTCGATGAGGTGCTGTCGATCACGCGCGACGCCATGCCCGCACAGGCGGTCGTCGATGCCCTGGCCACCAGTTCCGTGCAGGGCCGCGTGCTCGCCGCCGGCCTGCGAGCGTTGGCCACCGAGCCGCGCATCACCGCGGCCGATCTGGAGCGTGCCTTCGAGCAGGCTGGTCGTGAGGCGTTGCACCACCTGAGCGCGCACCTGAACGCTCTGGGCAGCATTGCCACCGCGGCTCCCTTGATGGGCCTGCTGGGCACGGTGGTGGGGATGATCGAGATCTTCGCGGCTCAGGCACCGGGCAGCGCCGGCGCCAACCCCCAGCAGCTGGCGCACGGCATCTCCGTGGCGCTGTACAACACCGCCTTCGGGCTCCTGGTGGCCATCCCGGCGCTGCTCTTTCATCGCCACTTCCGCGGTCGTGTCGATGGCTACCGGCTGGCGCTGGAGTCCGGTGCCGAGCGGTTGGCCACACAGTTGCGCCGCCTGCAGTTCCTGCGGGGAACCGCACCGTGAGATTCGGCCCTGACGGCCCGCCTGCCGACGACGCGGAGATCAACCTGATCCCGTTCATCGACGTGCTGCTGGTGGTGCTCATCTTCCTGATGCTCTCCACCACCTATGCACGCTTCACCGAGCTGCAGCTGACCCTGCCCTCGGCGCAGGCGCAGGCCATGCAGCAGGCGCCCGCGGAGATCGTGGTCGCCGTGTCGAGCGACGGCCGCTTCGCCGTGGACCGGCAGTTGCTGGAATCCCGCAGCGTCGACGCGCTCGCAGAAGCCCTTCGCACGGCGGCCAGCGGTCGCACGGACCCCGTCGTGATCGTCTCGGCCGATGCGCTGGCGGCGCACCAATCGGTCATCAACGTGCTCGAGGCTGCGCGTCGCGCCGGCCTGGCCCGGCTGACTTTCGCCGCCCAGCGCAGCGCCCCTGCGAACTGACGTGCCACGGCCCGGGCTTACTGGCCTGCTCGAGGCGTGCTGGTGGCGCAGGCGGCACGCCTGGGTCGGGATCGCCCTGTCTCCGCTGGCGGCCCTGTACGGCCTGTTGGCGGGTGGCCGTATACAGGCCTACCGGTTCAATCTGCTGCAGGCCCAGCGGCTGCCGGTTCCGGTGGTGGTGGTGGGCAACCTGGTGGTGGGCGGCGCCGGCAAGACACCCACCACGATTGCCCTCGTGAAGGGGCTTCGGGCCCGCGGATGGACCCCCGGAGTCGTGTCGCGTGGCTACGGTGGTGCTGCGCGGGAGCCACGGGCCGTGTCGCCCGACGACGATCCGCACGTCTGCGGCGACGAACCCCTGCTCATCCGCCGCCGCA
This sequence comes from Rubrivivax sp., assembly GCA_044237995.1. Classification (GTDB taxonomy): domain Bacteria; phylum Pseudomonadota; class Gammaproteobacteria; order Burkholderiales; family Burkholderiaceae_C; genus Rubrivivax. Next base: position 2,103 of record JBIIED010000145.1, on the reverse strand, counting down.
CCGGCGCACCGGTCTGGGTGGGCGCCAGCCGGGTAGCGGCCGGTCGCAGGCTGTGTGCCGCCCACCCCGAGGTGGACCTTCTGGTGGCCGATGACGGGTTGCAGCATCTGCAGCTGGCGCGCGACGTCGAAGTGATCGTCTTCGACGAGCGGGGCCTGGGCAACGGTCGGCTGCTTCCCGCCGGGCCCTTGCGTCAGAGCCCGTCGGCCCAGCCTCCTGCCGGGGCGATCGTGGTCTACAACGCCTGCCGGCCGAGCACGCCATGGCCTGGCCACAGCGTGACACGCCGGCTCGGCCCTGCCATCCCGCTGGCGCAGTGGTGGCGCGGCGAGTCCGGCACAACGCCAAGTCCCCCCTGGGAGGGGCGGGATGAAGCGCTTCCCGCGGCTGCCGGCATCGCGGAGCCAGAGCGCTTCTTTTCGATGCTCGAGGCCGCGGGCGCGCGTATCGCGCGCTTTCCCCTGCCCGATCATGCCGCCTGGGAGACCGTACCCTGGCCGGCCGGCACGGGGCCGGTGCTGGTGACGGAGAAGGATGCCGTGAAGCTGCCCGCCACGCACCCCGAGGCCGCGCGCATCCACGTCGTCCCGCTAGACTTCGAGTTTCCTGGCGAGGCGCTGGCTGCCGTATGCGCCCGGCTTCCCGCCCGCGCCATGGCCGAGGGCTGAAGCCCGCTGCGCATCGCCCGCCCCTGTCCCCCCGGAGCCCGCCCGATGACCCTCGACTCCCGCCTGCTGCACCTGCTCGTGTGCCCGGTGTGCAAGGGGCCTGTGCAACCCCTGCACGACGATGCCGGGCACCTGTTGGAACTCGCCTGCTCCGCTGACCGGCTCGCCTTCCCGGTGCGCGACGGCATTCCCACGATGCTCGAGACAGAAGCCCGCAGCCTGGACGCCGCGCCCGCAGGCGCGGGCGCTTCCACCGCCACCGCCCCCCGCGCGGGCCTCACATCGCCATCGATCGATCCGTGAGCGTACCGGCCTTCAGCGTTCTCATCCCCGCCCGGCTGGCCTCCAGCCGGCTGCCGGGCAAGCCGTTGGCCGACCTGGCAGGCCTGCCCATGGTGGTGCGTGTGGCGCGCCAGGCCGAGCGCGCGGGCGCGCGGCGCGTGGTGGTCGCGGCCGACGATGCGCGGGTGGCGCAGGCTTGCGAGCGCCACGGTGTGCAAGCCGTGATGACGCGCGCCGACCACGCCAGCGGCAGCGATCGCCTGGCCGAGGCCTGCTCACTGCTGGGCCTGGACGGCCCGGACATCGTTGTCAACCTGCAGGGTGACGAGCCGCTGATGCCGCCGGCGCTGCTGGCGCGCTGCGCGGCCCTGCTGCACGAACATCCCGACTGCGTGATGGGCACCGTCGCGCACCCCATTGCCGACATCGCGGACTATCGCAATCCGAACGTGGTCAAGGTCGTGCTCGACGCCGGCGGCCGCGCCCTGCTCTTCAGTCGCGCCCCGCTGCCGTGGTGGCGAGACGCCCCCTCCCGCGATGCGCTGCCCGAAGAGCCCAGGCCGCTTCGCCACCTGGGCCTGTACGCCTACCGTGCCGGCTTCCTGCGCAGCTTCCCCGACCTCCCGGCGGCGCCGCTCGAGCGCGTCGAGGCTCTCGAGCAGCTTCGCGTGCTCTGGCACGGGCATCGCATTGCCGTGCACGTGGCCGAGGAGGCACCCGCGGCAGGGGTGGACACCCCGGAGGATCTGGCCCGGGTGCGAAGCCTGCTTCAGGGCGGTGACGCGGCCTGAAGCCCGGACGGCCTCGGAGGCTGGCGCACGGGCCGCGCGGGCACCCTGCCGGCAGGCCCCAGGGCTGAAAGCTTCATGTCGACCCTGCGGGTGATAATGGACGAGACCGGCGCACCCACACCACTGAAGGCCGGGAGGAGACTCCGATGCGACTGATTCTTCTGGGCCCCCCGGGAGCTGGCAAGGGCACGCAGGCTGCCTTCCTCTGCAAGCGGTTCGGCATCCCGCAGATTTCAACCGGCGACATGCTGCGTGCCGCCGTGAAGGCGGGCACACCGCTGGGCGTGGCCGCCAAGCAGATCATGGACGCTGGCGGCCTGGTGAGCGACGACCTCATCATCAGCCTCGTCAAGGAACGCATC
>JBIIED010000407.1:0-2560 GCA_044237995.1 Rubrivivax sp. | reverse complement strand
TGCCCCGCAAGGGGGTGGCCCTGTCGCAGTTGCTCGCCGGCGTGGGCCGCGCCGTGGCGCAGGCCTTTGCCGAGGGCGTGTGGACGGTGGTGGAAGTCGTCGATGCGCGGCTGCGCAGCGGGCACGTCTACCTGGAGGTCTCCGAGCGCGACGCGCGCGGCACGGTCACCGCCAAGGCCACCGCGATCATCTGGGCCGGCGTGGCGGCACGCATCCTGCCCGAGTTCGAGCGCGCCACCGGTGCGAAGGTGGGCCCGGGCATCAAGCTGCTGCTGCGCCTGCAGCCCGTGTTCAAGCCGCAGTACGGCCTGAGCCTGGAGGTGCAGGCCATCGACCCCGACTACACGCTCGGCGACCTCGAGGCGCGCCGGCGCGAGATCCGCCAGCGGCTGCAGCGCGAGGGCCTGTATGGCGCGAACCGGGCGCTGCCCGCTCCGTGGGACTTTTCCTGCGTCCTCGTCGTGGCCCCCGAAGACGCAGCCGGCCTGGGAGATTTCCGGGCCGAGGCCGACCGGCTCGACCGCGCCGGCGTGTGCCGATTCATCTATGCCTACAGCCGCTTCCAGGGCGAGGGCGCTGCCGCGCAGGTGCGCGCCGCGCTGCAGGAGGCGCTCCTGGATCAGGAGGGGCAGCGGAACGCCACCGCCTTCGATGTCGTGGCCATCATCCGCGGCGGCGGTGCGGTGAATGACCTGGCCTGGCTAGACGACTACGACCTCGCGCGCACGGTGTGCGAGGCGCATGTGCCGGTCTTCACCGGCATCGGCCACGAGCGCGACGCCACGGTGCTCGACGAGGTGGCCCACACGAGCTTCGACACGCCTTCCAAGCTCATCCTCGGCATCGAGGGGGTGATCCGCGCGCGCGTGCAGGAGGCGCGCGCCGCCCACGCGGCCGTGCTCGACGCGGCCGGGCGCGCGCTGGCGCAGGCCGCGCAGGCCCTTGCGCGCCAGCGCCATGCGACGGTGACGGGCGCGCTGCAGCACCTGGCCGCGGCGCGCGAAGGCATCGGGGCCCTTCATGCCGATGTGCGACTGCACGCCACGCAGACGCTGCACGATGCGCGGGTGCAGGCGCAGCTTGGCCGGGCCGAGGTGCGCCAGCAGGCGCGCCAGCAGCTCGCGCTTGCTCGGCAGGCCGTGCCGGCGCTGCTGGGCGCGGTGCGCGAGCGCGCGGGCGCGCAGGCCGATGCGATGCGGCGCGAGGCCGCTCGCCACGCCGCCGATGCGCGCGTGCAGGCCCAAAGAGTGCTGCGCGAAGCTGCCAGCCGCGCCGAGGGGCTGATGCGCGAGGTCGCGGGGCAGGGTCCGGACAAGACGCTGGGCCGCGGCTTTGCGCTCGTTCGCGGCGCGCGCGGCACGCCGCTCACGCGGGCAACGGAACTCGCCGCAGGCGAGCCGCTGTCCATCGAATTTCGTGACGGGGCCGTGGCGGCCACGGCGGACCAGCCCGTCGAGGCGCGCATGGCGCTCGTCGTGCCCGGCCCGCACGACGCGCCCGGCATCTTCCACACCTCTGGTGCCGGCCATGCACCCCCAGCAGGAGAGGCAACATGACTCCCCCTACCGCAGCCCCCTCCACCGAAGCCACCGTCAAGGAGGCCACCTTTAAGGAAGCCTACGGCGTGCTGCAGCGCCACGCCGAGACGCTGCGCACGCAGCGCGAGCCCAACATCGACGAGCTGCTCACGATCGTCTCCGAATCGATGCAGGCCTACCAGGTGTGCAAGGCCCGCATCGATGCGGTGGAACGTGCGCTGGAGGCGGCGCTGGCCGAGCCGGGCCCGGGCGAGCCGGCCTAGGTTGCCTGCGCGGATGCGCTGCGCCGCGCGAGCATGTCGATCTCGATGCGCGCCCCGCGCGCCAGGCCGCTGACGCCGATACAGGTGCGCGCCGGCCTTCGGCCCGCGGCGAAGTACCCGGCATACACCGCGTTCATGCGCGCGTAGTCCTCCTCGAAGTGCGTGAGATACACGCGCACCACCAGCACATCGGCCAGCGTCAGGCCGCAGCCCCCGAGCACGCGCCCCAGGTTGGCCATCACCTGGTGAGTTTGCGCCTCGATGCCCTCGGGATAGGGTGAGTCGGCCGCCAGCCCGGTGAAGGGCATCTGGCCGGTGAGGAACACCCAGCCATCTGACTCGACGGCGTGGCTGAAGGGCGCCACCGGATCGGGGGCGCCGGCCACCATGTGGAAGATCGGAGCGGACATCGTGCGGCCTGCTGCGGGGTGTGGGAGGGGCGGCCATCATGCTTGATCAGGCTCAGCGCAATCCCGGTGCGAAGGCCGAAGGTCCGCGCCTTCGTTCGCGTGACCCTCGGGCCGGCCGTCCTGGTCGCCTCGGGCGGCGCGCACCGTCCCCACCGGAGGTGAACCGTGAAAGCCTTGCACACCCTGTTGAACACGGGCCTCATGGCCCTTGCGGCCCTTGCGACCTTGGCTGCCGCCCCTGGCATCGCCCAGGCGCAAAACGCGAGCAATTGCGCCTGGCCGCTGACCTTGTCCCCCTTTGGCACCGGCAACTACCTGGCCCCTGACGACCTCGCCCGCTACTGGGCCA
>JBIIED010000144.1:0-8752 GCA_044237995.1 Rubrivivax sp. | reverse complement strand
GGCGTGCGGACACAGGAGGGTGAATGAACAGCAGCAATCGCCGCGGCCGTCGGGCCGCCTGGCATGGTGCCGCGTGGGCGCTAGCGGGGGGATGGTTCGGGGCCTGCGGGCCGTCGTGGGGGCAGGGCGCCGGCGTGGCGGTGCAGCCTCCTGTCATCGTCACCGCAGCACGGGAGCCGCTGGCGCCTGAGCGCGTGGCGGGCGACGTGGTCGTCATCGACCAGGAGACGATCCGCGAGACCCTCGCCGATTCGCTGGGCGACCTGCTGCGTCGCGAGGCCGGCGTGCAGCTCTCGCGCGCCGGCGGGCCCGGGCAGGGTACAGGCGTGCTGCTGCGCGGGGCCGGTGCCGGCCAGACCGTGGTGCTGGTCGACGGGGTGCGCGTGGGTTCGGCCACGCTGGGCCTGGCCGCGCTCGAGCAGATCGGGCTGGCGCAGGTCGAGCGCATCGAGATTCTCCGCGGGCCGGGCTCGACGCTGGTGGGCGCCGACGCGATCGGCGGCGTGGTGCAGGTCTTCACGCGCCGTGGCACCGCCGCGCCGCGGCTGGAGTTGCAGGCGCGCGTGGGTGGCCACGACAGCCGCGAGGCATCGGCTGCTGCGAGCCTGGCTCGAGGCAACTGGGACCTGGCTGCCTCGGTTTCCGAGGAGCGCAGCGCCGGTGTCTCGGTCCTGCGCCCGGGCGACCGCTTCGGCAGCTACAACCCCGACCGCGACGGCTATCGGCTGGAGTCCGCGCACGCGCGTCTGGGCTGGCAGCCCCAGCCCGGGCAGCGCCTGGCGCTGACGTTGCTGCGCACGCGGCTCGATGCGCAGTACGACGCAGCCGAGTACGCACCGCCCACCTTCGCCCCCGATCCTTCGCCGGACTTCCGCAACCGCGTGCGCACCGATCTGGCGGGCCTGGAGTGGCGCACCGAGCTCGGCCACACTGCTCGGGCCCTGGTGCGCGCCACGAGCGGCACGGACGACGCCCGCGTCGGTGCCCGCCAGGTGGACCGTTTTCGTACCCACCGCCAGGGCGTGTCGGCCCAGCTTGGGGTGGACGCAGCCGGCGCTGGCCGGCTCACGCTTGCGCTGGAGCACGGTACCGAGCAGGGTGAGTCGACGAGCTACCCGGCAGCCGTGGAGCGCACGAAGTCCGCGGGGGTGGCGGCACTGGCGGGTGCTGCGGGGCGCTGGGTTTGGCAGGCCGAGTTGCGCCGCGACGACGCGTCGGATACCTCGGGCGTGACGACCGGGCGGATCGGAGCGTCCTGGCGCGCAGCCGAGGGCTGGCGGCTGCGGGCGCTGGCCGGCACGACCTTCCGCGCCCCCAGCTTCAACGACCTGTACTACCCCGGCTACGGCGTGCCGACGCTGCGGCCCGAGCGCGGTCGCAGCACCGAGCTCGGCCTGGCCTGGCAGGCCGGGCCCGGGCGCCTGGAGGCCACGCTGCACCGCAATCGCGTGAGCGACCTGATCGGCTACGAGAGCGACCGTCGCTTGTGCCCGACTGGCGCCGCGTACGACTTCGGCTGCGCGCGCAACTTCAACCGCGCCCGCCTGCAGGGCCTGACGCTCTCCGGGGGGGTGGCTCTCGGCGCGCTGGCGCTGCGCGCGACCGCCGACTGGCTGAGCGCCCGTGATGAGGCCACCGATGCCCGGCTGCCGCGCCGGGCGGCCCGGCAGGCCAGCGTGCAGGCCACCTGGAGCGCCGGGCGCCTGGCCTTCGACGGCGCACTGCTGTACCTCGGCGACCGCCCCGACGGCGGCCGGATGCTGGCCCCCGAGACGACGCTCGACATCGGCCTGCGCTGGGCCTTCGCGCGCCACTGGCACGTGCATGCGCGGCTGCTCAACGTCGCCAATGCCCGCACCGAGCCCGGCCGCGACTACCAGGGCCTGGGCCGGCAGGCCTGGCTGGGCCTGCGCACCGAACTGGGCGGGGCAGGGGCGCGTTGATGCACGCGGCCGCGCGGGTGGTGCTGGCGGGCCTGCTCGGGGCGACGATCGCCCTGGCGTGGACGGGTGCCGCGGCGGGCCCTGCCGTCACGTCGCCTGCCTCGGCCACGGCCATCGTCGACGACCGGGGTCGGCGCATCGAGCTGCCTCGGCCGCCAATGCGCATCGTCACGCTGGCGCCGGCGCTCACCGAGACGGTGTGCGCCCTGGGGGCCTGCGCCCGGCTCGTGGGCACCGACCGCCACTCGAACTGGCCTGAATCCGTGCGCGCACTGCCCAAGCTCGGCGTGCTCGAGGAAGCCCAGGTGGAACGGATCGCCACGCTGCGGCCCGATCTGGTCCTGGCCACCGCGTCGGTGCGGGCCGTGACCCGGCTCGAGCAGCTCGGGCTGAAGGTGGCGCAGCTCGAGCCGCGCACGCTGGACGACACCCGGCGCGTGCTCGAGCAGGTCGCGCTGCTGCTGGGCGAGCCCGCTGCGGCTGGCGCCGCCTGGCAGGCGGTCCAGTCCCGCATCGAGGAGGCGGCCGCGCGCGTGCCCCTGGGCTGGCGCGGCCAGCGCGCCTACCTGGAGGTCGCCTCCACGCCCTATGCCGCCGGGGAGGCGTCCTTTGCGGGTGAACTGCTGGCGCGGCTGGGCCTGCGCAACATCGTGCCGGCCGCACTCGGCCCTTTCCCGCAGCTCAGCCCGGAGTTCGTGCTGCGCGAGCAGCCTGACCTGATCGTGGCCACGCGCGAGGCGCTGGCGGGCATGCCTGCACGCCCGGGATGGCCCGCGCTGCGGGCGCTGCGCGCGGGTCGCACCTGCGGGCTCGAGCCCGCGGCCTGGGATGCGCTCGTGCGCCCCGGTCCGCGGCTGGGCGAGGCGGCGCTGGCGCTCGCCGAGTGCCTGCAGCGGCTCGGGCCTCGCGCGGGCCTGGCTTCGGGTTCGCCAGGGGCACCGGCCGGGCTTGTCGGGTCGGCCGGTACGGCCGAGCTGCTCGGGTCTGCCGCTGCGGTCGCGGCTGTGTCTGCACGGCGGTCGCCATGAAGCCGATGCGTGCCCGCTCCCTGGCTCTCGCCCTCGGGGCGGCCGGTGCGCTGCTGGTGCTGGCCGGGTTGGCCGCGGGCGCGCACGGCTGGTCCTTCGACTGGGCGGGCGACGCCATGCTGGTCACCGAGATCCGCGCCCCGCGCAGCCTCGGGGCGTGGCTGGCAGGCGCCCTGCTGGGCGTGGCCGGCGCGCTGGCGCAGGGGCTCTTTCGCAACCCGCTGGCCGATCCCTACCTGCTCGGATCGGCCGCCGGTGCGGGCCTGGCCGTAGTGCTGGCGCTGGCGGGTGCCGGCGCGCTCGGCTTGGCTGCGTCTGCCTGGGCCCAGGCGGGAGTCGTGGCCGCGGCCTTTGCCGGCGCGCTGGCGGGCGTGGCCCTGGCGCTGCTGCTGGCAGGCGGCGCGGCGCGCCCGACCGTGCTGCTGCTGGCGGGCGTGGCCGTGGGCGTGGTGCTCACGGCGGTGGCCGACCTGGTCCTCGTCTCGGCCCCGGAGGCGCTGCGCGGGCGTCAGTCCTTCCTCGTGGGCACCACCGCCTTCCTCGGCTGGGACGCCGTGGCCTGGCTGGGCACGGTGCTCGCCCTCGCACTGGCCGTGGGGTGGCGCCATGCGCGTGCCCTGGATGCCCTCGTGCTGGGCGAGGCGCAGGCCGCCAGCCTCGGGCTGCCGCTGGCGCAGCTGCGGCTGCTGCTGGTGGCGCTGCTGGCGCTGTGCACCGGCAGCGCGGTGGCGCAGGTGGGCCTGGTGGCCTTCGTGGGCCTGGCCGCGCCGCACCTGGTGCGCCAGCTTGCCTTGCCCACGCACGCGCCGCTGCTGGCCCTGTCGGCACTGGCCGGGGGTGCGCTGCTGCTGGCCGCCGACGTGCTCGCGCGCACCGTGGTGGCGCCGCGCGAGTGGCCGGTGGGCATCGTCACGGCGATCGTGGGCGGGGTGTACCTGCTGGTGCTGCTGCGCCGGCGCGGCGGGAGCGGGGCGTGAACGGCGCCCAGCCCTGCGATCTGCAGGCCCGCGGCTTGAGCGTGCGCCGCGGCGGGCACCTGGCGCTGGAGGGCGTCTCGGTACGGTTTGCTCCGGGCACGTGGACGGCGCTCGTCGGCCCCAATGGCGCGGGCAAGAGCACGCTGCTGCAGGCGCTGGCCGGGCTGCTGCCGGTGGAGGCCGGCGACATCCACCTGCTGGGGCGACCCCTGCAGGAGTGGCCAGCGCGCGAGCGCGCCCGCTGCCTCGTGTGGATGGCGCAGCAGGCCGAGGCCCAGGGCGAGCTTGCCGCGCGCGACGTGGTGGCGCTCGCGCGGCTGCCCCACCACGGCCTCTTCGGGGCGCCCGATGCACACGACGCACGGATCGTCAGCGAGGCGATGGCGCTGGCCGATTGCCAGGCGCTGGCCGGGCGGCCGCTGTCGACACTCTCGGGCGGCGAGCGCCAGCGCGTGCTCCTGGCGCGTGCCTTCGCCGGCCAGGCGCGCGTGCTGCTGCTGGACGAGCCCACGGCGCACCTGGACGCGCCACACGTGTCGGGGCTGGCCCGGCACCTGCGTGCGCGCGCCGCCGCCGGCGACACGGTCGTCACGGTACTGCACGACCTCACGCTTGCCCTGCAGGCCGACCGCATCGTGGTCCTCAGGGCCGGCACCGTGCGCGCCGCCGGTGCACCCGGCGAGCCGATGCTGCACGCCGCGCTGGAGGCTGCCTTCGACCACGCGGTGCGCGTCCAGGCGCTGCCTGCGGCCGCCGACGGCGCGCCCGCCCCGACGCGCTGGGTGGCACTGCTGGAACAATCGCCCCCATGACCGGCCCGCAGCGCATCGTCTGCCTCACGGAGGAAACCACCGAGTGGCTGTACCTGCTCGGGCAGGAGCAGCGCATCGTGGGCATCAGCGGCTACACGGTGCGCCCGCGCCGCGCCCGCCTGGAAAAGCCCCGCGTGAGCGCCTTCCTGGACGGCCGGGTGGACCGCATCGTCGAGCTCGAGCCCGACCTCGTGGTGGGCTTCTCCGACATGCAGGCGGCGCTGGCCGACAAGCTCATCCGCGCCGGGCTCGACGTGCTCGTCACGAACCAGCGCAGCGTGCAGGAGATCCTGCGCACCATGCGGCTCGTCGCCTCCCTGGTGGGTGAGCAGTCTCGCGCCGAGGCCTGGATCTCGGCGTGCCTGTCGCGCCATGCCGAGATCGCCCGGCAGGCGCAGGCCTGGGCGCGCCGCCCGCGCGTCTACTTCGAGGAGTGGGACGAGCCGATGATCAGCGCCATCCGCTGGGTGTCGGAGCTCGTGCACGCCGCCGGCGGGGAGGATGTGTTTCCCGAACTGGCGGTGGCCTCGATGGGCCGCGACCGCGTGATCGCCGACCCACTGGAGCCCGCGCGGCGCGTACCGGACCTCATCGTGGGCTCGTGGTGCGGCAAGAAGTTCCGGCCCGAGAAGGTGGCGGCCCGCCCGGGCTGGGCCGATGTGCCAGCGGTGCGCGGCGGCTGGCTGCACGAGATCAAGTCCTGCGACATCCTGCAGCCTGGGCCGGCGGCGCTCACCGATGGCCTGGAGCAGCTGCACCGGCTGTTCGCGGCCTGGGCGGCGCGCGCAACCGACTGACTGGCGGGTAGCCGGGGCACCAGCGAGGGCACCCGCTGGGAAACCAGCCGGTCAGCCCCTGAAGTGGCAGGACACCCAGTGCCCGTCGCTTGCCTGCTTGAGCTCCGGCCGCTCCGTCGAGCACCGTGGGTGCTGGGCAATCGGGCAGCGGGTGTGGAAGTGGCAACCTTGAGGCGGGTTGATGGGGCTGGGCACGTCGCCTTGCAGCGGAATGCGCTTGCGCCGCACCTTCGGATCGGGGATCGGCACGGCTGACAGCAGCGCCTCGGTGTAGGGGTGCAGCGGGTTCGTGTAGAGATCGCGCGAGGAGGCGAGCTCGACGATGCGCCCGAGGTACATCACGGCCACGCGGTCGCTCGTGTGCTCCACCACCGACAGGTCGTGCGCGATGAAGATGTAGGTGAGGTGGAACTTCTCCTGCAGGTCCTCCAGCAGGTTGATCACCTGGGCCTGGATCGAGACGTCCAGCGCCGACACCGCCTCGTCGCACACGATGAGCTTGGGGTTCACGGCCAGCGCCCGTGCGATGCCGATGCGCTGGCGCTGGCCGCCCGAGAACTCGTGCGGGTAGCGGCGCATGTGGTCCGCGTTCAGGCCCACCGTCTCGAGCAGCTCGACGATGCGGGCCGTGTAGGCCTCCTTCGTCGGCGCGAGCTTGTGGATGGTCAGCGCCTCGCCGATGATCGACCCCACCGTCATGCGCGGGTTGAGCGAGGCGTAGGGGTCCTGGAAGATGATCTGCATGTCGCGCGCCAGCGCGCGCAGCTCTTCGGCCCCGAGCGCCGTGACGTTGCGCCCCTCGAACCACACCTCGCCCGCCGTGGGTTCGATCAGGCGCAGCAGGCAGCGGCCCATCGTGCTCTTGCCGCAGCCCGATTCACCCACCACCCCGAGCGTCTCGCCGGCCTGCAGCTCGAAGCTGACCCCGTCCACCGCGTGCACGCGACCGGTCTGGCGCCTGAGCAGCCCGCTGCGAATCGGGAAGTGCTTGACGAGGTTGCTGACCTTCAGCAAGGGTTCGCTCATGCAGCACCTCCCTCGAGCACGCAAGCCACCTTGTGGCCCGGCGCCACTTCGCGCAGCGGTGGCGTCACGCCCAGGCAGGCCGCACTCGCGTGGCGGCAGCGGCTCGCGAAGCGGCAGCCCTCGGCGGGTTCGATGAGCTTGGGCACCGTGCCGGGAATGGCCTCCAGGCGTACCTTGTGCGTGGAGGCCAGGTCGATGCGCGGGATCGAGCGGATCAGGCCCTGCGTGTAGGGGTGGCGCGGGTGGGCAAAGAGCTCCTCCACCGTGGCCTCTTCCACCACCTTGCCGGCGTACATCACCACCACGCGCTGCGCCACCTCGGCCACCACGCCCATGGCGTGCGTGATCAGCATCACCGACATGCCCATGCTCGACTTGAGCTCGGCCATCAGGTCCAGGATCTGCGCCTGGATCGTCACGTCCAGCGCCGTCGTGGGCTCGTCGGCGATCAGCAGCTTGGGCTTGCAGGCCAGCGCAATGGCGATCATCACGCGCTGGCGCATGCCGCCGGAGAACTGGTGCGGGTAGTCGTTCACGCGCCGCTCGGGCGTGGGGATGCGCACCAGGCGCAGCATTTCCACCGCGCGGTCCAGCGCGTCCTTGCGCGACAGGCCTTCGTGCAGCCGCAACGATTCGGCGATCTGCTCGCCCACCGTGAACACCGGGTTCAGGCTCGTCATCGGCTCCTGGAAGATGATGGCGATCTCCTTGGCGCGGATCTTCGACATCTCGTTCGGGCCCAGGGGCACGAGGTCGCGACCCTGCCAGAGCACCTGCCCGGCAGCGATCTTGCCCGGCGGCATGTCGATGAGCTTCATGACCGTCTTGGCCGTCACGCTCTTGCCGCAGCCGGACTCGCCCACGACGCACAGCGTTTCGCCTGCGTCGATCGTCATGTCCACGCCGTCGACGGCGTGCAGCCAGCCGTCATCGGTCTTGAAATGGGTCTTGAGCCCCTTGATCTCGAGCATCGCCACGGTGTCGACCCTCAGAGGACCCGCCGCGGGTCGAGCGCGTCGCGCAGCCCGTCGCCGATGAAGTTGATCGTCAGCACCGTGATGAAGATCGCCAGGCCCGGGAAGAGCGCCCAGTGCATCGCGATGTCCATGTAGTCGCGCCCGTCGTAGAGGATGCGGCCCCAGGTGGGGATGTCCGGCGGGAAGCCCAGGCCGAGGAAGGAGAGCGTGGACTCCGCGAGGATGGCTGCGGCCACGTCGATGGTGGCGGCCACGATCACGGGGCCCAGGCTGTTGGGCAGGATGTGGCGCACGACCTGCCGCGGCACCGAGGCCCCGAGCGCACGCGCGGCCTCGACGAATTCCTTCTCGCGCAGGGAGAAGAACTGCGCGCGCACGAGCCGTGCCACCGGCATCCACCGGAAACCCCCGATCACCGCGACGATCAGGATGAAGATGCCCATCTCCAGCCCGAAGGCCTGCTTGAGCGGCTCGCGGAAGAGAAAGATCAGCAGCAGCAGCAGCGGCAGCTGCGGCAGGCTCAGGAAGAGGTCCGTCACCCACATCAGCACGGCGTCCACCCAGCCGCGGGAGATGCCCGCGATGGCGCCGATGATCACGCCCACCGTGATGGCCATCAGCATCGCCGACAGGCCCACGGCCAGCGAGATTCGCCCGCCGTAGAGCATGCGCGCGAGGATGTCGCGCCCCAGGTCGTCGGTGCCCATCAGGTGCCCGGCACTCGGCCCGGCCAGACGCGCCTTGAAGTCGACGTCGTTGATGCCGACCTTGTAGAACAGGGGGCCCAGCAGCACCACGAGCACCAGCAGGCCGAGCACCCACAGGCTCCAGTAGGCCAGGCGATGCCGCTTGAAGCGCCGCCAGGCCTCCACCCAGGGGGAGACGCTGGCTGTTGCCTTGCCCAGCTCAACGGTAGCTGATGCGGGGGTCGAGCCAGCCATAGATCACGTCGGCGAGGAGGTTGAAGAAGATGACGAGGCAGGCGAACACGAAGGTCACCGCCATGATCACGGGCGTGTCGTTGCGCAGGATGGCGTCGATCAGGAGCGAGCCGATGCCGGGGATACGGAAGATCTGCTCGGTGACGATGGCCCCGCCGAACACGGCCGGCATCTGCAGCGCCACGAGCGTCACCACCGGGATCAGCGCGTTGCGCACCACGTGCTTGAGCACCACCACGCGCTCGGCCAGG
>JBIIED010000406.1:0-2567 GCA_044237995.1 Rubrivivax sp. | reverse complement strand
CGATGCGGTCGGCGGTCAGTTCAGCCACCCAAGACGCATAGTCCAGCGCCTGGGCAACGATCTCGCGCGGCGTGCGGTCGCGCTTGAGCTCGATGAGCACCAGGGAGCCATCGGGCGCGATGGCCAGCAGGTCGATGCGCCCGCCGTGGCTGGTGACCTCCTGCCGGCCGATCAGCATCCACTGGCTCGACAGGATCGCCGGCTCACGGACGATCATGTCCTCGAGCTGCTGCTCGCTGGCGAGCTTGGCGGCGGTCAGCGGGGTGGGCTGCTGGCCGACTTGCCAAATAGCGTGCTGGATGGGCATGGGGTGTGTTGGAAGGGGGTCTCGAAGGATCTTGGAAGTCGGCGCCGGATAACAAGTGTCAGGTCAAGTGGTTGATATGACTAGAGTTTTCGGCGTCCCGCACGTTGTTATCTCCCGGCGAAGATAACAAACCAAGCCCCTCCTTGTGCCACTCGACGCGGCCTCAGACATCCTGTGGATGGGCCTCCCCTCGCCAGTGCAAGCACCGCTTGCACAATTCGGCAGGCCTGCGCTAAATCAGGCACCCGCCGCAGCAAACGCCTGGATGCTGGGCTCGTCGTTCGCCGCCACCACCTCGACATCTGCTCGCAGCAGGTCTTCGCGGATTTCCTCGAAAGCAGCGTACGCCGGCCCTCCCGCCGATGGCGCGGCCAGCGGAAACAGCACCGCCGCGGGCAACGCCTTGCGCCTGCGCAGCCGGTTCACCTTGTCCACCCATTGCCCGCCGTGGGTCAGCACGCGGGTGGAATCGGCATGCCCGAGGTACAGCGGCTTGATGACGCGCGTGATGGCCTGCCCGGTGCGCTGGACAAACGGGAAGTTGACGACGAAGTTGTCCGCCTCGATCTTCCCGGGCTGGAAGCGCAGCGCCTCGGTCGGATCGATGCTGAAGAGCATTCGACGCACGCTGTTATCGAGCAGCCGCTCCTGATAGGTCTTGGTCACAAAGCCGCGGTCGACGTAGTGATCGAACAGCTCGGCCAAGGTGGCTTTCGGGTCTGCGGCCAGCACCAGGCGCCGGTCGTCGAACTGAAGCATGGCGTCGCGCGGGCGGGTCAGCTCGGCGAACAGGCGCGTGGCCAGATCGAGGTCCGGCTCCCGCTTGCGACCATCGAGCGACACCTTGCGCAGGTGCCCCGCGAACCGATCCAGCTCTTCGACGAACAGCGCCTTTCCGTTCAGGTAAACCCGGCGGTCCAGCTGATGGAAGAACTGGGTAACGCGCGCATAGGTCTTCAGCAGCTTGTGGCCGAAGAAGCGGGCCTCGGGACACAGCAGCACCACGCCGACGTTCGCAAACTCGCCGGTCTCGACAAAGGGCCGAAACCGGAGCAAGGCGTACTGGCAGGCGAGCTTGTTCACGGGAGGTTCCAGAAGTCGGCGCTGCGGCAGCGCTCGAGGCTGTCGGTGATGGCGTCCCAGGACACCTGGGCGGGCACATCGTCGGCCACCCACCACCAAGGCTCGGGGATGCTAGCACGCAGGGTGGGCAGCGACGTGAGCAGGCTTTCAAGGCGCTGCACGTAGACGCCACGGGCGTCGAAGTCGCCGAACACGCTGTTCCATTGCTCTGCAAACACGTGCAGTTCCATGAACCGCCGGGGATCGAACTCCGGATCGAAGGCCTGGTTGTGGTCGATCACGGCCAGAGCATCGGCTTCCATGTCCCACAACAGGTTCGGGTTGCCGCCGTTGTCGGTCAAGATCCGGTCCTGGTTGCGCACCCACCAGTCGAACACCAGGACGTCTCGAGCCGTCTCCACGGGCACCCGCGCCCGGGTGATGGAGGTCAACTCCTGCGCATGGGCCAGCTTGCGCGAAGCGAACACCGGGCCCGCGCCCAGGTCGGCCAGGTCAGGGCGCACTTTCAGGGCGACCAGCGCCGGCGGCACTTCGGCCAAGACGAAGGGCGGCACCGGCAATCCAAAGGCGGTGGCCAGATGGCCGGCCACCCACTCACTCACCAAGCTGCGCCGGCCTGCACCGGCGCCCTTCACGTAGTAGGTCTCGCCGTCGTCCCCCACACAGATGAACGGCTGGGTCACGCCTTGGCAGGACCGGCCCAAGACCTGCTCGATGACGACGGGGGCGTTTGCCATGGCCCTCTGCTTCCTTCAAGCCACCTGATCCACCAGTGCTTCGGCCAGCCGCGACTGCGTGGCTTGGCTGGCGGCGAGGCGTTGGCGCAGGTCGGCGCAGAGGCGGCGGAGTTCAGTGACGCGGGTGACGATGCGGGTTTGCTCCGCAAGCGGCGGTAGCGCCAGGACAAAGTTCTGAATACTCTTCAAGCCAACATTGGGCTGAGTCGTCTTGTTCGTTGCTGCTGCCGCTTGCTGCCGTACGTATCCAGACACGGACAGGATGTATTGAAAACGATGTTCGACGAACCCGGGTAGCACCTTGATCACCGCGCAGGAGTACGAGGCAAGGAAATCCCGTTTCGTAGTCACCAATCGAACGTTTCCGATCGTTCCGTAGCGCGGGTAGATCAGATCGCCTGCGGTTGGTTGAATCTTCCTCGCAAGCTCTTCAAAGTCTA
>JBIIED010000405.1:0-2571 GCA_044237995.1 Rubrivivax sp. | reverse complement strand
GGGTGTCGTTCATCCAGCCCATGTTCCACTTGTAGTGAAACCCCAGGCCCCCGGCCCAGGTGGGGGCCGACACCCCGGCAAAGGCGGTGGACTCCTCGGCCACCGTGATCGCGCCCGGGCAGTGCGCGCCCAGCACCTCGTTGACGCGCTTGAGCAGCGCGATGGCCTCCAGGTTCTCGCGCCCGCCCTGTGCGTTGGGCACCCACTGGCCGTCCTCGCGCGAGTAGTCGCGGTACAGCATCGAGGCCACCGCGTCCACGCGCAGCCCGTCCACGCCGAAGTGCTCCACCCAGTACAGGGCGCTGCCCACGAGGAAGTTGTGCACCTCGTGGCGCGCGAAGTTGTAGATGAGCGTGTTCCAGTCGCGGTGGAAGCCCTCGCGCGGGTCGGCGTACTCGTAGAGCGCCGTGCCGTCGAAGTGCGCCAGGCCGTGCGCGTCCGACGGGAAGTGCGCCGGCACCCAGTCCACCAGCACCCCCAGGCCCTGAGCGTGGCAGGCGTCGACGAAGCGCGTGAAGCCCTCGGGTGGGCCGAAGCGGGCGCTCGGGGCGTACATCCCGATGGTCTGGTAGCCCCACGAGCCGTCGAAGGGGTGCTCGCTCACGGGCAGCAGCTGCACGTGCGTGAAGCCCAGCGCAGCGGCGTAGGCGGGCAGCTCGCGCGCGAGCTCGTCCCAGCTCCAGAAGCGCCCGTCCGGGTGGCGCCGCCAGGAGGGCGCGTGCACCTCGTAGATGGCCATCGGCGCGCGGCGCGCATTGGCCGCAGCGCGCGCCGCCGGCAGCCGGCGCGGTGCGTCGCCCGCGGGCAGCGGCGCGGCCACGATGCTGGCCGTGCCCGGTCGCAGTTCGGCCTGGCGTGCGTACGGGTCGGCCTTCAGTGGCAGCGGCGTGCCGTCTGCGTCGAGCAGTGCGAACTTGTAGCGGTCGCCCACCGCAGCATGCGGCACGAAGAGCTCCCACACGCCCGAGGCGCCGCGGTGGCGCATCGGGTGGCGCCGCCCGTCCCAGGCGTTGAAGTCGCCCACCACGCTCACGCGGGCCGCGTTGGGAGCCCACACGGCAAAGCGCACGCCGTCGATCGCGTACACCCCCTGGCCCAGCGTCAGTGCATGCGCGCCCAGCACCTGCCACGGGCGCAGGTGCGTGCCCTCGGCCAGGAAGTGCAGGTCTGCATCGTCGATCAGCGGGCCGTAGCGGTAGGGGTCGCCCATCAGCTGCCAGGCGCGCGCCGGGGCCTCGGCTTCGCCGCCGTGCCAGCGCACGCGCAGCCGGTAGTCGAAGGCCTTGCGCCGGCGCGGCAGCCACGCCTCGAACAGGCCGCTGCCCTCGCGCTCGAGCAGCGTGGCCACGCGCCGGCCGCTCTTCGTGTCGTGCAGCACGACCTCGGCCGCCCCAGGCAGGAAGGCGCGCACCCACAGGTCGCCGCGCGCATCGGCGTGCATCCCAAGCACCGCGAAGGGGTCGGGGTGGCGGGACTGCAGCAGGTCTTGAAGGTCGGTGTCGGTGAGCATCCGCGCGCTTCAGGGCGCAGGCGGCGCCCACACCCGCTCGAGGTATTGCCCGATCGTACGGTCCACGCTGAAGGGCCCCATGCCGGCGATGTTCAGCAGCGCGCGCTCGGCCCAGCCTTCGCGGTCGGCGTAGGCGCGGTCCACCTCGTGCTGCATGGCCACGTAGTCGTCGAAGTCGGCCATCAGGAGGTACGGGTCGCGCTCGGCCAGCGTGCGCACGAGGTCGTGGTAGCGGTGCGGCTCGGCCGGGCTGAAGGTGCCGTTGGCAATCGCATCCAGCACCGCTTGCAGGGCCGGGCTCGCATCGATGAAGCGCCCGGGGCGGTAGCCCTGCTCGTGCAGCGCCTGCACCTGCTCGGTGCGCAGCCCGAAGACGAAGAGCTGCTCCGGGCCGATGGCCTGCGCCATCTCGATGTTGGCGCCGTCCCAGGTGCCGATGGTGCACGCGCCGTTGAGCGCGAACTTCATGTTGCCGGTGCCCGAGGCCTCGGTGCCCGCGGTGGAGATCTGCTCGGAGAGGTCGGCCGCCGGGAAGATCACCTCGGCCAGGCTCACGCCGTAGTTGGGCAGGAACGCCACCTTGAGCCGCCCGCCCACGCGCGGGTCGTGGTTGACCACGCGCGCCACGTCGTGGATGAGGCGGATCACCTGCTTGGCCGCGAAGTAGGCCGAGGCCGCCTTGCCGGCGAAGACGACCGTGCGCGGCTGCCAGTTGCGCGTGGGGTCGGCCACGATGGCCTGCCAGCGCGCCACCACGTGCAGCACGTTGAGCAGCTGGCGCTTGTATTCGTGGATGCGCTTGATCTGGACGTCAAAGAGGCTCGCCGGGTCGACCACCAGACCGATCTCGGTGGCGATCCGCCCGGCCAGCCGCGTCTTGGCCGCGAGCTTGGCCGCGAGGAACTGCGCGCGCACGGGGTGGCCGGCCGTGCCGGCCGGAGCGCGCAGCGCGGCCAGCGCACCCAGGTCGCGCCGCCAGGCCGTGCCGATGTGGGCATCCAGCAGCGCCGAGAGCTCCGGGTTGGCCTGCATCAGCCAGCGCCGTGGCGTCACGCCGTTGG
>JBIIED010000143.1:0-8791 GCA_044237995.1 Rubrivivax sp. | reverse complement strand
ACAACAGCTTCAGCTACCACCTCACCCCCGGCGCCTGGATGATGGAGAGCGGCGCCCAGGCGATCGGCTGCACCGTCTTTCCCGGGGGCGTGGGCAACACCGAGCTGCAGCTGCAGGCGGTGGCCGACCTGCGGCCCGACGCCTATTGCGGCACGCCGAGCTTCCTGCGCATCCTCGTGGAGAAGGCCGCCGAGACTGGCGTGGACATGCGCTGCCTGAGGAAGGCGCTCGTCAGTGGCGAGGCCTTCCCGCCGTCGCTGCGCGACTGGCTGCGCGAGCGCGGCATCGACGGCTACCAGGCCTATGCCACCGCCGACGTGGGCCTGATCGCCTACGAGACCACCGCCCGCGAGGGGCTCGTGGTCGACGAAGGCGTACTCGTGGAGATCGTGCGCCCCGGCACCGGCGACCCCGTGCCCGACGGCGAGGTCGGCGAGGTGGTGGTCTCGGTGGCGCATGCGCAGTACCCGCTGCTGCGCTTTGGCACCGGCGACCTCTCCGCGATCCTGCCCGGCACCTGCCCCACGGGCCGCACCAACGTGCGCATCAAGGGCTGGATGGGCCGGGCCGACCAGACCGCCAAGGTGCGCGGGATGTTCGTGCACCCAAGCCAGGTGGCCGAGGTCGTGCGGCGCCACCCGGAGTTGGGGCGCGCGCGTCTGGTCGTCCAGGGCGAGATGGCCAACGACACGATGACCCTGCGCGTGGAAGCCGCTGCCCGGCTGGAAGGTCTGGCCGAGGCCGTCGCGCGCTCGGTGCGCGATGTCACGAAGCTGCGGGCCGAAGTCCACTTGTGCGAGCCGGGCAGCCTGCCCAACGACGGCAAGGTGATCGAGGACGCACGCCGCTACACGTGACAACCCAAAGGCCCCGCGAGCCCTGCGGGCCTGACGAGCGGCAAGCCGCAAGCCTTGTCGCTGCCACTACACTGTCGAGTGTCTCGACTCGAGAATCCGCCAACCCTGCTGGAGAACCTTCGATGTTCAACCTGCGTTCGATGATTGCGGCTGCGGTCGCCCTGTTCTCGGCCAGCGCCTTCGCGGCCTACCCGGAAAAGCCCATTTCCATCGTCGTGCCGTTCGCGGCAGGCGGTCCGACTGACAAGGTCGCGCGCGACCTCGCGGTGGTGCTCAGCAAGAACCTGAACAACCAGACCGTGGTGGTGGACAACGTCGGTGGTGCGGGCGGCACACTCGGCGCCAACAAGGTTGCCAAGGCGGCGCCGGACGGCTACACGCTGCTGCTGCACCACATCGGCATGGCGACCTCCCCGGCGCTGTACCGCAAGATGCCCTACGACACCATGGGCGACTTCGAGTTCCTCGGCATGGTCAACGACGTGCCGATGACGATCGTCTCGCGCCCGACGCTGCCTCCGAACAACTTCACCGAGCTGCGCGCGTGGGCCGCCGCCAACAAGGGCAAGATCAACCTGGCCAATGCGGGCCTGGGCGCGGCCTCGCACCTGTGCGGGCTGCTGTTCCAGCAGGCACTGCAGGTGGACATGACGACCGTGCCCTACAAGGGTACCGGCCCGGCCATGACCGACCTGATGGGCGGCCAGGTCGACCTGATGTGCGACCAGACGACCAACACCTCGGCGCAGATCGAAGGCGGCAGGGTCAAGGCCTTCGGCGTGACGACCACCAAGCGCCTGACGACTCCGGCACTGGCCAAGCTGCCCACGCTCGACGAGTCGGGCATGAAGGGCTTCAACGTCACGATCTGGCACGGGCTGTACGCGCCCAAGGGCACGCCCAAGGCCATCCAGGACCAGCTGAACGCGGCGCTTCGCAAGTCGCTGCAGGACGCAGACTTCATCAAGAAGCAGGAAGCGCTGGGCGCCGTCGTCATCACCGACAACCGGCTGTCGGGCGCCGAGCACCGCAAGTTCGTCGAGGCCGAGATCGCCAAGTGGGGTCCGGTCATCAAGGCAGCGGGCCAGTACGCCGACTGATCTTCGGGCGCTCTGCGCGCTGATCCCGAGCCGGCCCATGGGCCGGCTTTTTCATTGCCGCGCGTCCGGCTCGATGCGCAGGGGAATCGTCACCGGCCCGTCGTTGACGAGATGCACCTGCATGTCCGCGCCAAAGCGGCCCGTGGCCACGACCGGGTGACGCTCGACGGCATGCGCCACCACCGCATCAAACATCGCTCGCCCATGCAGCGGCGGCGCGGCTGCCGAGAAGCTCGGCCGGCTGCCCCCGCGCGTATCGGCCGCCAGCGTGAACTGGCTCACCAGCAGCACCCCGCCGCCCACATCGACCACCGAGCGGTTCATGCGCCCGGCCTCGTCGGCGAACACGCGCAGCTTGAGCACCTTGTCGACGAAGCGCTCGACCTGGACTGCACCGTCTGCGGACTCGGCGCAGACGAAGACGAGGAGCCCCTGGCCGATCGCGCCCACGGTCTGACCATCCACCTCCACACGCGCCTGGCGCACGCGCTGCACGAGGCCGATCAAATCAGGTCCTTCGGGTCGTCGAAGTGCGCCTCGACGTCCATCGGCAGGAGCTGGATCGTCGCGCGCAGCCCCGGCACCGCGCTCATCAGCGCCTGCTCCACCGAGGTGCGCAGCGCTGCCGCGCGCCCGAGCGTCCAGCCCGCTGGCATGTGCATGTGCAGGTCCACGAAGCGCCGTTGCCCGGCACGCCGGGTGACGACGTGGTCGAAGCGGATCGCCTGGTGGCGAAAGACGTCGAGCGTGCGCTCGATCTCGGCACGCACTTCAGGCTCGAGCGCGCGATCCATCAGGCCGTCGGCAGAGCGGCGCACGAGGCCCGTGCCCTCGCGCAGGATGTTCAGCGCCACCGCGATCGCGATCACCGGATCGAGCCAGATCCAGCCCGTGCCGACGGCGGCCAGCAGCCCGACGACAACGCCTGCGGAGGTCCAGACGTCGGTGTAGAGATGGCGCGCGTCGGCCTCCAGCGCAATCGAGCGCAACTCGCGCGCCTTCCTGAGCATCGCAAAGGCCAGCGCCGCATTCAGCGCCGAGCTCAGCACCGACAGCACCAGGCCCAGCCCCACCTGTTCCAGAGGCTGTGGCGCGAGCAGGCGATGCGCCGAGGCCCAGACGATGGCCAGGGCGGCGACCGTGATCATCACCCCCTCGAAGCCGCTGGAGAAGTACTCCGCCTTGTGGTGGCCATAGGGGTGGTCCTCGTCGGCAGGCTGCGCAGCCACCGTTACCATGGCCAGCGCGAAGATGGCGCCGGCGAGATTGACGAGCGACTCCAGCGCATCGGACAGCAGGCTCACCGAGCCCGTGAACCACCAGGCCGCCGTCTTCAGACCGATGGTGGCCACGGCCACCGCCACCGAGACCTTCAGGTAGCGTGCAACCTGCGCCGAAGCCGTCGCTGCCAACGTGCCCGCCGATCCTGCCGCGCCGCCGCCGGGGCCTCAGGCGAGCGTGACGCGCGCGAACTTGCGCTTGCCCACCTGCACCACGTAGGTGCCAGCCGGGAGCTTGAGCCCGCGGTCGCTGACGGTCGAGCCGTCCACCCGCACCCCGGCCTGCTCCACCAGCCGCAGCGCCTCGCTCGTCGAAGGCGCCAGGCCGGCGGCCTTGATCAAGGCGCCGATTCCCAGCGGCGCGCCGCAGAGCTGCACCTCGGCGATCTCGTCGGGCACGCCACCGGCCGCGCGATTGCGGAAGTCCGCCTCGGCTGCATCGGCCGCCGCCGCGCTGTGAAAGCGCGCGGTGATCTCCTTGGCCAGCATCACCTTGGCGTCCATCGGGTTGCGGCCGCCTTCGACCTGCGCGCGCAGGGCAGCGATCTCGACCTCGCTGCGAAAACTCAGCAAGGCGTAGTAGCGCCACATCAGCGAGTCACTGATCGACATCACCTTGGCAAACATCGTGTTCGCAGGTTCGGTGATCCCGATGTAGTTGTTCTTGCTCTTGCTCATCTTCTCGACGCCGTCCAGGCCCTCGAGAAGCGGCATCGTGAGGATGCACTGCGGCTCCTGCCCCCACTCCTGCTGCAGGTGCCGGCCCATCAGCAGGTTGAATTTCTGGTCCGTCCCGCCGAGCTCCAGGTCCGAGCGCAGGGCCACCGAGTCGTAGCCCTGCATCAGCGGGTACAGGAACTCGTGCACCGAGATGGGAACCCCGCCGGCGAAGCGGCGCGCGAAGTCGTCGCGCTCCATCATGCGCGCCACCGTGTAGCGCGAGGCCAGGGAGATCATGCCCCGCGCGCCCAGCGGGTCGCTCCACTCGCTGTTCCAGCGCACCTCGGCACGGTCCAGGTCGACCACCAGGCCCACCTGCTCGAAGTAGGTGCGGGCGTTGGCCTCGATCTGCTCGCGCGTCAGCGGCGGGCGGGTGCTGTTGCGGCCGGAAGGGTCGCCGATCATCGTCGTGAAGTCCCCGATCAGGGGAATCACCACGTGCCCGAGGTCCTGGAACTGGCGCATCTTGTTCAGGACCACGGTGTGGCCCAGGTGCAGGTCAGGCGCCGTAGGGTCCATGCCGAACTTGATGCGAAGCGGCTGGCCGCTGGCCCGCGAGTGCGCAAGCTTGCGCACCCAGTCGGCCTCAGGCAGCAACTCCTCGCAGCCGCGCAGCGTCACCGCCAGCGCCTCGCGCACCGCTTCGTCGACGATGGGCGTGCCGTCCGGCACGGTCGAAGGGCTCTCGGACATCGGGAATTCTCGTTCGGGGGGGTGTGCCGGTATACTCGCTAACCCGCTGGATTGCGCCTCGCTTGGAGGTCGATTCGGGGGTTTGCGTCGGTGTGAAGGGGATTCTACGGGTGTGCCGGCAGGCCACCTCCCCCGGCAACACTGGGCGGCAGGGTCACCAGGGCCCGTGCCGCCCGCCGGCGCTAGCAACAGGTTCACGGTGGTCAGTTGAGCGATTTTCGCGATTGGTGGCAGGTTGACGAGCAGGTCTGGCACGAACGTGCCCAGGCCCTGCATGCCTTCCTGTCGCAGCACGCGCGGGCCGTGACACTGGGCGTGGCCGGTTTCCTGACGGCCGGCGCGACAGTCGTCTTCGCGGTGGCTCCCCTGGCTCCGGATGCGTCCAGCCTGCCTGTTCGGGTGGTGGAGCAGGAAGTGCCGATCGGCGACCTGTCGGGCCAGCTCGAAACACTTGCCGCACACGAGACCGAGCTCACGCGCACCGAGGTGACGCGCGCCACGGATACCCCCGAGGCCACGCTGCGGCGGCTGGGTGTGGCCGATGCGCAGGCGGCGCAGCTCCTCCGCAGTGATGCCGGTCTGCGCCGCGCGCTCGATGCCCGCACGCGGTCGCTCGTGACCGTGCGGGTCAGCGCCTCGGGCAACCTGCGCGAACTGGTCGTTCGCGGCCCGGCCGCGCAGCCCTCGCGGGTGCGGACCCACTTCGACAAGATCCAGGCCGTGTCGCAGGACGGGCGCTGGGTCGTGCAGCGTGAGCAGCTGCCCCTGGCCAGCCAGACGCAGCTGTCGGGCAACGTCGTGACCACGACGCTGCAGGCCGCGGCGTCGCAGGTTCGCCTGCCCCAGCCGGTCACGCGCCAGCTCGTGGAACTGCTGGCCTCAGACGCCGAGACCTCACGCGGGCTTCGCAAGGGTGATGCCTTTGCCGTGGTCTACGAGGCCCTGACGGCAGAAGGCTCGCCCGTGCCGTGGGCCGGCGCCTCGTTTCGCGTGCTGGCGGTGGAGTTCCAGACCGGCGGCAAGTCGCGCCAGGCTTTCTGGTACGAGGACGCCAAGGGCAAGGGCACCTGGTTCGATCGGGACGGCCGCGGACGCAAGACCGTGTTCCTGACGCTCCCGCTGGACCAGGCCAAGGCCACTTCCGCCTTTGCCCTGCGGATGCACCCTCTGCTGCAGCGCATGCGCGAGCACCGCGGCATCGACTACGCCGCACCGCACGGCACGCCTGTGCGGGTCGTGGGCGACGGCGTGGTCACCTTCGCTTCCTGGCAGGGCGGCTACGGCAACGTGATCTACGTCGATCACGGCAACAACCGCGTCACCCTCTACGCCCACCTGAGCAGGATAGGCGTGCAGCCCGGCCAGCGCGTCGAGCGCGGCCAACTCATCGGCGCCGTGGGCGCCACCGGCTGGGCAACGGGCCCGCACCTGCACTTCGAGTTCCGGGTTGGAGGCGTGCACGTCGATCCACGCAGTCTGGCGCGCACCTCGGAGGAGGTGGTGCTCGATCCTGTCGCGCGCACCCAGTTCGAGGAAGTCGCCCGGGCCCGGCAGGCGAAGCTGGATCTGGCCGAAACCCTCTCGAGCAACCGCCCCGGCTTCGAGTGACGGAGCGCCCGCCTGTGGCGCTCTTCATCGGCTGCATGTCCGGGACGTCCCTGGACGGTGTCGATGCGGTGCTGGCCGAATTCGATTCGGCCCACCCGGCACGCGTGCTGGGCCATGCGTGGGAGCCCTACCCGGACCCCCTGCGCCGCGAGCTGATGGCCCTGAACGGGCGCTGCGAGGACGAATTGCACCGCTCGAGCCTGGCGGCCAATGCGGTTGCGCGCGCCTACGCCTCGGTGGTCGAGCGCCTGCTCGAGGGCACCGCCACGGACCGGGCTGCGCTTCGGGCCATCGGCGCGCATGGGCAGACCGTTCGCCACCGGCCCCAGGCCTTCGACGGCAACGGCTACACGGTCCAGCTGCTCAATGGTGCGCTGCTGGCCGAGCTCACCGCCGTGGACGTGGTGTGCGACTTTCGTAGCCGCGATCTCGCGGCCGGGGGCCAGGGTGCCCCGCTGGTGCCCGCCTTTCACCGCGCCGTGTTCGGCGAGCCGGGCGTTGCAGTGGCCGTGCTCAACATCGGCGGGATCGCCAACCTCACGCTGCTGCCGTCCAGCGGTGAAGTGCTCGGGTTCGACACTGGGCCAGGCAACCTGCTGATGGACATGTGGGTGGAGCGCCACATCGGCCAGCGCTTCGATGCGGGCGGCGCCTGGGCGCGCAGTGGGCGGGTGCAGCCAGCGCTGCTGCGGGCGATGCAGGCCGAGCCTTTCTTCGGCCAGCCTGCGCCCCGGAGCACGGGCCGAGACCTCTTCGATGCCGCCTGGCTGGAAGCCGCCCTGGCGCACGCGGAGCCCGACACACGCCCCGAGGATGTGCAAGCCACGCTGGCCGAGCTGACGGCCTGGGCGGTGCTCGACGCACTGGATCGGCAGGCGCCCGGCACGACGCGGCTCGGAGTGTGCGGTGGCGGCGCATGCAACGACCACCTGATGGCACGGCTGCGCCAGGGCCTGCCGGGCAGCCGGGTCGAACCGACGGATGCCTGGGGAATTCCGGCCGATCAGGTGGAGGCGCTTGCCTTCGCGTGGCTGGGAGCGGCCTTCTTCGATCGCCGCGCCGGCAACCTGCCCGACGTCACGGGGGCAAGAGGGCTGCGGGTGCTCGGTGCACTGCACCCCGGGCCACATCCCTGAGCGGCGCACACGAACGCGCGCGCCGGTAGGCGGCCGCCCTCTCTGCTCAGACCGAGAAGGACGATCCGCAGCCGCAGGTGGTGGCGGCGTTGGGGTTCTTGATCACGAACTGCGAACCCTGGAGGTCTTCCTTGTAGTCGATCTCCGCGCCAACGAGGTACTGCAGGCTCATCGCGTCGATCAGCAGCGTGACCCCGTTCTTCGTCATCTGCGTGTCATCCTCGTTGACGACTTCGTCGAAGGTGAAGCCGTACTGGAATCCCGAGCAGCCACCGCCTTGAACGAAGACGCGCAGCTTCAGCTCGGGGTTGCCCTCCTCGTCCACCAGGTCCTTGACCTTGGCCGCTGCGCTGTCGGTGAAGACCAGCGGTACGGGCATCTCCTCGGATGCGGGAGACAGGGGCTCGGCGATGGCGTTCATGGCAGATCCTCGGGGTACGCGGCCAGTCGGCCGCTGAAACAGAACGACGCTGCGACCTCAGGCCGCAGCGTCGATGATGATAGCCGCAGGTACGGCCCTGACGCCAGCCCAGCCTTTGCAGCCGGGAAGGTGCCAGGGCCGCGCGGGATGAGCCGCAAGCGGCCCCCCCCACGCGATCAGCGCTTGCTGAACTGCTTACGACGGCGCGCGCCGTGCAGGCCGACCTTCTTGCGCTCCACCTCGCGCGCATCGCGCGTGACGAAGCCAGCCTGGCTCAGCTGGGGCTTGAGCGCTGCGTCGTAGTCGATCAGCGCACGCGTGATGCCGTGGCGCACCGCGCCGGCCTGGCCCGACTCGCCACCGCCGTGCACGTTGACGCGAATGTCAAAGGCTTCCAGGTTGGCCGTCAGCAGCAGAGGCTGCTGCACGACCATGATGGAAGTCTGGCGCCCGAAGTACTGGTCAAGCGGCTTGCCGTTGACCTCGATGCGGCCCGACCCCTTCTTCAGGAAGACGCGCGCCACCGACGACTTGCGCCGCCCGGTGCCGTAGTTCCATTGTCCGATCATGGCCGACCTCAGATCTCGAGCGGTTTGGGTTGCTGGGCGGCGTGCGGGTGCGTGGCACCGGCGTACACCTTCAGCTTCTTGATCATCGCGTAGCCGAGCGGGCCCTTGGGCAGCATGCCCTTGACGGCCTTCTCCAGCGCGCGCCCGGGGTGGCGGGCCTGCATGTCCTTGAAGCGGGTCGCGTAGATCCCGCCCGGGTAGCCCGAGTGCCGGTAGTAGATCTTGTCGGTGGCCTTTGAGCCAGTGACGCGGATCTTGTCGGCGTTGACGACGATGATGAAATCGCCAGTGTCGACGTGGGGCGTGTAGATGGCCTTGTGCTTGCCGCGCAAACGGGCTGCTGCTTCGCTGGCAACACGCCCGAGCACCTTGTCGGTGGCGTCAATCACAAACCACCCGTGCTCCAC
>JBIIED010000142.1:0-8847 GCA_044237995.1 Rubrivivax sp. | reverse complement strand
CTGCTCGCGATGCGCCCCGACGTCAAAGGGCGCACGTCCGAGCCGCGCGGCCTCCAGCAGCGCAAGCATCTGCGGCAGGTTGGCACGCAGCGCGCCAGCCCCGGCAAAGGCGCCCATGTTCCAGGCGGGTGTGGGGCGCCCGCTGGCGTCGTGGCCCTGGACCTGACCCACGGCGAGTCCGGGCTCCAGCCCGGCCCCGGAGGCGGCGGCGGGTTGCAGGATCTCGCTGGCCATCAGGCTTGCCAGGGGTCGTTCGGCGGCGCGCTCCAGCGCCAGGCCGAGCAGGGCGAATCCCAGATTGGAATACTCGAACTCGGTCTGCCCCGGGGGAGTCCAGGCTCGCAGGTACGACAGCATGTCGGCAACGCTGTAGTGCAGGTAGGGGTCGTGCGGGTTTTTGAGGCTCGACCACAGAAAGGCCGCCGACATCGGCAACCGTGGCAAGCCGGAATGGTGCGTGGCCAGGTTGCGCAGCGTGAGGTTGCCCGCGGGTGTGCCGTTCAACTCGGACACCCAGCGCCCGACGAGGTCATCCAGCCCCAGGCGGCCCTGTGCCGCCATCCGCGCCAGCAGGCTGCCAACCAGGGCCTTGGTCACCGAGCCGAGCTCGAAGCGCGCATCGCGCGTGAGCGGCGCACCGCCGTGCGAGGCGGTGCCCATCAGCAGCACCTCGGGCTCGCCCGCACCCAGTCTTCCGACCACGAGCGCACTGGCCGGCCCCGCCGGCGTGCCCAGGCGTTGCTGGAGCAGCTCTCGCTGATCGGCAAAGGGCTCAGCGGCTCGGACGTCGCCTGCCGCAGACAGACTCATCGCCAGGGTCAGGGCCAGGGCCGCCGTGGCACGAACGAGCAGGAGCGGCTTCATTGGCGCGCCGCCGTCAGCACCGCCATCAATGCCACGATGCGCTCGGGCCGCAGCGCGTATCGGCCGCGCTGCGACGAGTGCAGCCAGCCTGTGGATTCGAGTTCGCGCAGATGGTGGTAGAGCTGCCCGCTCGTGCCCATGCCCGGCTGCGCGGCGAGATCCGCCACCGCACCCATGCCGCTGAGCAGCAACTGCACCAGCCGCAGCCTCACCGGGTGCCCGAGGGCGGCCAGGCGGGGGGCGAGTTCGCTCCAGTCCTCGTCGAGCAGCACTTGCTGCGGCCGGCCCATCTGCCACTGCACCTCTCCCCCGGCGGGGTGGCTGTAGCGGCCTGCGTAGACCACACCGCCCTGCCCTGCGCCCAGGCGGCTCAACAGGCCGTTCAGGGCCCACAGGGCACCCTCCTCGCCTGATGCGGGGGGCGCCGGAGGCTCCACACCCGAGGTGGCCGGCGGGTGCGCGGGCGCCACCGTGGCTCCGGCGGATGCTTCGTCGTCTCGCCGTGCAGCGCGGACCTCGAGGGCCTGAATACGGGCCTCCAGGTCGAGCAGACGTTGTCTGAGTGGCGAGGAACGCATTATACAATATTACGATATTACGTACTTTGCGTCAATGTCTCCTCATCAACAGGTGACTGACTCCAAACCGGGAGGGGCCTCGGTTCCAGCGCATCGAGCGGGCCGCCGCGCGGGTCAGGCCATCTCGGTGCCCGACTCGCCTGGCAGCTGCCCGGCGAGTCGGGCAGCTGCCAGGCCAACACCGTGGCTGCAGCAGCCTGGTGATGCACACCAAGCAGGGCCACGCAAGGCCGCTGCGGAAGCCCTCCGCGACGTGCGCACGCAGGCCGACCACGACACCCGCGGCGCAGCTGCGTTTCCGTCACTCCACATACGGCGGCCAGACGAATCGCCCCTGAACGATCGCCACCAGGACTTTCGGACCCCATTACGACGAAGATGCGCCTGGAAGGCAGACCAGGTGAGCGCTTGGATGCCTCGCGGTTCACCCGCCATGGCTGCCATTCGTGTCACTGGCGCGTTGTTTGGCCTGAGAGGGGCTCCCCTGCGTCGGGCCGTCGCGAACAATTCGCCGCATGAGCACCATCAACATCCTGTCCCAGGGCAACCGCCTGCAGCGCGCCTACTACCGCTGGGCTCAGCCACGGTATGCGCACATCGCAGTCGAGGACCCTGGTCTGGCGCACGAGATCGAGGAGTTTGACCAATATCTCTACAGTCGCCGCGGCGGGCTGGCCTGGCTGGGCTGGTTGCTGGGTCTGGCCGGCCTGGTGGCCGGTCTGCGCGCCACCGGGGAAAGCTGGCAGCAGGCCATGCTGTCCGGCACCTTGCTGTGGGTAGCCCTCACGCTGGCCCTCGCGAGCGCCTGGTTCCTGCCCAGACGAGCCTGGTCTGCGTCAGCACTGCTGTTGAATCTCGTCCTGGGAGCCCTGGTGGGTGCGGGTGCTGCCCTGCTCATCCGCTCCTGGGGCAACCCGGACGTCTTGAACTGGATGAAGCTGCGCGACTCCGCCAGCGATGCGACCGTGCCGGCAACTCTGCTCCTGGTGGGCAGCCTGCTGTTCTTCGTGGCCTTGTCCTGGGCGGGCCGCAAAGCGCGCGAGCAGCGCCTGCAACGCCTGCAACTGGTGGCCGAACGCGACGCCGCCCGCGCCGCGGCCGCCGAGACCGAACTGCGCCTGCTGCAGGCGCAGATCCACCCGCACTTCGTCTTCAACACCCTGGCCACACTGCAGCACTGGGTGAACCGGGCCGACCCTCGGGCCGGGCCCCTGTTGGCGGAGCTCACGGGCTTCCTGCGCCGCAGCACCGAAATGCTGGGCCGGGTGCGGGTGCCGCTGGAGGAGGAGGTGCGCGCGGCGGCGCACTACCTGGCCATCATGCAGACCCGCATGGGCGAGCGGCTGCGCTTCGAGATCGATGTGGACCCCGAGCGTGCGGCGCAGACGATTCCACCCGGCCTGCTCTTGACTCTGGTGGAGAACGCCATCGAGCATGGCCTGGAGCCCAGGATCGAGGGCGGGGTGCTGCGCCTGAGCAGTGGTCGCGGCGACGCCAACGCCGGCGGCTGGTGGCTGCGCGTGGAAGACGATGGTCTGGGCCTGTCGCCGCACGCTCGCGACCAGGTGGGCCTGTCGAACCTGCGCCAGCGCCTGGAGCAGCACTACGGCACGAAGGCCCGGTTCACGCTGCGCCCCTTGAGCACGGGCGGTACGCGGGCCGAGTTGGCTTTCGAGGAGAGCTCATGCCCCGCATCCTGATCGCCGACGATGAAGCGGCCATGCGCGAGCAACTGGCCGACGCGCTGCATGCTGCCTGGCCCGAGGCCGATATCGTGGCCCAGGCCGTACACGGGGCCGACGCGTGGGATCAGTGGCTGGAGCACCAGCCCGATGCCTGCTTCCTGGACATCCGCATGCCGGGCCTGACGGGGCTGGAGGTGGCCCAGAAGATCGAGGGCCGCTGCCCGGTGGTCTTCGTCACGGCCTATGGCGACCATGCGCTGCAGGCCTTCGGCGCCGGGGCGGTGGACTACCTTGTCAAACCCGTGGAGTCGAAGCGACTGGCGCAGACGGTCGAACGCCTGAAGCAGAGACTGGCTCAGCCCGCCCCGCAAGCGATGCAGGCCGAGGCCCTGCAGGCGCTGCTGGCGCGCCTGGTGCCCCACCGGCCGCCGCAGACCGAGACCCTGCAGGCCAGTGTCGGCAAGGAGATCCGGCTGATCCGGGTGGCCGACGTCGTCTACTTCGAGTCGGACGCACGCTACACCCGGGTGGTCTACCGCGAGGACGGCGAGCAGCGCGAGGCCTTGCTGCGCACCCCCCTCAAGGACCTGCTCGTGCAGCTCGACCCCAGCCAGTTCCAGCAGGTGCACCGCTCGATCATCGTGGCCAGCGGCCAAGTCGCCAGCGCGGTGCGCGACGACGACGGGGGCATGGTGCTCAAACTGCGCAGCTGCCCGGACCGGCTCACCGTATCGCGGCCGTTCCAGGGCTTGTTCAAGGGGCAGTAAAGCCGCTTCATCCGCCCAGGTTGCAGTTCGTCGCACCCGCCACCCGCTCCTTGCACCTGCTGTGCATCATCCTGCTCCATTGGTCCACCCTGGGAGTTCCCGAACACCATGAAGCACCTGCCCCTCACCACCTTGAGCGCCGCCACCCTCGTGCTGACAACCGCCTTCAGCCACCCCCTCGCGCAGGCGCAGGGCCCCCAGGGCAGCGCAGCCCCCGCCGCTGCAGCGCGCCAAGTCATCACCTCCGCCGAACAGCTCCCCCGGCGCACCGTCAAGCTCGACAAGCTGCCCAGCCAGTACCTGGACGCCCCGCGCGCCGAGGTGCAGGCCCTGGCCGACGCGCTGGAGAAGAGCCTGCGCGAGGACCTGCAGAAGTACGACATCCAGGACGCCGCTACGCTGCGCAGCTACTACGGCTCGCTGCTCACGCTGGCGCAGTTCAAGGGAGACTGGGCCGCGGTGCCGGCGCTCGTGGAGCGCTTGAAGGCGCTGCAGGACAAGCCCGGCCCGCGCGCAACCACGGGCACCCTGGCCACGATCCTGGCGGATCAGCAGCTGGGCAAGCGTGACGCGGCCTGGGTGCAGGCCGAAGTGCAGCGGCGCTATGGCGCGATGAACTGGGCCGACGTGAGCGACGGCGTCAAGGCCTTCAAGGCACAGATGGAGTTGCTGAACCCGGCGCTGACCAAGCCCGCCTTCGAGCAGCAGGTGGACGTGGTGGCGCGCAACATGCAGATGACCGTGCCCGAGGGACTGGTGGGCTCCATCGTCGGCGCGCGGCTGCAAAACGAGCAGGTGGCGCCGCTCAAGGGCGCCGTGGTGGCTGGCCTGCAGGCGGTGATCGACGCACAGGCCAAGGCCGCACCAGCCAAGCCCGATCTGTGGACGCCGCGCCTGTTCGCCATCGCCCCCACGGCCCGGGCGAGCGAAGTCGGCATCGGCATCTGGGATTCCGGGGTGGACCTGTCCTTGTTCAAGGCCACACCAGGCAAGGGCATCGCCTTCGACCGCGAGTCCCGTCCGGCCACCGACCTGCTGCGCCCGCTGGGCGAGGCCTCCGCCCGCTGGCCCGTGCTCAAGCAGTTGGTCAAGGGCTCGATGGACCTTCAGGCCGGGCTCGACACGGAAGACGCCCGGCGGCTCAAGCAGACCGTGGCCACTCTCGACCCCGCCAAGGTGAAGAGCTTCCAGGAAGACCTGGGCCTCGCGAGCCTGTACACCCACGGCACGCACGTGGCCGGCATCGCGGTGGAGGGCAACCCCTTTGCCCGCGTCTATACCGCCACGATGCTGTGGGAGCACCGTTCCGAGCCGGTCAAGCCCACCGAGGAGATGTCGCGCCGCACGGCTGCCAACTACAAGCAGATCGTGCAGGCCTTCAAGGACCAGAAGCTGCGCGTGGTGAACATGAGCTGGCGCTACGGGGCCTCGGCCTACGAGGGCATGCTCGCCTGGCACAACGTGGGCGCCACGCCCGAGGAGCGCAAGCAGCTCGCGCGCCGGCTCTTCGCCATTGAGCGCGACGCGCTGCGCGAGGCCATCGCCTCGGCCCCCGAGATCCTCTTCGTGGCGGGCTCGGGCAACGAGGACAACAACGCGGACTTCGAGGAGTACATCCCCGCAGGCCTGAACCTGCCCAATCTGATCACGGCGGGTGCCGTGGACCAGGCGGGCGAGGAGACGAGCTTTTCCACCTTCGGCAAGACGGTAGCGGTGCATGCCAACGGCTTTCAGGTCGAGAGCGTGCTGCCGGGCGGCGACCGCGTGAAGTTCAGCGGCACCAGCATGGCCAGCCCCCAGGTGGCCAACCTCGCGGCCAAGCTCTTCGCGCTCAAGCCCGAGCTCACGGTGGCCCAGGTGCGCCAGGCGATCGTCGACACGGCCGAGCGCAGGGGGCGGGTCAACCTCATCCACCCGCGCCAGGCGGCGCAGCGGCTCGGCCTGCAGCCTGAAGCCCGATGAACCTGTGGACCTACCGCAGGCCCTTCACCGTCCACGGTGAGGCCTTCGTCGTCCTGATCGAGACCGGCTTCACCAGCCTGCGAAGCCGGCTCTTGAGCGGGCAGCAGGAGCTCGCCCGGGACCAGACCACGCTCAGCCCGGGTGAAGCCGACTACCGCAACCACGTGCTGCGCCACACCTTGGCCGACGGCGTACGGCTCGAGGTGGAAACCGGCTACGTCAGCTGGTGGTCGGCGGGCATCGCCGTGCGCGTGGACGGCCGCACGGTGCACGAGAGCCACCCAGGACGCACCATCGCCTGGCCCCTGCTCAAGGGCCAGGGACCGATGACGCCCGAGCGCGTGCAGCAGATGCAGGCGAAGCAGCAACGTGACCGCGAACAGTGGCAGCGCAACAAGCCTTCCTTGTACGTGGACATCGCGCTCGCCCTGCTCTTCTTCGTTGTCAGCAAGGCCACGGGCAACCTCACCACCGCCGCCCTCGTGGGCGCGGCGGCGGGCCTGTCGGTGGTGGTGGCGCAGCGGTTCGTCAAGGTCGACCTGCTCGGCGGCCTGGCGGCATTCGGCGTCTTCACGCTGCTGCTGTCGGCGGGCTTCTCGGTGCTGTTCCAGGACGAGAAGCTGGTGCAGCTCAAGGGAACGATCCTCGGCCTGCTGATCGCCAGCCTGATCCTGGGCGATGCGCTGCTGAACCGTGGCCGCTACTTCGGGGTGCGCATGGCACGCTACGCCGTGGGCTGGTCGCTCGATCCGCGCCGCCTCGCGATGGGCGTGGCCGGGCTGGGCCTGACGATGGCGATGCTCAACCTGCTGGCCACACAGTGGCTGAGCAAGGACGCGTGGCTCGTCTACACCACCTTCATCGATGCGCCGCTGGGCATCGGGCTCGGGCTGCTGGCGCTGCGGTGGGCCAGGCGGCGCGACCACGAGTAGGCGCCCGGCTGACCGTGGGTGGGGGCTGCCACGGCAGTGCGATACTTCCGCCTGAGGGGTCCACTCACCCCGAACGCCCGCGTGACGAAATCGGTAGACGTAGCGGATTCAAAATCCGCCGCCGCAAGGCGTGCCAGTTCGAGTCTGGCCGCGGGCACCACCGGCAGTACGCGATGTCGCAGAACATGGTGGGGGGCTTGTACACGAGCGCCATCGGCTTTGGCTGGAACACGGAACTGCTCAAGAAGAAGCTGCCCGAGCCCAAGTGCTGGTCCGACATGTTCAAGCCCGCCTGCAAGGGCGAGGTCGCGATCGGCATCAGCTTCATCTTTGGCTTGGAGGCCTGGCGCCACAACAAGTACCCGGTGGCCACGGCCGCGCCCTGCGAAGGCACGAGCTACGAGATCGGGGGCATCGCGCTCGTCAAGGGCAGCCGCACCTTCAAGCCCGACCCGCGCATCCCGAGCATGGACAGCGTGCGGCTCATCCGCTACGACTTCGAGAAGTACGGCTCCTCGGCCGAGCGGCGCCGCCTGCTCGATCGCTGGCAGGGCGCGGTGGAGTCGCTGCGGCGCTGATCAGTGCCAGTAGACGACGCCGGCAAACGCGGCCAGCAGCACGAAGGCCACCACGAGCCAGCGCTTCCACGCCACCTCGTCCTCGGCGAAGGGGTCGCTTCCGGCTAGCAGGGCCCCGGCCGGACGCTGCGGCAACTGCGTGAGCGAGGCGCCGAACGGCAGATTGATGCGCGCGCGGATGTTCACGGCCCAGCCGTTGGCGTCCAGCAGCGGCCCGAGGTTGCGCCGCCGCAGCTTGAACCAGGCCAGGAGCATCGAGGGGCCGGAGATGAGCGCCACGATGCCCGCCACCACCAGCGGCAGCTTCCACAGCGGAAGTGCAAGCAAGCCCGACACGATGGCCGCCAGCGCCGTGCCGATGGCCCCCAGGGCCAGGCCGATGGCAGCAAAGATGCCGGCGAACCGGGCGATGTCGAAGGCTGGCGCCGGGCCAACCGGTGCCGCGGAACCCGCCGCGACTGCTGGCGCACCCGCGGCAGCCGCACGCGCTGGAGCAGCCGCGGGCTTGGCGGCCGGGCTGGATGCCGGCGGCGTCACCTTCAGGGTCACCGGCGCTGCCGGGGGGGGCGCCGTGATCGTCTTGGTCGCGTCGGCGATGCCGGACCCGGCGCGCGCATCCACGGCCTTGTCCTGCGCAGCGGCGAACTTCTGCACCTGGTCGCTGATCATCTTCGACACCCGCCTGTACGGCGCCCAGAAGGCCTCCCGTACGCTGATCGGGTTGCTCACGATGCGCACCACACTGGCCTGCCAGGGCTGGCCAGCGCGGTCATAGAACACGCCGTTTCGGCCCGGCACCATCATGTCGTCGGTGGTGCCGGCGGTCATCGCGGCGACGATCGTGATCGGCTCCTCGCCCGGTCGCGTGCACTGGCAGTACACGAGGTAGGTGCCCGACAGCGGCGCCATCGAAGCGTGGCGGGCCATGTCGGTGACGCGCAGCACGAGGTCGCAGCTGCGCTGGTCGAGGTAGAGGGTGCCGGCCTGGAAGACGGCCCAGCGCGACGGGTCGTAGAAGTCGGCCAGGTTGATGAAGTTGCGCAGCAGCATGGCGAAGTCGCGCCGCAGGCGCAGCAGCTTCTCCAGGGCCTCGAGCTCGTCGGCGGCGGTGTCCGCGTCCTCGTCGCGCGTGATGAGCTCGGCCAGGCGCGCCTCGGTGTCGCCCTCCAGGATCGCGCGCAGCCCGGCCACGGGCAGGGCCGCCACGGGAGTCATGGGCCGGTCGGCCTGCCACTGGCGCCAGGCCTGCAGCCGCGCGGCCAGATCGGCCCAGCTCGCGGCGTCCAGCGTGTCGCGCACGCCCAGCAGCGGCTGCACCACCTGCTCGCGCAGCGTGGCGATGCGTACCTGCCACGCAGGGTTCAACCCATCGCTCAACGGCAGCGCCGCCCCCGCGGCCACGCGTGCCAGCGGCAGCGCTGCCACGCCCTCGTGCTCGGCCGAGAGGGCCTCGCCGGACAGCCCGGCGTAAACGGAATCGG
>JBIIED010000403.1:0-2598 GCA_044237995.1 Rubrivivax sp. | reverse complement strand
GCTCAGTTGTCGCCACGCGCGCCAGAGCGCCCATCGCCTCCGCCGCGGCGAGCAGTTCACACTCGCTGGCCTCATCCTCGCGCTGCGCCACGCGCGGCACTCCCGCCACATCGAAGTTCAGGTCCACCAGTTGGCGCAAAGCTCGGGCAAGCGCCGCGTGCAGGCCCGGATGGAGGTCGCACTGCGCCAGTTCGAGCAGGCTGCACACGCGGCTGCCGGCATGGAAGCGATCTGCCCATCGAAGGGGACGTTGCTCGCCGTGCAGCCAGCCCCCGTCCGGGAGCTGGAGCGGGAGGCTGTAGGCCACCGCGCGCCGCGCGAGATCGACGAAGCTGCCGTCCCCCACCCTTTGGCCGGTTCGGGCCAGGAGCGACGCCGCCTGCAGGTTGGCATGGTGCACCGGCAACACGCGCACTGGAATCGCGCTGAAGCACAGCGCATCGTCCCCGTCCAGGCGCGTGCCGTGCGCGATGCCCTCGCACAGGCTCAGCGCAGCATCCAGGAACAGGCGATCACCGAGAATCTCGTTGGCCTGCAGGCAGACCTCACCCAGTGCGGCCCGCGCACCCAGTGCGGCGGGCAGTTCGGCCGCAAGCATCCTTTGCAAAGCGGCCCGCGCCGCCTGCGCGTGACCCGGGGCATCGGTGGCGGCATGGCACAGCAGGTGCGCGCTGGCCCGGTGCGCAGCGTCTCCAGGTGGCCCCTCGTGCAAGTCGAACCAGGCAAAGAGTTGTGAACTGGCCTGCTCCAGGCGCAGCATCGGATCG
The DNA here is from genome assembly GCA_044237995.1 of Rubrivivax sp. Lineage (GTDB taxonomy): Bacteria > Pseudomonadota > Gammaproteobacteria > Burkholderiales > Burkholderiaceae_C > Rubrivivax. The sequence goes on along the minus strand of JBIIED010000403.1, from coordinate 1,831 downwards.
TCCAGGGTGGCGTCGCGACCCATCAGCACGCTCCTGCCGGTTCGCCCACCGGCGCATGGCCGGTGGCCACCAGCGCGTCCACGAGCCCGAGGTAGCGCTGCCGGTGCGCACCCCAGCGTTCGCGCGCCGCACGCGCCAGGCCCGCTTCCACCATCTGCTCACGCAGCGAGGCGTTGTCGAGCACCTCGGCCATCGCCCGAGCCAGTGCCGCGTCATCGCCCGATTCGAAGAAGCGGACCTCGCCCGGATCGAAGTAGTGGGTATCGATGCGTGTGCGAGAGACCACCACCGGCACCCCCACCGCCATGAACTCGAGAATCTTGGTGCTGTAGGCCTCGTTGCCGAATCCGTTGGCAAGCTTGGGCACGATGCCCAGGTCGGCCTCGGCCATGCGCTCGGCGATCGCAGCCAGCGGCTGAGGGGGAAAGAAGCGCACCGCCCGCTGCAGCCCCAGCGACTCCACCAGCGCCTGCAAGGCGGGCTTCTCGCTGCCGTCGCCCACCAGATGCAAGCGTGCATCGGGGCGCTGCGCCCGCAGATGCACGAAGGCGCGGATGGCCACGTCCAGGCCTTGATGCGCCTGCAGGCCGCCTGGAAAGAGCACGAGCGGCCCGCCCTCGCCGAATGCCCGACGCCGTGGGCGCGGGCGAAACACCCGCTCGTCGACATGGTTGAGCATCACGGAGCAGGCCTCCTGCCGGGCCGACCGGCGCACGACACGCTCACGCCAGAGGTCGTTGGCCACGATCACGTGATCAGCCACGGCAGCCGACAGACGCTCGCAGGCCTGCAGCGCCGCCACCACGGGCGAACTCTCCCCGGTGGCGAAACGGCTGGCGTAGAACTCAGGCACCAGGTCGTGGAGATCGAGAATCACGCGCGCGCCGCTCCAGCGAGCAGGCAAGGCGGAAAAGGCCAGGAAGTCGGGAACGTTGTGCACGTGCACGAGATCGAAGGGCCCGTCGCCATGCGGTGCGTGGGCGAGCGCATGCAGGCGTCGCGCTGCTGCAAGCGTGAAGCGCAGCAACGGGCGCAGTGCCGCCAGCGGCGAGTCCGCCTCCTTCTGGAAGCGATCCTGGATGCGCTGCACGCAGACCCCATCCATGACCTCCTCGACAGGCAGGCCGGGGTGCGTGCGCAGGGCCAGCACCACCACCCGGTCGCCTCGCTCGGCGAGGGCGCGAGCCACCCGCATCACCCGGTTGTCTCGCTCGTAGGCCGAGTGGGCCACCATCGCCACCCGCAGCGCGCGGCGCGGCCGCGTGACCTCGGAGACGGGGGGAAGAAGCGTTGCCATGCGGGCAGTTTCCGGGCGCTCGTCCGTGGCGGCCCTGCGCATGCTCAACCGCCGGCCACCGATCAGCTTCCCGGGTAGCAGGCGGTGCGCGAGAAGGAGCCGCCCGAGCCGAGGCTGCGTGACTGCCAGCACTGCTGCGCGGGGATGCTGTGCACGCGCCCGTTGGCCTCGCCCCATGCCGTGCCCCCTGTCACCTCCGGCCCGATGGGCGGCCACGCCGTTGCAGCCGGGAACCACGCAGGCTTCACGTCGTACACGTACGACGCTCGCAGCGCACGCGTGGCAGGCACCGCCACCCCCGCAGGCAGCTCACCGGCCTCCCAGCGCACCGCCCGGCTGTAGCTGTCGTAGTTGCCCCACCTCAGCAGCGTGCCCTTGACCTTGGCATCCGGGTAGCTCATCCCCCCGGGCACCGCGTAGCCCGTCACGTCGCTGAGCAGGCAGTTGCCGATGTTGGGGTACCCCAGCCGGTACACCCCCACCCCGCCCGCACAGTTGTCGGCCACCTGCTCGTACTTGCCAGGCACCCACGTC
>JBIIED010000404.1:0-2598 GCA_044237995.1 Rubrivivax sp. | reverse complement strand
ATCTCGGGGCTGCGGCGGATCAGGTTGAACAGCCCGATGCGCAGGTTGCGCGCGAAGCGTTCGTTGATGATCTCCATCGTGGGCATGCGCCCACGGACGATCCGCTCCTGGTTGGCGATGTCGTAGGCACGAACCTCGGGCTCGCCCCGTTCTTCCACGGGGTCGGCCATCTCGCTGTCGCCCGAGATGCCCTGAAGCAGGGCATCGACCTCGTCCTGGGTGAGGATCTGTTGGCTCATGGTGGTCCGGCGTGGCCTGCGGCGTGCTACTGGATGATGAAGTTCGAGAAGTGCACGGCCACGATGGGCAGCGGGTCGCCATCGGCACGCGGGGCGGGCTTGGGCGCAGCCGGCCGGGCGGGCGCCGAGGCGCCCGAGCCGGCGGCCGATGCCGCCTCGGTAACGGCCGGCGCGGGCGGCACCAGACCCTTGGTGCTCGCGCCGATGGCACGCAGCGCCGCCACGTGCAGGTCGTGCGCCAGGCGCAGCTTTCCCTGCGGGTCGATCAGCTCATCGGCGGTACGGGACGTGAGCGTCATCAGCATCCCGCCGCGCACGGCCGGCATGAAGGCCTTGAGCTGCGCGCCGACCTTGTCGTCGATCACCTCGAGCGAGACCGCCACCTGTGCGAAACGGTCGGCGCCCTTGTCGGCGAGGTTGACCGTGAAGGGCTCCATGGGCACGAAGACCGGCAGCACCTTCGGGTCGCGCTTGGGCCCGGGCTCGGACTCCTCGGCCACTTCGGTGGCCTGCTCGGCTGCAGCCTGCTTCTTCTTGAGGAAGATCAGCACCCCGGCTCCGGCGCCCCCGAGCACGATGAGGGCCACCAGCGAGATGAGCAGGATCTTCTTGAGGTTGCCCTTGGGCTTGGGTGCGTCTGCCGAAGCTTCGGCGGCGGCGGTGGACATCGAAGTTCCTTGCTGCTTCTTGCGGTGCCGGCCGACGGGCCGGACACCTCGGATGTGAAGGAATTATCAGCAGGCCCCCTCGGGGCAAAGCCTTCGAAAGGGCCCGGAAAACCCGCCAGACGCGGGCTCAGGCGTAGAGGTCCACCAGGCCGCGCTGCACGCGCGGGCGCTGCCCGGAGGCCGGATCACGCTGCGGATCGCTCGTGTTCGGCTGCTCCGTCACGCCCGGCCGGGCGGCCAGGCGCTCGTCGGGCTGGCCCTCGCGGCCGCCGCGGCCCTGCTGGAAGACGCCGCCACCGGTCATCGTGAAGCCGGCGTCGCCCAGGGCCGAAGCCAGTTGCTGCAAAGACTGCTCGAGCACCTGGCGCGTGCGCGCGTGCTCGGAGACGAACTCGACCTGAACCTGCTGGCCCATCACGGTCAGCTGCACGCCGATCGGGCCCATGTCCTGGGGATTGATCTGCATGCGGGCCTGCTCGATGCCGTCGCGCGCCAGCACGCTGAGCTGCAGGCCCAGCGCCGGCGCGAAGGTCGGGGAGTCGAGGGCCGGGGAGAGCGTGAAGTGCGGCACCGGCTCGCCCGGCGACGCTCCACGGCTCAGGAGGTCGGGGCCGGAGGCGGCCCCGGGCGCAGCCCCCGGGCCCAGGAGCCCTGCCACGGGCGCAAGCGTGGACGCGCCGACGCCCGGGGCGCCCGCAGCCGCCGGTGCGGCGGTTGTCGGGAGGGTCTGTCCCGCCGCCAGGGTCACAGCCTCCGCTGCCGGGCCGGTGGCACCTTGCGTGGCCGGCTCGGGCCGGCCGCCCAGGCGGCTGCGCAGCTCGTCGGCAGCATCCCGCCTGGCTTCGGCGCCAGTACGGGTGAGCGGGTGGGAGGAGGATCGGGCAGCCGCAGCGGCCGTATCGCCGGACACATCGGTGGACGGACCCGCACCGGTCACTCGGGCCAGTGCGCCGCGCCCGGGCCCGCGGCTGGTACCCGCTTGCGCGCCGGCGGCCGCTGCCGTGGCCGCGGCCGCTGCCGTGGCCGTGGCCGCAGCCGTGGTGGTGGTCGTGGTGGTAGTCGTGGTCGTGGTCGTGGCGGAGCGCGTGGCCGGCTCCGCGGCGCGTGACAGAAGGCGGGCGAGCTCACTCGCGGCGGCGGCGGCGTCCTCGTCGGGGTCGGCCGGGGAGGTCCCGCGGCGCGCGGTACGCGCACGGCTGCCTGCGTTCCCCGCCGGGCCGTCTTCGGAATCGACGGTGGCGCCCTCGGCGCCGGCTTCGGCACCGCGTGGTTGTGCCTGTGCCTGTGCCGTCGGCTGTGCGTCCGGCGCTGCTTCAGCCTTCGGTGTCGGGCGCCATGCCGGCGGCGTGTCCTGCGAGTCGCGCGCCTGGCGCGTGGCCTCGGCCAGCCGGGAGCCGAAGTCCGCTGCCTGCGCCTCGCCCGCTTCAGCGGGCCGCCAGCCGGCCGGGCCGGGCCGCGCACCCATCGGAGCGGGCGTGGCGAGCAGGGGGTTTGCGGCGTTCAAGGCGGTCATGTCGCTCGTCGTGGGGGTGTTCTTGTGATCGGTCTGCCGTGGCCGCTCAATCGTGCTCGGCCAGGCCGTGCTCGGGGCTCGCGGGCCAACCCGAGTGGCGCGCGAACTCGTCCTCGCGCTTGCGCTCACGGCGCGCCTCCTCGCGCTGGCGCTCGGCCAGCCGGCGCTCGATGAGCTT
>JBIIED010000402.1:0-2601 GCA_044237995.1 Rubrivivax sp. | reverse complement strand
ATCCTCGGCCAGCATCTGGCTGAAGTTGCGGTTGTTGGCAAACCAGCGCGAGGCCCAGGCCCGGGTGACGGGCAGGCGAAAGCCGGTGGGGTGGATCTTTTGTCCCATGGTGTTCCTTCGCGCGCCTTCAGTTGCCGACGGTCACGTAGATGTGACACGTGCCCTTGCTGATCCGGTTGCCGCGGCCCTTGGCACGCGCCGAGAATCGCTTGAGCGTGGCGCCCTGCTCGATGTAGATCGACTTCACGCGCAGCTCGTCGATGTCCGCGCCGTCGTTGTGCTCGGCGTTGGCCACCGCCGACTCGAGCGCCTTCTTCACGATGCCTGCCGCCTTCTTTTGGGTGAAGGTGAGGATGTTCAGGGCCTGGTCGACCTTCTTGCCGCGGATCAGGTCGGCCACGAGCCGCCCCTTGTCCACCGACAGGCGCACGCCGCGCACGCTTGCTTTGGTTTCCATCTCAATGGCCCCTTACTTCTTCGCCTTCTTGTCGGCCGGGTGGCCCTTGAAGATGCGGGTGAGCGCGAACTCGCCGAGCTTGTGGCCCACCATCTGGTCGGTGACGTAGACCGGCACGTGCTGCTTGCCGTTGTGCACGGCGATCGTCAGCCCGATGAAGTCGGGCAGGATCGTGCTGCGGCGCGACCAGGTCTTGATGGGCTTCTTGTCTTTAATGGCAGACGCCTTCTCGACCTTGGCCATCAGGTGATGGTCGACGAAGGGGCCCTTCTTCAGTGAGCGGGTCATGGCAGCGCCTTACTTCTTGCGACGCGAGACGATCATCGTCTGCGTGCGCTTGTTGTTGCGGGTGCGGTAGCCCTTGGTCAGCGTGTTCCACGGCGAGACCTGAGGCATGCCTTCGCCCGTGCGACCCTCGCCACCACCGTGCGGGTGATCGACCGGGTTCATGGCCACGCCGCGCACCGTCGGGCGGATGCCCTTCCAGCGACGGGCACCGGCCTTGCCGTACTGGCGCAGGTTGTGCTCTTCGTTGCTCACCTCGCCGATCGTGGCGCGGCAGTCGATGTGGATCTTTCGCACCTCACCTGAGCGCAGGCGAACCTGAGCGTAGATGCCCTCGCGGGCCATCAGCGTGACCGAGGTGCCAGCCGAGCGCGCGATCTGCGCGCCCTTGCCGGGCAGCATTTCCACGCAGTGGATCGTCGAGCCCACAGGGATGTTGCGGATCGGCAGCGCGTTACCCGCCTTGATCGGGGCCTCGGCGCCCGACAACAGCGTCGTGCCCGCCTCCACGCCGCGCGGTGCGACGATGTAGCGGCGCTCGCCATCGGCGTAGCACAGCAAGGCGATGTGCGCCGAGCGGTTCGGGTCGTACTCGATGCGCTCGACCTTGGCCGGAATGCCATCCTTGTTGCGGCGGAAGTCCACCACGCGGTAGTGGTGCTTGTGCCCACCGCCCTTGTGGCGCATCGTGATGTGGCCGTTGTTGTTGCGGCCAGACTTCTGGATCTGCGGCTCCAGCAGCGACGCCTCGGGCGCGCCTTTGTGCAGATGCTTGTGCACGACCTTCGTGACGGCGCGACGGCCGGGCGAGGTCGGCTTGACTTTGATGACGGCCATTTAAGCGGCCTCCCCGGAGAAATTGAGCTCCTGGCCCGGCTTGAGCGACACGTAAGCCTTCTTGACGTGGTCACGGCGCCCGAAGGTGCGCCCGAAGCGCTTCTTCTTGCCCTTCTGGTTGAGCGTCTCCACCGACGCCACCTCGACCTTGAACATCAGCTCCACCGCCGCCTTGATCTCGGGCTTGGTGGCGTCGCGCAGGACCTTGAACAGGACCTGGTTGCGCTTCTCACCCACGCGCGTGGCCTTCTCGGACACGATCGGGGCGACGAGCACCTGGGCGAGCCGCCCCTCGTCGAACTTGGGTGCGGTGCTCATGCGTACATCTCCTTGAGCTGCTCGATCGCGCCCTTGGTCACCAGCACCTTCTTGAAGAAGACGAGCGACAGCGGATCGGCGTAACGCGGCTCCACCACCAGCACGTTGGCCAGGTTGCGGGAGGCCAGCGCCAGGTTCTCGTCCACGCTGTCGGCGATCACGAGCACGGAGTCCAGGCCCATGGCCTTGAACTTCTGCGCCAGCAGCTTGGTCTTGGGCGCCTCCACCGAGATGGACTCGACCACGGCCAGGCGCCCATCGCGCGCAAGCTTCGACAGGATCGAGGCCATGCCGGCCCGGTACATCTTCTTGTTGACCTTGTGCGAGAAGTTCTCGTCGGGCCGGTTCGGGAAGATGCGACCGCCCCCGCGCCACAGCGGCGAGGAGGTCATGCCGGCGCGGGCGCGGCCGGTGCCCTTCTGGCGGAAAGGCTTCTTCGTGGAGTGCTTGACCTCGCCGCGGTCGAGCTGCGCACGGGTACCCTGGCGCGCGTTGGCCTGGTAGGCCACCACCACCTGGTGCACGAGCGCCTCGTTGTAGTCGCGGGCGAAGACGGTGTCGGGGGCATCCACCTTGGAGGTGGCCTGGCCCTGTTCGTTCAGGAGCTCGAGCTGCATCACTGGGCTCCCTTGGCGGCCTTGGCCTTGACGGCGGGGCGCACGACGACAAAGCCGTTCTTGGAGCCGGGCACCGCGCCCTTGACC
>JBIIED010000401.1:0-2607 GCA_044237995.1 Rubrivivax sp. | reverse complement strand
TGGCGGCGCCCGTAGAGCCCGGCGAAGTTGGTGACGCCCCCCGCCGTGCCCATGCCCCCGAGGAAGCCGTAGCGCTCCGCCAGGATGGTCCGTGCACCGTGACGCGCCGCCGACACCGCGGCGGCCAGGCCGGCCGGCCCGCCGCCGAGCACCACCACGTCCGCCTCGCCCAGCAGCGGCGTGCGCCGCGCCGGCTCGTGGACCGCGTTCATGGGCGCGCGGGCGCTCAGTTCGTCGTGATGCCCTGGGCCGTGATGATGCCGCCGAGCAGGCGCGCCTCGGCCTCGACGCGGGCGCGCATGGCCTCTGCCCCCGTGCCCTGGGCCTGCCAGCCGGCGGCCAGCAGCTTGTCGCGCACCTCGGCCGTCCGCAGCAGGGCAGGCACGTCACGCGCCAGGCGCTCGCGCGCCGCGGCCGAGAGGCCCGCCGGGCCGACCACGGCCGTCCAGACCTCCAGGTCCTCCAGCGCCACGCCCATCGTGTTCAGCGGCTCCACGCCCGGGGCCAGCGGGCTGCGCGGGCCGGTCACGCCAATGACGCGGATCTTGCCCTCCTTGGCCTGTGGCAGCGCGATGCCCGGAGGCATCAGGCCCATCTGCACCTGGCCGCCGATGAGGGCCGTGATCACGGCCGGGTTGCCGTTGTAGGGCACGTGCGTGGCACCGGCCACCCCGGCCTTGGCCAGCAGCGCTTCCATGCCGAGGTGACCGACCGAGCCGATCCCCACCGAGCCGTAGCTCCACGCCTTGCCGCCCGTGCGCGCGGCGTTGAAGAACGCGGCGCCCTCGGGCTTGTCCGGGTTGGTCACGAGCACGAGGGGCGCGGTGGCCAGCAGCGAGACGAAGTGGAAGTCGCGTGCGGGATCGAAGGGCAGGCGCGGGTTGAGCAGCCGCGCCGTGGTGAGGTTGCCGTTGATCACCACCCCCAGCGTGTGCTCGTCGCGCGCCTTGGCCACCGCATCGGCGGCGATGTTGCCCGCGGCGCCGGGGCGGTTCTCCACCACCACCGTCTGGCCCCAGGCCTTGCCCAGCGCCTCGGCCAGCACGCGGGCGGCGATGTCGGGCGTGGAGCCACCGGGGAAGCCCACCAGGATCTTCACCGGCTGTGTGGGCCAGACGGCCGGGGTCTGGGTGAAGGCGGGAGCGGCGGCAAGCGCCAGCGCAGCGCCGAGCAGTCGACGGCGCAAGGTGGAACGGGAACGGTTCACGTCGTGGTCTCCTGGGCGGTGGCGGGCGCAGTCACGGATCGGACAGCACGGATCCGGCAGGGGGTGCCAGGATCGAACCGCACATCCTAGCCCAGGACCCTGGACAATCGCCCCATGCCGACGAACGCCCCTACAGCCCCCCCTTCTGCTGCCCGAGCGGAGGGTCCCGCAGCCGTGCCGCGTCTGGTCGTCGTGGCCGCCGTCGCGCGCAACGGCACCATCGGCCACGGCAACGAGCTCGTCTGGCGCATCCCGGAGGACATGGCGCACTTCCGGCGCGCCACGCTCGGCCACCCGGTGCTGATGGGCCGGCGCACCTGGGACGGCCTGCCGCCGCGCTTTCGGCCGCTGCCCGGCCGGCGCAACCTCGTGCTCACGCGCCAGCCCGGCTGGCAGGCCCCCGGAGCCGAGCCCGTGCACACGCTGGAGCAGGCCATCGAGCGCTGCCGCGGCAGCGAACGCCTGTGCGTGATCGGCGGCGCGCAGCTGTGGGCGCTCGCGCTGCCACGCGTGGACGAACTCGTGCTCACCGAGATCGACCACGACTTCGCGGGCGACGCGGTGTTCCCGGCCTGGGACCGTGGCGCCTTCATCGAGGCCTCGCGCGAGCGGCTGCGTGCGGCGCCGCCCAACGAGTTCGAACTCGACTTCGTCACCTACCGGCGGCACGCCACGGGCTCGGCGGCATGAGATTGGCGAGGTATCGGTGCGAGGCCGCAGGCGCCCGCACGGCACCCCGAGCCGCCCTCCCTCACCTCCTCATCCCGGCCGCAGCACGAACCGCGCCGGCAGCAGCACTTCCACCACGCCGTGGCGGCCTGGCGACTCGAAGTAGCTCGACGGGTAGCCCTGCTGCGGCTGCGTGGCCAGTTCGTTCGCCAGCGCCCCGAGCACGACCGCCTTCAGGTACGCCTCGCCCGTAGGGCCCTGGATCTGCGCGACATCCGAGCGCTCCAGACTGCGCGCAACCTCGCTCACCAGCCGCTCGGTCTGCGGCGCGATGCTCGCGCGCGCGGCGGCCGTGTCGAAGGTGCCCAGCACCACGCGCAGGCGCGGGATCGTGAGCTCGCCTGGCCCCATCTGGAGCACCAGGGGCGAGGCAAGCAGATCCAGCGTGCGCGACTCGCGGTTCTGTGTCTCCTCGGCAAAGACCTGCACCCGCAGATCCGGAAACTGCTGGAGCAGGGCCAGCTTGCGCGCGTGCAGTTCGCGCAGTCGCGCTTCGGGCAGGCCGCCGCCGGCAAACGCGAGGCGGATCGAGGCCAGCTCGCCCTGCGGGTCGGTCTTCGGGGCGGCCAGCCAGACGGCCCCGAGCACCACGGCCACGGCCATCGCTCCCCACAGCCAGCGCGTGGGAGCGCCGCTGACCGGGCCTGGCGGATGCGGCGCGGCATGCACGC
>JBIIED010000400.1:0-2612 GCA_044237995.1 Rubrivivax sp. | reverse complement strand
GGCTCCAGGGTGTTGCAGTGCGGGCACCCGTACCAGAAGAACTCGACCACGTCGATCTTGCCAGCCGGCGTGCCGACCGGCGCAGCCGGGTTGACGCGCACGAAGTGCCGCCCTTCCACGGGCTGTAGGCCCTGGCCGGGCTGGGCGAGGACGGGCCCGGTGGCAAGCAGGGCCGCCGTGGCGGCCAGGCGAGAGGAGAAGTTTCGTCGTTGCATGGCGGCGTGGGGGATGGGGGTGGCGGTGGGGGGGCTCGGGTCGCGAGACGGGGGCGTGCCCCTCAACGGCGGGCAGGCCTCTCGGGTTGACCCTGATGCGGCCCCGAGGTTCCGTGCGCCGCGGCGCTCAAGGCGCGCCCTTTTCGGCGCGCAGCACCACGGCCTCGATGCCCGAGGCCGCGATGCGCTCGCGCGCAGTCTCGGCCTCGGCGGCCTTCTCGAAGGGGCCCAGGCGGACGCGAAAGACGATGCGCCCGCCCGCCTGGGGCCGCTCGACCACGCGTGACTCCAGGCCCAGCAGGCTGAGCTTGGCGCGCTGGGCGTCGGCTTCCTCGGCGCGCTGGAAGGCGCCGGCCTGGACGATGAAGAGATCGCCCGGGCGGGCGGCGGCGGCCGGATCGGCCTTGCCGGACGCGCCCTTGGCATCTGACTTGGCGTCTGACTTGGCGTCGGCCTTCGTCTCCGTGCGTGGCGCGGAGGCCGCCAGCGCGGGCACGGCCGCGCCAGCCAGGATCGCGGCCGGGTCGCGACCCGGGGCCGCGCCGCCCGGCGCTGCGGCCGCGCCGGGGCCTGCCGCGGGCGCGGAGCCGGCTTGCGCGGGCGCGGAGGCCTGGGTGGCCGGCGGGCGCACCGCCTTGCCCGGCATCGCTGCGTTGGGGTCCCAGTTGCGGTTCTTGGCCGCCTCGGCGGCGTCTTGCTCGGCCGTGCGCTGCGGAAGCTTGTCCACGAAGGGCACGGGCGTGCGGGTGACGTACAGCGCCACCGCAAGCGCCACCGCCAGGCCCGTGAGCAGCCCGGCCAGGAAGCCCGGCAGGAAGGCCCCGCGCGCCCTGCGCGCCGGCTTGGCCCGGGGCCCCGGCTGCGGGCGCCGCAGGCCGGTCAGTCGCGGCGCGCGCATCATGAGGTGCCCTCCGCGGCCTCGGCCTCGGCCTCGCGCCCCATCGACTGCGGCGCGCTGGCGCCCAGGATCGCCAGCGCGCAGGCCAGCACCTGCCGCGTGGCCGCCAGCAGCGCCATGCGTGCGCGCGTGAGGGCCGGGTCGTCCTCGACGAGGAACTTCTCGGCCACGTAGTAGCTGTGCACGAGTGCGGCGAGCTCGCGCAGGTAGAAGGCCACGTCGTGCGGGGCCAGGTCGGCCGCCGCGCGCTCGAGCAGGCCCGGGTACTCGGCCAGCTTGAGCATCAGCGCCGACTCGGCCGGCGCCACCAGCCGCGCGAGCTCGGCCTGCGCGAGCGTGCCCTCGTCGCCGCCATGCTCCTGGCGCCAGCGGGCCAGCACCGAGCAGATGCGCGCGTGCGCGTACTGCACGTAGAAGACGGGGTTCTCGTCGTTGGCCTTGAGCGCCAGGTCGACGTCGAAGGTGAACTCGGTGTCGGCCTTGCGCATGGCCAGGAAGAACCGCACGGCGTCACGGCTCGTCCAGTCGATCAGGTCGCGCAGCGTCACGTAGCTGCCCGCGCGCTTGGAGATCTTCACCTCCTGGCCGCCGCGCACCACCGTCACCATCTTGTAGAGCACGTAGTCGGGGTAGCCCGCGGGGATGCCCACGCCGGCGGCCTGCAGCCCGGCGCGCACGCGCGCCACCGTGCCGTGGTGGTCGGTGCCCTGCACGTTGATGACCTTCGTGAAGCCGCGCTCGAACTTGGAGATGTGGTAGGCCACATCGGGCACGAAATAGGTGTAGGTGCCGTCGGACTTGCGCATCACGCGGTCCTTGTCGTCACCGTAATCGGTGCTGCGCAGCCACAGCGCGCCGTCGTGCTCGTAGGTGTGGCCCGAGGCCACGAGCCGGCGCACGGCATCCTCCACGCGCCCGTCGGTGTAGACGCTCGACTCCAGGTAGTAATGGTCGAAGCGCACGCCGAAGGCCTGCAGATCCAGATCCTGCTCGTGGCGCAGGTAGGCCACGGCGAACTGCCGGATGCCCTCGAGGTCGCCAGCGTTGCCTGAGGCGGTGTAAGCGCGGTCGTCGGCGTGGACGGTCTTGCCCGCGGCGAAGTCCGAGGCGATGTCGGCGATGTAGTCGCCGTTGTAGGCCTGCTCGGGCCACTGCGCATCGCCGGGCTTGAGGCCCCTGAGCCGCGCCTGCGTGGACAGCGCCAGCGTGCCGATCTGCACGCCCGCGTCGTTGTAGTAGAACTCGCGGTGCACCTGCCAGCCCTGCGTGGCCAGCAGGCTGCACACGCTGTCGCCCAGCGCCGCGTTGCGCCCGTGCCCCACGTGCAGCGGGCCGGTGGGGTTGGCCGAGACGAATTCCACCATCACGCGCTGCCCGTTGGGAGGCTTCAGGCCGTAACACGCGCCTGCGCGCAGCACCTCGGCCACCACCGCCTGCTTGGTGGCATCCGTCAGGCGCAAGTTGATGAAGCCCGGGCCTGCGATCTCCAGCGACTGCAC
>JBIIED010000141.1:0-8932 GCA_044237995.1 Rubrivivax sp. | reverse complement strand
CTTCGGGCTGTGGATCAGCTTCTACCCCTTCAGCCAGGACGAGTACCTGGCCATCGTCCACGAATGGCTGCGCCACCTCGGGCTTGGGCAGGCGCAGCTCGGCGCGGCGCGCCCCGAGGCTCTGGTGTGGGCCCTGGAGCGCGGCTCGCGTTCCGGGCGCGTGGCCCAGCAGTTCGCCCGCGACTACGTGGCCCGGCTGCATGGCTGAGCTCACCGATCCCCCGCGCAAGCCCGTGGAGGTGGCGGTGGGCGTGCTGCTCGATGCCCAGGGGCGCTTCCTGCTGACCACACGTCCCCCCGGCAAGGTCTACTCAGGCTACTGGGAGTTCCCAGGCGGCAAGCTCGAGGCGGGCGAATCGGTGGAGCAGGCCCTGCGGCGTGAGCTTCAGGAGGAGATCGGCGTGACGATCGGCCACGCCGAGCCGTGGCGGGTGGAGGTCTTCGACTACCCGCATGCGCGCGTGCGGCTGCACTTTTGCCGCGTGCGCGAGTGGTCTGGAAGTTTCGAGATGCGCGAGGGTCAGGAGATGAGCTGGGAGCGGCTGCCCGTGCGCTGCGAGCCCGTGCTGCCTGGCACCGTTCCCGTCCTGGAGTGGCTCGCGGCCGAGCGCCTGGCAGGCGTGGCGGCAGCCGCAGGCTAGACTTTGCGCAGCATGGGCTGGCTCGACGACATCCACTGGGACCGCGATGGGCTCGTGCCCGTCGTGGCACAGGAGCGCGGCAGCGGTGACGTGCTGATGGTGGCCTGGATGAACCGCGAGGCGCTGGCGGCCACTGCCGAGCGCGGTCAGGCCGTCTACTGGAGCCGCTCGCGCCAGCGCCTGTGGCACAAGGGCGAGGAGTCCGGTCACGTGCAGCAGGTCCACGAGATCCGTACCGACTGCGACGCCGATGTCGTGCTGCTCACGGTCACGCAGCACGGCCACGACCCCTCCATCGCCTGCCACACGGGGCGTCACAGCTGCTTCTTCCAGCGCCTGGAGGGCCAGGCCTGGGTGGGCGCGGCGCCCGTGCTGAAGGACCCCTCGACCATCTACCCGCGGCCGGCGGCCGCGGGTGCCGGAGGCCACGAGTGAGCGACGCCGCCGAGGACACCCTGGCGCGCCTGGCAGCCGTGATCGCCTCGCGCCGCGGCGGTGACCCCGAGCGCAGCTACGTGGCGCGGCTCTTCGCCAAGGGGCCCGATGCGGCGCTCAAGAAGGTGGGCGAGGAAGCCACCGAGGTCGTCATGGCGGCCAAGGACGGCGACGCGCAGCGCGTGGTGGCCGAAGTCGCCGACCTGTGGTTCCACACGATGGTGGTGCTCGCCCAGCATGGCGTGGCGCCGGCCGATGTGCTGGCCGAGCTGCGCCGGCGCGAGGGCCTGTCGGGGCTGGAGGAATTCGCGGCGCGCAAGGCGCAGCAGCGCGAGCAGGAGGATCGATGAACGACGGATGGAACACGGGGCCGTTGCACGCCGAGCGCTCGCCCCAGGAGCTTCAGGCACTCAAGACCGTGACGACGGTCGTCTACGCGCTGCAGGCACTGAGCTTCCTGTGGGGCATCACGGCGATCGTGGGCGTGGTCATCAACTACGTCAAGCGCGAGGACGCGCGCGGTACCGTCTACGAGAGCCACTTCGACTGGCAGATCCGCACCTTCTGGTGGGGGCTGGCCTGGGCCGTCGTCGGCATGGTGCTCGCCATTCTGCTGGTGGGCTTCCTGGTGCTCTTCGTGGCCTGGATCTGGATGATCTACCGCGTCGTCAAGGGCTGGCTCAAGCTCATCGAAGCCAAGCCCGTATTCCCGGCCTGAGCCGATCGCATCCCCTTCGCCTGCGCCGGTCATCCGAGCCTGAACCATGCACACCGACCCGAACTGCATCTTCTGCAAGATCGTCGCCGGGCAGATCCCCTCGCGCAAGGTGCACGAGGACGACGAGCTGCTGGCCTTCCACGACATCAACCCCTGGGCACCGGTGCACGTGCTCATCATCCCCAAGCAGCACATCGCCACGCTGGCCGACGTCGGCCCCGAGCACGATGCGCTGCTGGGCCGGATGCTTGGCCTGGCACCGCGCCTCATGCGCGAGCTCGGCGTGAGCAACGGTTTTCGCACCCTCATCAACACCGGCCGCGACGGGATGCAGGAGGTCTGGCACCTTCACATGCATGTCATGGGCGGGCCGCGTCCCTGGTCCAAGGGTTGAGGGCCGGCCGGCCACTCGCGCGACTTGTAATGCTTTGCGTCCCCGCGCCGCGCGCGCCTGCGGCGCTCACCTAGAATCCGGCCTCCCTCAACAGGAGTTGGAATCATGGGATCCTTCAGCATCTGGCACTGGCTGATCGTGTTGCTGGTGGTCGTGCTCATCTTCGGCACCAAGAAGCTGAAGAACATGGGCTCGGACCTCGGCTCGGCCGTCAAGGGCTTCAAGGACGGTGTCAAGGGCGCAAGCGAGACGGGCGAGGCCCAGCCTGGCGCCACACAGCAGGTGACGGCGGCCAGGGCGGGCGACCCGAACACCGTCGACGTGGACGCCAAGACCAAGAGCTGAGCCCTTGGTCGACTTCGGCCTGGACAAGATCGCGCTGATCGGCGCGGTCGCGCTGATCGTGATCGGCCCGGAGAAGCTTCCGAAGGTCGCGCGCACGATCGGCCATCTCGTGGGCAAGGCGCAGCGCTACGTGGCCGACGTGCGCGCCGAGGTCAACCGCTCCATCGAGCTCGATGAGCTCAAGAAGATGAAGACGCAGTTCGAGGACGCGGCGCGCAACGTCGAGCAGACGGTGCAGCAGGAGGTGCAGTCCGCCTCCTCGTCCTTCGACACCGACTGGTCCAACCTGGGTTCGCCGGCCAGCGAGGCGCCCGCGGCTGGCGCCACCGACGCGCTGGCATCGCCTCCACCGGCCTACCGGCACCCGAAGAAGAACTGGCGCCTCAAGCGCGGGACCACCCCCCAGTGGTACAAGCAGCGCAACGGCATCCGCTCCAAGGCGCAGTCGGGCGCTGCGCGCGTCGCCCGCTTCCGCCCGCGCACCCGATGAGTACCACCGACCCCAAGGAAGACGAGCTCGCGGGCACCGAGGCGCCCTTCGTCTCCCACCTGATCGAGCTGCGCGACCGGCTCATCCGCGCATTGATCGCAGTCGTCGTGGGGTGTATCGCGCTGGCGATCTGGCCCGGGCCGGCCGTCCTGTACGACTGGCTCGCCCACCCGCTGGTGGCCCACCTGCCGCAGGGCACCAAGCTGATTGCCACCAACGTCATCTCCCCGATCCTGGTGCCGCTGAAGATCCTGCTCATGGGAGGCTTCATGCTGGCCCTGCCCGTGGTGCTCTACCAGGTCTGGGCCTTCGTGGCGCCGGGCCTGTATTCGCACGAGAAGAAGCTCGTGCTGCCGCTGGTGATCACGAGCACCGTGCTCTTCTTCATCGGCGTGGGCTTTTGCTACTTCATCGTCATTCCGGGGATGTCTCAGTTCATCCAGGCCTTTGCGCCCTCGGCGATCACCGCGGCGCCTGACATCGAGCAGTACTTCGGCTTCGTGCTGACGCTCTTTCTCGTCTTCGGTGTGGCCTTCGAGGTGCCGGTGGCGGTGATCGTGCTGGCACGCATCGGGGTGGTCACGATCGAGCAGCTGCGGAAGTTTCGCGGCTACTTCGTCGTCGTGGCCTTCGTGATCGCGGCCGTGGTGACGCCGCCGGACGTGATCTCGCAGCTCGCGCTGGCCATACCGATGTGCATCCTGTACGAGCTCGGCATCGTGGCGGCGCAGTTCTTCATCCGCCACACCCGCGCGCCCGACTCCTGAGGCCCCTGCGCCCCCGCGAGCCGGGGGGCCAGCTGCTCAGCGGGTGGCAGGCGCCGGGCGCTCGGCCACCGTGACGGCCACTTCTGCCCTTTGACCGCCGCGCTGCACCACGACGGCGGTGCGGGTGCCGGGCTTGAGCGCCGCCACCGCCCGCAGCAGCTCCTCCGTGCTGCGCACCTGACGCCCGCCCAGAGCCAGCACCACGTCGCCCGGGCGCAGCCCGGCGGCGCTGGCCGGGCCACCCTGCAGCACGCCTGCCACGAGCACCCCCTCGCGCGAGGGCAGCTGCATCGACTCGGCCAGCTCCGGCGTGAGGTCGCGCGGCTCCACGCCGATCCAGCCCCGCACCACGCGGCCCTCGCGCACGAGCCCGTCCATCACCTCGCGCGCCAGGTCGATCGGCACCGCAAAGCCGATGCCCAGGTTGCCGCCGCTGGAGGAGTAGATGGCCGTGTTGATGCCCACGAGTGCGCCGCGGGCGTCCACCAGGGCGCCGCCCGAATTGCCGGGGTTGATCGCGGCGTCGGTCTGGATGAAGTTCTCGAAGGTCGACAGGCCCAGGCGGCTGCGCCCGAGCGCGCTGACGATGCCCGCCGTGACGGTCTGGCCGACGTTGAAGGGGTTGCCGATGGCCAGCACGGAATCGCCCACCTGCAGCGAACGCGAGTCGCCCAGCGTGATGGCCGGCAGCCGCTCGAGCTCGACCTTGAGCACGGCGATGTCGGTCTCGGGGTCGGTGCCCACCACGCGGGCCACGGTGTCGCGCCCGTCGGCCAGGCGCACCTCGACCTCGCTTGCTCCGGCGATCACGTGGTGGTTGGTGAGCAGGTAGCCCTGCGGGGAGACGATCACGCCCGAGCCCTTGCCGGTGCGCCCGCCGCCACCGGGCACCCGATCGCCGTGGAAGAAACGAAAGGCCGGATCGTCCTCGAAGGCCTGGCGCGGCCGCCGGGCGTAGGCCGTCACGCTCACCACCGCCGGCAAGGCTGCGGCGGCCGCCGCGCGCAGGTTCGAGCCCCCGGCCAGTACCTGGCTGGCCGCTGCAGGCGCCTCGAAGACCGCCACCGTGGGCAGCGGCCCGCGCCCGCGCACCCAATCGGGCTTGAGCGTGGCCAGCACGAACAGCACCGCCACGGCCACCGTCACCGCCTGGGCGAAAATCAGCCACAGTCTGCGCATCGAACCTATCCGTCCTCCGATGACCCGTTTGCCCACTTCCGCAGGAATGCATGCCCGCCTGGGCTGGGCGCCGGCAGGCCCGGCGTGGCTCGCGGCCTGTCGCGCAACCCACGTCCCCGGAGCCGATTATCCGGCGCCCCGGGATGCCGGTGCGGGCTGGCCGGGGGCCCGGCGGGCCAGGCCCCCGCTGCGCACAGCGCGAGGGGTCGCCTCGTTCCCGCCGCGCACAGCGCGCAGGGCCGCCCCGTGAACACACGCCGCGCGCCGATCGCGCTGACCCTGGGCGACCCCACCGGCATTGGGCCCGAGATCATCGTGCGCGCCTGTGCGCAGGGTGCGGCCGATGACTGCGTCGTCGTGGGCGACCCCGCCGTGCTCGATCGCGCAGCCGCAGCCTGCGGGCTGCCCATGCCACAGGTTCCGGTGCTGCGCCCGCCGGGCCTCGCGGCGGGCCTCCATGATCTGGCCTGGGGCCGGGTGGACGCGCGCGCGGGCGCCGCAGCTGCATGCTGCATCGAGCACGCCGTGGCGCTCGTGCAGGCCGGGCAGGCACGCGCCATGGTCACGGCCCCGATCCACAAGGAGGCGCTGGCGGCCGCAGGCATCGGCTACCCGGGCCACACCGAGATGCTGCAGGCGCTGGCTGCGCGCGCCACGCCGGGAGCGCAGCCGCCCCCGGTGCGGATGATGCTGGCCAATGACGAGCTGCGCGTGGTTCTGGTCACGATTCACCTGTCGCTGCGCCGTGCCATCGAGGCCGTGACCTTCGACGCCGTGCTGCAGACGCTGCGCATCGCGCACGCCGCGGCGCGCGCCTTCCTCCCGCACGCCCCGCGCATCGCGGTGGCCGGCCTGAACCCGCATGCAGGCGAGGGCGGCCTCTTTGGCGACGAGGAAATCCAGGTCATCGCGCCTGCCGTGCAGGCCGCGCGCGCCGAGGGCATCGATGCCAGCGGCCCGTACCCGCCCGACACGGTCTTCATGCGTGCGCGGCACGCGCCCGGCCACCCCGGCGCCTTCGACCTCGTGGTCGCGATGACGCACGACCACGGGCTGATCCCGGTGAAGTACCTGGGCGTCGAGCAAGGCGTGAACGTCACGCTCGGGCTGCCCTTCGTGCGCACCAGCCCCGACCATGGCACGGCCTTCGACATTGCCGGGCGCGGGGTGGCCGATGCGTCGAGCCTGGTGGCCGCGATCCGGCAGGCCGCGCGGCTGGCCGACGCGACCTCCGGCGGCGGCACCTCGGCGCCGGCGCAGAGCCTGTCGGCGCGCGGCACCCCTCGCAAGGGAGGAGAAGGGGCGGTCGGCTAGAATGCGGGGTTGTCCCCAATATCAGCCGAGATGTTCTCCCGGAGCTGTTCATGAGTGAATCCGTAGCCGACCCGGCACGCCGAACCTGGATCGCGATCACCTGCGGCGCCGGTGCCGTCGGGGGCGTGGCTGTCGCGGTGCCCTTTGTCAGCACCTTCTCCCCTTCCGAGCGCGCGAAAGCCGCCGGCGCTGCTGTGCAGGTGGATGTGTCCGCCCTCAAGCCCGGCGAGAAGCTGACGGTGGAGTGGCGGGGCAAGCCCGTGTGGATCATGCGCCGTACGCCCGAGCAGCTCGAGTCGCTGAAGAAGACCGAAGGCCAGGTCGCAGACCCGAAGTCCGACCGCAAGGCCTACCCGACCCCGGAATACGCGAAGAACACGCACCGCTCGATCAAGCCCGAGATCTTCGTGGCCGTGGGCATCTGCTCGCACCTGGGCTGCTCGCCCTCGGACAAGTTCGCCACCGGCGCGCAGCCCTCGCTGCCCGACGACTGGGCGGGCGGCTTCCTGTGCCCCTGCCATGGGTCCACCTTCGATGTGGCGGGCCGGGTGTTCAAGGCCAAGCCCGCTCCGGACAACCTCGAGGTGCCGCCCCACATGTACCTGTCGGACACCGTCCTGCTGATCGGCGAGGACAAGAAGGCCTGAGCGCCGGTCCTTGCCCGCACCTCATCCACGATCTCCCGAGGACCTCATGGCTGAATTCAGAGAAGCACCGGCCGATGCGCCCGTCGCGCAGAAGCTGATGACCTGGGTCGACAACCGTTTTCCGGCGACCAAGCTCTACAAGGAGCACCTGTCGGAGTACTACGCGCCCAAGAACTTCAACTTTTTCTACTTCTTCGGCTCGCTCGCGCTGCTGGTGCTGGTGATCCAGATCGTCACGGGCATCTTCCTCGTGATGCACTACAAGCCCGATGCGAACCTGGCCTTCGCCTCGGTCGAGTACATCATGCGCGACGTGCCCTGGGGCTGGCTCGTGCGCTACATGCACTCCACCGGCGCCTCGGCCTTCTTCGTCGTGGTGTACCTGCACATGTTCCGCGGCATGTTGTACGGCAGCTACCGCAAGCCGCGCGAACTCATCTGGCTGTTCGGTTGCCTGATCTTCCTGTGCCTGATGGCCGAGGCCTTCTTCGGCTACCTGCTGCCCTGGGGCCAGATGAGCTACTGGGGCGCGCAGGTGATCGTCAACCTGTTCGCCGCCGTGCCCTTCGTCGGCGAGGATCTGGCCCTGCTGATCCGCGGCGACTACGTCGTGGGCGACGCCACGCTCAACCGCTTCTTCAGCTTCCACGTGATCGCGGTGCCGCTGGTGCTGCTGGGCCTGGTGGCCGCGCACATCATCGCGCTGCACGAGGTGGGCTCGAACAACCCTGACGGCGTGGAGATCAAGGCCAAGAAGGGTGAAGACGGACGCCCGCTGGACGGCATCCCCTTCCATCCCTACTACACCGTGCACGACATCCTGGGTGTGGCAGGCTTCCTGCTGCTGTTCAGCGCTGTCATCTTCTTCGCGCCCGAGCTTGGCGGCTACTTCCTCGAGTACAACAACTTCATCCCGGCCGACCCCCTGAAGACCCCGGCGCACATCGCCCCGGTGTGGTACTTCACCCCCTACTACTCGATGCTTCGCGCCACCACCGACCCCATGGTCAACGTGATCTGCGTGCTGGTCGGGTTGGGCGCCGTGGGCGCCCTGGTCAAGGGCGGGCTCTCGGGTGCCGCCAAGATCGGCGTGGCGGTGGCGGCTCTGGCCTTCATCGTCCTGCTCAAGGCCTTCGATGCGAAGTTCTGGGGCGTGGTGGTGATGGGCGGCGCGGTCGTGATCATGTTCTTCCTGCCCTGGCTCGACCACAGCCCGGCCAAGTCGATCCGCTACCGCCCCGATTGGCACAAGTGGATGTACGGCATCTTCGTCGTCAACTTCGTCGTGCTCGGCTACCTCGGCATCAAGCCGCCGTCTGACGTGGGCACGTTCGTGGCGCAGGTTGGCACGATCTTCTACTTCGGCTTTTTCCTGCTCATGCCTTGGTGGAGCCGCATGGGCGAGTTCAAGCCCGTGCCCGACCGCGTGACCTTCCAGCCGCACTGAAGCGAGGCCGCATGACCATCCTGAAGAAACTCCTGCTGGCCCTGCTCGCCTCGTTGTCCGTCGCCTCGGCCCACGCGGCTGCGGAGGGTATCGCCTGGGACAAGTTCCCCAAGGAACGTGTGACCGACCTGCCCGCGCTGCAGCGTGGCGCCAAGACCTTCGTCAACTACTGCCTGAGCTGCCACGAAGCCTCGTTCAAGCGCTACAACCGCATGCGCGACATCGGGCTCACCGAGGAGCAGATCAAGTCCAACCTGATCTTCACCGGCGCCAAGGTGGGCGACACGATGAAGGTGGCGATGCGCCCGGCCGATGCCAAGGAGTGGTTCGGCGGCGTGCCGCCTGACCTCACGCTGATCGCACGCTCGCGCTCGGCCGCGGGCAAGGGCAGCGGCTCGGACTACGTCTACACGCTGCTGCGCAGCTATTACCGCGACGAGACCAAGGCCACGGGCTGGAACAACGCCGCCTTCCCCGGCATCGGCATGCCCCATCCGCTGTGGGAGCTGCAGGGCCAGCAGCGTGCCGTCTACGCCGAGGTCAAGAACGCGCACG
>JBIIED010000399.1:0-2628 GCA_044237995.1 Rubrivivax sp. | reverse complement strand
GCGCCCGCAGGCGAGGCCGGGGAGGCGCCGCACCCCTTTGCGGCGCTTGCGAGGCTCAAGCGCGGGTAGAAGCGAAAGGCGAGCAGGGCAGCCCGAGGGGATCCTGAACCTTGCATTCCTGGAGGGAGACTCCAGGATTGCAAGGTTCGAACGATGCGGCCAGAAGCCCCCTCGCCCTCCGCCGACCCCCGACTCAGTCAACAGACTGGGTGACAATTCACCGAGAGCGACCGCCGGCCCGACAGGTTAGCTCGGCAACTCACCGAGGCGTTCTCCAAACCCTTGCCGCTCGAGGCCGTCCCAGCCCAGCGCCTGTGGAAGCCGCATCCATGCCCCCCCTCATCCTCGCCTCCACCTCCCGCTACCGCCGCGAGCTGCTCACGCGGCTGCGCCTGCCCTTCGAGGTGCACTCCCCGGGCGTGGATGAAACGCCGCATCCCGGCGAGACCCCGGCTGCCCTAGCCCAGCGCCTGGCCCTCGAGAAGGCCCGCGCCGTGGCCGCCCACCACCCCGAGGCAGCCGTGATCGGATCGGATCAGGTGGCCGACCTGCACGGCGAGCCCATCGGCAAGCCCGGCGACCACGCACGCGCGGTGCAGCAGCTGCAGCGCATGAGCGGGCAGCGCGTGGTGTTCCAGACGGCCGTCTCGGTGGTGCGCCTTGCCACCGGCTTCGAGCGCACGCTGCTCGCGCCGGTGGTGGTCACCTTCCGTACGCTTACGCTGGCCGAGATCGAGCACTACCTGCAGGCCGAGGAGCCCTACGACTGCGCCGGCAGCGCCAAGAGCGAGGCCCTGGGCATCGCGCTGCTATCGGCCATCGAGTCCGACGACCCGACCGCGCTGGTCGGGCTGCCGCTCATCCGCACCTGCGAGC
Organism: Rubrivivax sp.; assembly: GCA_044237995.1. Lineage (GTDB taxonomy): Bacteria > Pseudomonadota > Gammaproteobacteria > Burkholderiales > Burkholderiaceae_C > Rubrivivax. Next base: position 1,752 of record JBIIED010000399.1, on the reverse strand, counting down.
TGCTGCGTGGGGCGGGGGTGGATCCGCTGGCGCAGCGCTGAGCACGACGATGCCCGACTCCCCCGCTCCCGGCTCCCTCGTCCTCGTCCCCAACACGCTCGACCTCGGCGAGCCCGAGCCCACGGATATCCGCGAGGTGCTGGCCGACGGCGTGCTGCGCGAGGCGGCCCGCCTCGCGCACTGGGTGGTTGAAGATGCGCGCAGCGCGCGCGCCTTCCTCAAGCGCGTGAACGCCGTGCACCCGCTCGCGCAAGCACTGCAGGCACTCGACATCCGCGAGTTGCCGCGGCCGCAGAAAGGCTCGGGCGCCAAACCTGCGCCCACCGCCTCTCTGCTCGCCCCTCTCCTGGCCCCCGCCCTCGCCGGCCACGACATCGGCCTGCTCTCTGAAGCCGGCCTGCCCGCCGTGGCCGACCCCGGCTCGGCCCTCGTGGCCGCCGCACATGCCCAAGGTGTGCCGGTGCGCGTGCTGCCCGGCCCCAGTTCGCTGCTGCTGGCCCTGGCCGCCAGCGGCCTCAACGGCCAGCACTTCGCCTTCGTCGGCTACCTGCCGCAGGATTCCGCTGCACGCACCGCCCGCATCCGCGAACTCGAGACCACCTCGCGCAAGCTCGGCCAGGCCCAGCTCTTCATCGAGACGCCTTACCGCAACGAGGCGATGCTGGGGGCGTTGCTGGCTACGCTGGCGCCGACGACCAGTCTTTCGGTCAGTGCAGGGCTCACGCTGGCCCGCTCCTTCACACGTACCGACACAGTCGCGGGTTGGCGCGCCAAGTCCACGGTACTTCCGGGGAAGACGCCAGCCATCTTCGGTATACAGGGCTGAGTCTCGCGAGGCTCGCCGCTGCACGGCACAATCTCATCACCATGCGCCGAATCGGCCAACGCCTCGAACCCGTGCTCTCGGATCAGCCAAGCGCCCAGGCGCTTGCCGAGGGCGCTCAGTTCAGCGCCGTTCTCCATGCGCTGGCTTCGGTGGGGTTCCCCAAGGGGGTCTACCGGTACCGCACACACGAGGATGCCAACCGCCACGAAGAGGCGTGCCTCGCCCAGGCCATGGCCAGCCTGGCGCATCAGCGTCGGTGACCGCGCCTCCGTGGCCAGCTTCACCCGCCCCGCGTCGCTGGAGGACCTCAAGACCCTCCTGCGTTCGCTCAACGCGCAGGGGGTCGAGTACCTGTTGATCGGCGGTTATGCCCTGGCGGCACATGGCTACACGCGCGCCACGACCGACATCGATCTGCTGGTTGCGCCCACCCGCTGACTCAAACCTTCCCCCCCAACAACGCTGCCACCTTCCTCTTGGCCCGCAGGATGTTGGCGGTACCCACCGGCCTGGCGGGCGCCGGGGCGGGAGCAGAGGCGGGCTCGGCAGCGGCCGTGCTCGCCGCAGGCTCGTAGGGCCTGTCGAAGATCGGGTCCGAAGGCGGAGCCGGGGCGCGAGGGGGCCGGGGGGAACGCGAGGGGGAGGAGGAAGAAGACGTCGAGGAACCCTCGTAACGCGGAGCGCGATCGCCCGACGGGCGGCGGTCGTCGTCTTCATCGTCGCGCGGCCGCGGCCGCCTGTAGCGCTCTTCTTCGAGCTCCACGGCCTCAAGCTCGATCTTCTTCTTGATGAGCTTCTCGATATCGGACACGAGCCGCGAATCGTCACGGTCCACGAGCGTGATGGCCAGGCCCGAGGCCCCGGCGCGGCCGGTGCGGCCGATGCGGTGCACGTAGTCTTCGGCGTTGAAGGGCACGTCGAAGTTG
>JBIIED010000398.1:0-2634 GCA_044237995.1 Rubrivivax sp. | reverse complement strand
TTCGCGCGGCTTGTGCTCCGGGCCGACCCGGATATCGACCCCGGAAAGTGCGGCTAGCATGGCGCCTTTCCGCCTGACCGGGCCGTCCCGCCCGCGGGTCGGGTTCGTCCATCACGCAGAGGATTGCCATGAAGGAACGCGAGATCCGTCGCCTGATCGAGAACGTGCGCGAGGGCAAGCTGCCCCGGCGCAGCTTCATCCAGAAGATGGTGGGCGCCGGCCTGACCGCGCCCATGGCCTCGATGATGCTGATGCACCACGGGGTGGCCAACGCGCAGACCTCGCTGACCTACAAGCCCACGCGCCGCGGTGGCGGCGGCACGCTCAAGCTGCTGTGGTGGCAGGGTGCCGTGCACCTGAACCCGCACTGGGCCACCGGCACCAAGGAGCAGGACGCCACCCGGATCTTCTACGAGCCGCTGGCCGGCTGGGACGCAGACGGCAACCTGATCCCGCAACTGGCCGCCGAGATCCCCACGCGCGAAAACGGCGGCCTGTCGGCCGACGGGCGCTCCGTCACCTGGAAGCTCAAGCGCGGCGTGACCTGGCACGACGGCCAGCCCTTCACCGCCGACGACGTGGTCTTCAACTGGGAGTTCTGCAAGGACCCCGCCACGGCGGCCTCCAACGTCGCCACCTACCGCGACATCACGGTCACGAAGATCGACTCGCACACCGTGCGCGTGGCCTTCCAGAAGGCCACGCCCTTCTGGGCCGAGCCCTTCGTCGGCACGAGCGGCATGATCATCCCGAAGCACGTGTTCGGGCCCTTCATGGGCGCGAAGTCGCGCGAGGCGCCGGCCAACCTCAAGCCGGTGGGCACAGGCCCCTACCGGTTCAAGGACTTCAAGCCCGGTGACCTGATCCTGGCCGACGCCAACCCGAGTTACCACATCCCCAACCGGCCGCATTTCGATGCGCTGGAGGTCAAGGGCGGGGGCGACGCCATCTCCGCGGCGCGCGCGGTGCTGCAGACCGGCGAGTACGACTACGCCTGGAACCTGCAGGTCGAGGACGAGATCCTCAAGCGCATGGAGACGGCGCCCGGGGCACGCGGCAAGATCACCATCGTGCCCGGCGGCAACATCGAGTTCGTCTCGCTGAACTACACCGACCCCTGGACCGAGGTGGAAGGCGAGCGCGGCAACATCAAGACGCGCCATCCGGCCTTCCAGGACAAGGCGGTTCGCGACGCCATGGGCCTGCTGCTGGACCGCAAGAGCGTGATGGACTTCATCTACGGGCGCACGGGGGTGGCCACGGCCAACTTCCTGAACAACCCTTCGCGCTTCCGCAGCCCGAACATGAAGTTCGAGTTCAACATCGACAAGGCCAACCAGATCCTGGAAGCAGCCGGCTGGCGGCGCGGTGCCGACGGTATCCGCGCCAAGGGCAACGTCAAGCTGAAGTTCGTCTACCAGACCTCGGTGAACCAGCCCCGGCAGAAGACGCAGGCCATCTACAAGGACGCCTGCACGAAGGCCGGTATCGATCTGGAGCTCAAGAGCGTGACGGCGGCGGTGTTCTTCGGCGGCGACTTCGCCAACCCGGACACCTACCAGAAGTTCTGGACCGACATCCAGATGTACACCACCACGATGACCCAGCCCGATCCTCAGGTCTTCATGGAGCAGTTCTGCTCATGGGAACTGGCGACGAAGGCCAACAAGTGGGCCGGCCGCAACGGGCTGCGCTGGCGCAACGACGACTACGACAAGGCCCACCGGGACTCCCAGTCGGAGCTCGATCCGGTCAAGCGCGCGGCGATGTTCATCCGCATGAACGACATCGTGTGCGGCGATGGCTACGTCATCCCGCTCGTGTTCCGTCCGCGCGTGTCGGCTGCCGGCACCAAGGTGGTGGCCCACCTGTCGGGCTGGGACAACGACACCTGGGCCCTGGCGCACTGGTTCAAGGAAGCCTGACCGGTTCAGCCCGCCGCACCCGTTCCGCACCGGGACGTCTGTCCTGGTGCGGAACTTGCTGCTCGTGCGCTGACTGCCTTCACTCGAACGGATCCGGATCTTGGGTTCCTACGTCCTGCGTCGCCTGCTGATCGCGATCCCCAGTCTGCTGGGCATCAGCCTGGTGCTGTTCACGGTGCTCGCGCTGGCGCCGGGCGACCCCTTCGAGGAACTGGCGACGAACCCGAACGTGCCGCCCGATGTGCGGATGGCCCTGCGCGCCAGCCTGGGCCTGGACGACCCGGTGTGGCAGCGCTACCTGCACTGGCTCACCTCGATGCTCAAGGGCGACTGGGGCTTCTCCTTCGTGAGCCGCATCAATGTGGACACGTTGATCTGGCAGCGCCTGCCAGTGACGATTGCCGTGATCGGTGCCTCGCAGGTGCTCGCGCTGCTGGTGGCGCTGCCGGTGGGCGTGCTTGCCGCCGTGAAGCCCTACTCCTGGTTCGACCGCATCGCCAGCACGGTGGCTTTCGTCGGCTTCTCGCTGCCGACCTTCTTCACCGGCGTCATCTTCATCCTCTTCTTCTCGATCCACCTGGGTTGGCTGCCCTTCGTGTTCCGCACCGACATCAACGCCACCGGCCTGGAGTGGTGGTGGGCGCACATCAAGCAGTCGATCATGCCGGTGACGGTGCTGGGGCTGTTCCAGGCCGCCAGCTACATGCGC
>JBIIED010000140.1:0-9030 GCA_044237995.1 Rubrivivax sp. | reverse complement strand
TGCGCGTGGGCCGGCTCATGGACGAGGACCGGGCAGCACCCGAGATGATCTCGCTGATCAAGCGCAATTCCTGCGGCAAGGCCCTGGAGATCGCGCGCATGGCGCGCGACATGCACGGCGGCAACGGCATCCACGACGAATACCACGTGATCCGCCACATGATCAACCTCGAGACGGTCAACACCTACGAGGGCACGCACGACGTGCACGCGCTCATCCTCGGGCGTGCGCAGACGGGGCTGCAGGCGTTCTTCTGAGCCTGCTGATCCTCTCCTGCACCTCTCCTGCATCTCTCCTGCTACTCACCCGCCCGCCCTGCCGCCCCTCAACGGGTCGTCGCGGTGGGCCTGCCCCTCAGACGAGTCGGGCTCAGGGGGCGCTGATCGCGAGCTGCACGCGCGGCGTCCAGGCCGCGTCGTCCTCCCCCGACACGCGCAGCCTGGGTGCGCCCAGGAAGAGCCGCTCGGCGGGCAGTCCGCGTGCGACGAGCGCCTCGCGCACGGCCAGGCCGCGGCGGATGGCCAGTTCACGCGCGCTGTCGGTGCTCACGAGCACGATGCGCCGCAGCATCGCCTCCATCTGCTCGGCCGGCAGCACCTGGGGCTGCCCGCGCGCATCGCGCGGCTTGTCCGGCAGGGTCGTCTCGTCGTAGACGCGGCGCAGCAGCCTCAGCCTCTCCTGGGCCGCAAGCGGCGGCAGCGGGGCGTCGGCAGCCAGGGCGCGCCCGGCGCGCGCGAGTTCGCGGCGCTGCTCGGCCTGCAGGCGCTGCACCAGCGCGTCGGCCTGCATCGCCTCGCGCTCGCTCACGGGGTCGGCCGCGCCGGTCACCGTCATGCGCAGGGCCGGCCGCTCGCCCAGGGCCTGGGCCACGCGCTCGAGCGCAGCCGCGCTGGCCGGGGCCAGCACCGCCGTGCCCGGCTCGAACTCGACCACGCTTGCCTGCTCGCTGCCGCCGCCCGTGAGCCAGGCAAAAGGTGCCGTCACGGCCTTGACGATGAGGTTGCCCAGCACCTTGAGCACCAGGCCGAAGACGCTGAACTGGGGATCGTTGATCGAGCCGCTCACCGGCAGGTCCAGGTCGATCACGCCGTGGCGATCGGTGAGCAGCGCCACGGCCAGCCGTACCGGGAGCGTCGTGGCCTGCGGACTCTCGATCTTGTCTCCGAAGGTGAGCTGGTTGATGACGACCTGGTTGCGCGCCTGCAACCGGCCCTCGGGGTCGATGCGATAGGCCACGTCCAGGCTCAGCTTGCCGCGCTCGATGGCGTAGCCGGCGTACTTGGCGGCGTAGGTGGAGATCGTGGAGAGCTCGAAGCCGGTGGCACGCGCGACGAGATCGAGCACCGGCGGGTTCACAGTCGGGTTCAGCGAGCCGCGCACCTGTAGCTCGGCTGTGCCGGCGGCGCGGCCGGTGAGCTCGAGGGCCGGCATGTCACGGGCCTCGCTCGAGAAGCGGCCGAGGCGGCCCTCGAGCTCGGTGAGCGCGGCCGAGTAGCTGGGCTTGACGAAACGGTCGCTGAAGTCGACCCGGCCGCGCACGAGGCGGGTCTCGCCCACCGTGAGGGCCACTGGCCAGGGGGCGGCGGGGGCGGACGCTGCAGAGGCTGCAGAGGCTGCAGAGGCCTCCGGCGCGGCAGGCGGTGTCGGACCCGGCGGGGCCGCAAGCGGCGGTGCCGGCATACCCGAACGGTCTGTGCCACCGGCCTCGGCCCCCCTGACCGTGTCCACGAGGTTGAAGGTGCCGGCCTCGGTGACGACCAGACGCGAGTAGGCATCGCTGAGCACGATGCTCTCGACCTCTACCTCCGGACGCACGGGCGCGCGCAGCGACACCCGCGTGGGGCCGACCGCGAGCGACTGCCACGACAGCAGCTCGTCACCCACGCGCACATCGGCCCCGGCCACGCGCGAGCGCAGCAGCACGTCGGCCAGCAGGGCCTGCCCCTGTACCTGGCCCGTCAGCCCTTGCGGGCCCTGGGTGAGGTCGAAGCGGCCCTGCAGCCCGAGTTCGGCGCGGGCCACCCGAACCGGCAGGCCCGCCTGCGCGTAGGGAGCCACGCGATGCAGCGGCAGCCGCTCCACCTGCAGCGTGCCACGGGCCCGGCCCGTGAGCATCTCCACGCTCGCCTCGGCCACCACCCGCCCGGGCGGATCCTGCGGCGTGGCCGGCTCCACCCGCACGTCGGCCAGCGCTCGCACGGGCTCGCGCCGCGGTGGCCAGGCCAGCGCCTGGACGGACAACCGCGGCACCCCCACCTTGAGCTCCATCGGGTTGCCGCTGTCGCTGCGGACCGGGGCCGTCTCGTCACGCCAGTGCAGCCGGGCACGCTCCACCACGAACTGGTCCAGTCTGGCCGTCCAGGCTGTGGAAGGCGGCGCCTCCCCCCGCTTCGCAGGTGCTGACGCGGAACCCGAGGAGGCCGACCCGAGGAGCCAGCCCCGGGCATTGATCGTTCCAGTCGGAGCGCGTACCAGCCAGATCTCTGGGGCCTCGACCCGCAGGCTGCCCACCCGCACGCGCCCGGCCGGGAAGTCCACGCTCGCCTCCCCCACACGCACGGCCTGGGCCAGCACCGCCGGTGCGGCTGCCCCACGCTCCGTCAGCCGCAACCCATCCACCCGCAGCGCCTGCAGGCGCAGCCCCACGTCCAGCGCCGGCTCGGATCGCAGCTGCACCGTTGCGGCCAGGCCGACCCGCCCGGCCAGCGTGGGGCCCAGCGTGCCGGCCAGGTAGGCAGACAAGGCCTCCAGCGGCAGGCCCTCGAGCTGCACTTCGGCGGCCGCACCTTCGGGCGACCACCGCCCCTTGACCCGCAGCGGCGCAGCCGGCCCGGCCGCTGCGCCCACGCGCGCGGCGACCTCGAACGCCACCGGCTCGCCGCCCGGCCAGGCCAGCGGGCCGGCCGATGCGGCCAGCTCCTCCACGCGCAACCGCGCGGTGGGCGCAGTCGTGGCGTCGGTCCAGCCGATGCGAGCAGCGCCAACGGCCATCCGGCCGACTTCCACCCGCCAGGGCGGCTCCTGCTGGGCAGGCGCCTGCGGCTGCGCCTGAGGCTGCGTCGGGGCCGGGGCCGGAGCGGAAGTCGGTGCTGGTGCATCGGGCACGGCTCGGCCACCAACCGTGAGGCGGCCACGGCGATCCCGGCCGAATTCGAGCCGAGGCCCGTCGAGCTGCACGCTTGCGAGCGCGACGCGCCGCTCGTGCCCCGAGAGGTCGAGACCCTCGATGGCCAGGCGCTTCCACCCCATGGCGTCTGCTCCAGGGGCCGGGCGCCAGGCAAGGTCCGTCAGGGCGGCCTGACCGGAAAGCTGCCACTGCAACGCCTGCCCGGCGGGCTGAGCCAGGCTGGCCCGCAGCGCCGCGGTGAGCTGGCCTCCCTCGGGCCGTCCTGGCCAGCCGCCCGAACCGGCAGGCAGGTAGGCCCAGGCCCGCTCCAGCGGCAGCGGCTGCGCCAGCGACAAGGCCACCGTGGCCCCGGGCACGGCTGCGAAGGGCCGAACCGAGGCCGAGACCTCCACCGGGGTGCCGTCCAAGGTGAAGGCCAGGCGCGGTTCGGCCTGCGCCGCCTCGGCGCCGTCCAGGGTGCTCAGACCCGGCAGGTCCAGGCGCACACCGGACAGGCGAAAGAGCTGCCCGGCGGCCCGGTCGTCGAACTCGACGACGCCTTGCGCCACGCGCACGCCCGAGACGGAGAAGCGAGGCGGCGCTTGCCGGGCCTCGGGCGCCGGCTGCGGCACGGGCGCATCGCGGCCCAGCCGGGCCAGGACATCGTCAAGATCGGTGCGCCCGCCCTCCAGGCGGGCCACGCGCAGCCTCGGGGCATCCACCTCGAGCGCCTGGATGACAGGCGCCAGCCGCATGAGCGAGGCCCACGACACCGCCAGGCGCAGGCGTTGCAACTCGAACTGCGGCGCCACGGAGCCCGCAGCCGCCGCCACCTGCATCCCGTGGAGCGTCACGCCCGGGGTGAGCCACGACAGTTCCAGCCTCTCGAGCGTCACCACGCGGCCCAGGCGTTGGCTGGCTTCCCCGACCAGACGCTCCTGCAACCAAGCCGGCAGCCACCAGGCGGCAACAGCCGCCGCCGCGCCGAGCGCCACCGCCAGCCCGGCCAGGAGCCCCGCCCAGGCCCGCAAGCTTGCTCTCCACCGCATGCGACTATCCTGCCTCCTGTCCGCTCTGCCGACAACCCGGTTCTCCACGGTAGGCGGGCACCCCTGATTCTTCAGGGGCTTCGTGGGGTGGCGCTTGGGAACTGGCGCGGGGTGCCGCACACTAAGGGGTGATCCCGGTTTGACGTAGGGTCTGCCCTGTGCAGGCTCCTCGGCGGTCGGGAATGTTCGCAGTTGGACCGGATTTGCAACCAAGGAAGAGGTAGCTGAGATGAAGAACTGGCTGGCTGGTGGCGTGGCGCTCGTCGTGGCGGTCGCCCTTGCCCTTCCGAACGTGGCCGACGCCAAGCGCTTGTCGGGCGGTAAGAACGCCGGCATGCAGCGCAGCGCGCCCACGCAGCAGGCGCCCAACTCGGCGCAAGGCACCCCCGCGCAGCAGGCGGCCCCGCAGGCTCCTGCACCCTCTCCGGCTGCTGCGCCGGCAGCCGCCGGCGCCACGGCGACAGCCGCCGCAGCCGCTGCGCCGGCCAAGCGCTCGTGGATGGGCCCGATCGCCGGCCTGGCCGCCGGCCTGGGCCTGGCCGCCCTGGCGAGCTACCTGGGCTTCGGCGAGGCCCTGGCCAACTTCCTGATGATCGCGCTGCTGGCCATCGCCGCGATCTTCCTGGTGCGCTTCCTGATGCGCCGGTTCGCCTCTCCCGCCCGCTCCGAGCCCGCCCTGGCGGGCGCTGGCGCGGCTGGCGGCCCGGCGAATGTGCCGATGGGCGCACAGCGCGAGGAGCCGGTTGCGGCAGCCGCCCAGGCGCCGATGGCGCGCTCGGCGCTGCAGCCCGCAGCCACGGGTGAGGTGTCGGTCACCGGCCGTCCGCTGACGGCCATGGGTGCAACCCAGGAGGTGGAGCAGCCCGCCGCTGCGGCCGTCTCCCTGGCTGCGCCGCGCACCGGCCCGCAGCTCCCCGAAGGCTTCGACCTGCCCGCCTTCGAGCGCGTGGCCAAGATGATCTTCATCCGGCTGCAGGCCGCCAACGACCGTGCCGACCTGGACGACCTGCGCCAGTTCACCACGCCCGAGCTCTTCGCCTCGCTGCGCCTGGACCTGCAGGACCGCGGCAGCGCGGCGCAGACCACCGACGTCGAGCGCGTGGACGCGCAGGTGGTGGACTTCGCCACCGAAGACGGCCGCGAGATCGTCAGCGTGCGCTTCCACGGCCTGATCCGCGAGGAAGCGGGCCAGCCGGCAGCGGCCTTCGACGAGATCTGGCACCTGGTGCGGCCGGCCTCCGGTGGCAACTGGGCGATCGCCGGGATCCAGCAGACGAACTGATCCGGCTTCCGGCACGGGCCGCCGATGCGGCCCGGTGATTCCGGGCTCCTTCGGGGCGGGTACGATCACCACGCGTGATCCCCGCCCCGCTTCGTTCCTGCCCCGACTTCCTGCGCCTGTGGTGGTCGCGCCTGGCCAGCGTGTCGGCGGGCCAGATGCTGATGGTGGCCATCGGCTGGGAGGTCTACGACCTCACAGGGTCTGCCTGGGACCTGGGCCTGGTGGGCCTGCTGCAGTTTGCGCCGGCGCTGGCGCTGATGCTGCCGGCCGGGCACGTGGTGGACCGCTTCCACCGCGCCACCATCGTCTCGTGCTGCCTGGCTGCCCAAGGGGCAGTGGCCGCGGTGCTGTGGCTCGGGCCTTTCGAGGGCGTGTCACAGCGCACGCTCCTGCTAGGCGCCTCGGTTGTCCTCGGCGCAGTCAAGGCCTTCCAGATGCCGGCGCAGCAGGCACTCGTGCCGCTGCTCGTACCGGCAGACCTGCTGGCTCGGGCGCTGGCCTTCAGCTCCGCCGGCCTGCAAGTGGCCATCATCGCCGGGCCGGCGCTCGGGGGCTTCCTGTACGTGGGCGGTGCGGACACGGTGCACGCGGCCTGCGTGACGCTCTTCGCGGTGGCAGCGGGGCTGGCCGCGCGGGTGCGCCACAGCCCGCCTGCGCGAAGTGAGCCGGCCAGCCTGCACACGCTGCTGGCCGGCGTGCGCTACGTGCGCGGCAACCCGGTGGTGCTCGGGGCGATCTCGCTGGACCTCTTTGCCGTGCTGCTCGGTGGCGCCACCGCGTTGCTGCCGATCTTCGCCAAGGACATCCTGCACGTCGGGCCGATCGGCATGGGCTGGCTGCGCGCGGCGCCCGCCATCGGGGCGCTGCTGATGTCGCTGGCGCTGTCGCGCTGGCCGATCGAGCGCGCAGCGGGCACCAAGCTCCTGGCGGCAATTGGCGTCTACGGCCTGGCCACCCTGGCCTTCGGCTTGTCGACGAGCTTCGTGCTGTCGATGATTGCGCTGGCGGTGACGGGTGCGGCCGACATGATCAGCGTCGTCGTGCGCCAGACGCTGGTTCAGCTCGAAACGCCGGACGCCATGCGCGGGCGCGTGAGCGCTGTGAATTCGGTGTTCATCGGCGCCTCCAACCAGCTCGGCGAGTTCGAGTCCGGCGCAACGGCCGCGTGGCTCGGCCCGGTGGGCTCGGTGGTGCTCGGCGGGCTCGGCTCGATCGCGGTGGCGGCCCTGTGGTGGCGCGCCTTTCCGGCGCTGGCCCGGCGCGACCACCTGGCCGCGCCGGTTTCACCCGCTTCCCCGACTCAGGCCCCGTCGCCGCCCTGAGCCTCGTGCTTGATCTTGGGCGCGGTGCGCAGGCTCAGCATCATCGTTGCCGCCAGGATCGCCACGACCACGCCGAGAGATACCGCCACCGGAATCTTGTAGACGTCGATCAGCATCATCTTCGTGCCGATGAAGACGAGGATCACCGCCAGGCCGTAGCTCAGCAGGTGGAACTTCTCCGCCACCGCGGCCAGCAGGAAGTACATCGCGCGCAGGCCGAGAATGGCGAAGATGTTGGACGTCAGCACGATGAAGGGGTCCATCGTGATGGCGAAGATCGCCGGGATCGAGTCGACCGCGAAGATCACGTCGGTCAGGCCCACGAGCGCGATCACGAGCAGCAGCGGCGTGGCGATGCGCTTGCCGTTTTCCACCGTGAAGAAGCGCTCGCCGTCGAAGTTCTTGCTCACGGGCAGCACGCGGCGCAGGAGCTTGAGCGCCGGGTTGCTCTCCAGGTCGGGTTCCTGCCCGGCGGCCCACCACATCTTGATGCCGGTGAGGATCAGGAAGGCCCCGAAGACGTACAGCACCCAGTGGAAGTGCGCGATCAGCCACGAGCCCACGAGGATCATCACCGTGCGCAGCACGATGGCTCCGATGATGCCGATCATCAGCACGCGCTTCTGGTAGGCCGGCGGCACCGCGAAGTACGTGAAGATCATCAGGAACACGAAGATGTTGTCCACCGCCAGGCTCTTCTCGATGAGGTAGCCGGTGAGGAACTCCATCGCCTTGGTGTTGGCCATGGCCACGCCGTGGTCCTGCTTGACGGCCCACCAGAACAGGCCGTTGAACAGGAAGCTCAGGGCCACCCAGATGAGTGACCAGTTCAGGGCCTCCTTCACCGAGACGGTGTGAGCGCCCTGCTTGCGCAGCACGACGAAGTCGACGAACAGCGCGACGAGCACGGAAATGACGAATACGGCCCACAGCCAGGCCGGCGCGATGGTGTCCATGGACACTCCTCCAGGAAGGTTGAAGTTCGCGCCGAAAGGTCTTGCTGGCTGGGGAGCCTGCGGTCCCGGGAGGCCGGCGGGCGCCGGCTTCCGTATTGACGGGGGGCCGCGGCAGCCGGGCGGCTGCTTGCTACTCCCCTTTCGACAGGGGGGATTGTGCGGGCGGCAGCAAAGTCCCCGCATTGAGTAGGTGCAAGAGGTGAGCTCACGGCCCGTGCCACGACGGCGGCGAGCCTTCGCTATGCTGGGCCGCGATGGACCGTCCCTTCCTGCTTCATGCCGACGCGCAATGCATCGTCGTCGACAAGCCCGCCGGGCTGCCCTCGGTGCCGGGGCGGCCGCAGGCACTGCAGGACTGCGCCTTCAGCCGCGTGTGCGCCGTGCACCCCGAGGCCTGCGTCGTGCACCGCCTAGACATGGCCACCTCGGGGTTGCTGCTGCTTGCGCGCACGCCGGCCGCGCAGCGCGCGCTGTCGCGCGCCTTCGAACAGCGCCAGGTGCTCAAGCGCTACGTGGCGGTGGTGGACGGGCAGCTCGATCCACCTGCCGGCGAGATCCGGCTGCCCATCGGCGCACACTGGCCTGACCGCCCGCGCCGGCGCGTCGACCCCGAGGCGGGCCAGGCGGCGCTGACACGCTACCGCGTGCTGGCCGCCGAGGCCGGGCACAGCTTCGTCGAGCTCGAGCCCGTGACTGGCCGCACGCACCAGCTGCGCGTGCACCTGCAGGCCATCGGCCACCCGATCCTCGGCGATGCGCTGTACGCGCCGCCGCCCGTGCAGGCGGCCGCGCCGCGGCTGATGCTGCACGCGAGCGTGCTGGCCTTCCCGCACCCGGGCACGGGGGAGATCTTCGAGATTCGCAGCGCGGCTGGCTTCGAGCTGCCATGATGCCCGGGCCATGTCCTCTCGCACCCTGCTGATCCGCAACGCCGATCTCGTCGCCACGATGGACGACCAACGGCGCGAGCTTGCCCACGCCAGCGTGCTCGTGCGCGGCTGCGCGATCGAGGCCATCGGGCCGGCCGCAGAGATGCCGCGCGAGGCCGACGAGGTGATCGACGCGCGCGGGCACGTGGTGGTGCCCGGGCTCGTGAACACGCACCACCACATGTATCAGAGCCTGACGCGCGCCATCCCTGCCGCGCAGGACGCAGAACTCTTCGGCTGGCTGCGCACGCTCTACCCAATCTGGGCCGGCCTCACGCCGGAGATGGTGCGCGTGTCCACCCAGGTGGCCATGGCCGAGCTGCTGCTTTCGGGCTGCACCACCAGCAGCGACCATCTCTACCTCTACCCCAACGGCGTGCGGCTGG
>JBIIED010000397.1:0-2665 GCA_044237995.1 Rubrivivax sp. | reverse complement strand
ACCTGGCGCAGCGCGATGCGCGAGGTGATGCGCTCGACGTCGCTCACCTGGCGCAGCGCCTCGCGCAGCCGCTCGAAGCCCGCGTCGGCCAGTTGCGCCAGGGCGTCGTGGCGCGCGCTGGCCGGCGCGCGCTCGCGCGGTGGGTGCGTCAGCCAGTGGCGCAGCAGCCGGCTGCCCATGCCGGTGCGGCTGGTGTCCAGCAGCGACAGCAGCGTGGGTGCCTCCTCGCCGCGCAGCGTGCGCACGAGCTCGAGGTTGCGCACGGTGGCCGGCGGCAGCTCCAGCAGCTCGCTCGCTCGGGCCACCTGCAGGCGCTGCACGTGCGCCAGGGTGCGGCCCTGGGTGTGCTCGGCGTAGCTCAGCAGGGCGGCGGCTGCCGCCTGAGCCGCCGTGAGCTCATGGGCCTGGAAGGAAGCGAGCGAGGCCACCTGCAACTGCGCGCACAGCTTGCGAACGCCCAGGGGCGTGTCGAACTGCCAGGCCGGGCGAGCCGTGAGCGACGTGCGCGCGGCCGCCAGCGCCTCGGGCAGCTCGCCCCCTGCGTGCAGCACCTCGGCGGGCTCCAGCCGCGCGATCCAGCCCGGCAGGTCGCGCTCGGCGCATTCGGTCAGGCCGAGTTCGCCACTGGCCACGCTCAGCCACGCCAGCCCCCAGGCCGGGCCGTCGCGGCGCCCGGGTGCGGCGCGATGCAGCGCCAGCACGCGCGTGTCGGCACGCTCGGCCAGCAGCTCGCTGTCCGTGACGGTGCCCGGCGTCACCACCCGCACCACCTTGCGCTCCACCGGCCCCTTGGCCGTGGCCACGTCGCCCACCTGTTCGGCCACCGCCACCGATTCCCCGCACTTCAGCAGCCGCGCGAGGTAGCTCTCCACGGCATGCACCGGCACGCCGGCCATCACCACCGGCTCGCCCGCGCTCTGCCCGCGCGTGGTCAGCGTGATGTCCAGCAGCCGGTGTGCCTTGCGCGCGTCGTCGAAGAAGAGTTCATAGAAGTCCCCCATCCGGTAGAACAGGAGGATGTCGGGGTGCTCGGCCTTGATGCGCAGGTACTGCGCCATCATGGGCGTGTGCGCCGAGAAGTCGCCTGGAGGCGGGGCGGCGGCGGGGGGCGGGGCGGTCATGACGGCCGAGATGGTAGGTCAGGCGGGCTGGGTGGCCGGGTCGTCATGCGAATGTGGGCCTGGTCAACCCACATGCTCAACGGCTCACCTATCGGGGCCCTGGTCCGAAACTACAAACGCGACGCCGTGTTCGGCCTGTCAATCCTGCCCTGCTCGGATTGGAGGGCTCTGGCTCCATGAACCGGGCGGCATCTGTCTTGACGCGTGCTGACCCTCGCCGATCAGTTTATGCACCGGCATGCCCGCGCTCGTGCCTCCTCGCATGGGGGCGAAGTTGCCGGACAGGGCGTTTGTAGGAAGACCTCACACTCGGCTCAGCTATGAGCTTTTCCAATTGTTTCCGAACCAAAATTTCCGTCCCATTTTGGGGAAAAACCACAGGGAGATTCGAATGTTGAAGATAAAGGGCGTTTTTGCTTTGGGCCTGGCCGGACTGCTGAGTGCCTGCGCGACGCCTACGGTAGTTCAAACGAAACAGAGCCAAGACTCAGCAATGTCTTGTCCTCAATTGCAGGCCGCCTATGCGGAAGCCCAAGATTTCGAAGCGAAGGCCAGGAAGGAGCGGGGGGTAACGGGCACGAACGTTGCCGCCGCCATATTCTTCTGGCCGGCAATGCTCGGTACTTACAAGAACACAGAGGAAGCCATCGAGGCTGCAAAGGATAGACAGAAGCATCTTGAGAAGATCGGTGCCGAGAAGGGCTGCAAAGTGGTTTAGCGTGGGCAGCAGCGATCGCTGAGTGCAATCAGTCAGCTTTTGCTTGGTTGATTTCTTGTTTCTCGGCGGTCTGCCTTCCATTTGAGGTTGCGCATTAGCGTGCTGATACCTCAGTCCTCTGAGCAGGGTCTGTACGTTCGGCCCTTGCGGCTGCCCGTGCTTGCCCGGGCCACGTTCTGCGCGAGCCTCGGTGAAGAGACGCATGTGGGGCCGGCGCCGCCGCGCTTTCGGCTTCGGTCATCGCGAGTCTTTGTCAGAGGTGTCTGGGTCTTGCCTGCTGTTGGCCCGGCGGTGCGGAAACGGCGCCGATTGTGGGTGAGTTCCCGTCGTCCACACGCGTGTGCTCGTGGCGCTCGTGACCCGATTGCGGCTGTCCCGGGCAAGGCCGCGTGATGGCTGAAGCGCTCGTTCGCGAGTGATAAGGATCGTCCTGGGTCCGGGTCGCCTCGCGTACCGGGTTTGCGCGCTACAGTCCCTGCGCCATGTCCGAAGGCACCTACCTCACCACCCGCTACGCCGACCGCGAGGCCGTCAAGGCACTGGGCGCGCGCTGGGACGCCGAGGCCCGGCGCTGGTTCGTGCCGCCCGGGCGTGACCTCTCTCCCTTTGCCGAGTGGCTGCCTGCAGCGGCAGAGGGCGTGCCGCCGAGCACCGTGCGCGAAGTGGCTGCGCCGCCTCCACCGGCCTATGAGGTCGACGTGCCCCGCAAGGGGGTGGCCCTGTCGCAGTTGCTCGCCGGCGTGGGCCGCGCCGTGGCGCAGGCCTTTGCCGAGGGCGTGTGGACGGTGGTGGAAGTCGTCGATGCGCGGCTGCGCAGCGGGCACGT
>JBIIED010000396.1:0-2671 GCA_044237995.1 Rubrivivax sp. | reverse complement strand
GGGCAAGGTGCTGATGGATCGGCATGCCCCGGCTGCCCTGTGCGATGCGGCCGATCCGGCCGTGGCCGAGCGTGTGTGCCGGGCGCAGATCGAGCGCTGGCACGGCCGAGGGCGCCTGGCCTACGCCATGACGCCGCGCTTTGCGCCCACCTCGAGCGAGGCCCAGCTGGCGCTGGCTGGCCGGCTGCTGGCCAGCGCGCCGGGGCTGTACCTGCAGACGCACGTGGCCGAGAACGTGCAGGAGGTGCAGTGGGTGCGCGAGCTCTTCCCCGAAGCGCGCAGCTACCTCGATGTGTATGTCCGGCACGGGCTGCTCGGCCCGCGCAGCATCTTCGCCCACGGCATCTGGCTGGACGACGAGGACCGGGTGCGGCTGGCCGCGGCTGGCTCGCAGGTGGCCTTCTGCCCGAGTTCCAACCTGTTTCTGGGCAGCGGGCTGTTCGACTGGCGCGCTGCGCGCGAGGCAGGCGTGGCGGTGAGCGTGGCCAGCGACGTGGGCGGCGGCACGAGCCTGTCCATGCGCCGCACGCTGCTGGCTGCTTACCAGGTGCAGGCGGGGCTGCAGCGCCGGGTCACCGCATGGGCGCTGCTGCACGCGGCCACGCGCGGCGCAGCGCAGGCCCTGCAGCTCGGCCACGAGATCGGCTCGCTCGAACCCGGCACGCACGCCGACTTCTGCGTCTGGCAGACGGCCACCCACCCGCTGGCGCAGCGTCGCCAGGCCGTGGCACGCGACCTGCACGACCGGCTCTTTGCCTGGATGACCCTGGGCGACGAGGCGGACTTGGTGGAAACCTGGGTGGCAGGCACACGACAATATGCACGCGCGGGCTGAAGGCTCCCGCACACTCGGCCGCGGCCGCGGTCGCTGCCACCGAAGGTGAGCTCCCCTTGTACAGGCTCGAACTGTCCGGAATCGTCAAGCGCTATCCCGCCGTCAAGGCCAACGACGGTGTGAGCCTGCGCGTGGCCCCTGGCCAGATTCACGCCGTGCTGGGCGAAAACGGCGCCGGCAAGAGCACGCTGATGAAGGTGATCTACGGCGCGGTGCATCCCGACGAGGGCGAGATCCGCTGGAACGGCGAGCCCGTGCGCATTGCCAGCCCCGCGGCGGCGCGGCGGCTCGGCATCAGCATGGTCTACCAGCACTTCTCGCTCTTCGACACGCTGAGCGTGGCCGAGAACGTCTGGCTCGGCCTGGAGCGCGACACGACGCTGGCCGGCATCACGCAGCGCATCCGCGAGGTCGCCCACACCTACGGCCTGGAGGTCGATCCGCTGCGGCCGGTGCACTCGCTGTCGGTGGGCGAGCGCCAGCGCGTGGAGATCGTGCGCGCGCTGCTGACCGACCCGCAGCTGCTCATCCTGGACGAGCCCACCTCCGTGCTCACCCCGCAGGCGGTGGACAAGCTCTTTGCCACCCTGCGGCGCCTGGCCGAGCAGGGCACGAGCATCCTCTACATCAGCCACAAGCTCGACGAGATCCGCGCGCTGTGCCACCACTGCACGGTGCTGCGCGGCGGGCGCGTGGCAGGCGAGGTCGACCCCACGCGTGAGACCACCGCCAGCCTGTCGCGCCTGATGATCGGGGCCGAGCCGCCGCAGCTTCGGCATGGGGCGCGCGAGGCGGGCCCGGTGGTGCTGGCCGTCAAGCGCCTGAGCCTGCCGCGCCTGGATCCCTTCGGAGTGGACCTGCAGGACATCACGCTCGATGTCCGTGCCGGTGAGATCCTGGGGGTAGCGGGTGTGTCGGGGAACGGCCAGCAGGAACTCCTGGCAGCACTCTCGGGCGAGGACGATCGCCCAGCGCCGCCTTCCATCACGCTCGGGGGCCAGCCCGTGGGCAGCGACCCCCCGCGCAAGCGGCGCGACGCGGGGCTGCACTTCGTGCCCGAGGAGCGGCTCGGGCGCGGTGCCGTGCCCACGCTCTCCCTGGCCTCCAACACGCTGCTCACGCGCGTCGAGTCGGTCAGCGGCAGTGGCTGGGTGCGCCCGAGGGCCGTGCACGGTCTGGCTGCGCGCATCATCGAGCGCTTTCAGGTCAAGGCAGGCGGCCCCGCTGCACTGGCGCGGTCGCTGTCGGGCGGCAACCTGCAGAAGTTCATCGTCGGCCGCGAGATCGACGCCAGCCCGGCCTGCCTCGTGGTGGCGCAGCCCACCTGGGGCGTGGACGTCGGCGCGGCGGCGCTGATCCGCGGCGAACTGCTGGCGCTGCGTGACGCGGGCTGTGCCATCCTCGTGGTGAGCGAGGAGCTCGACGAGCTGTTCGAGATCAGCGACCGGCTGGTGGTCATTGCCCGCGGCCGGCTCTCGCCCGCCGTGCCGGCGGCATCGGCCACCGTGGAGCAGATCGGAAGCTGGATGTCGGGCTTGTGGACGGATCACGCCGCGGAGGTCGACCGTGCCGAGGCTTGAGCCGCGTGCGGTGCCCTCGCGGGCCATGACCTTCGCCTCGCCGCTGATCGCGCTGGCGCTCACGGCGCTGGTGGCCGCGCTCATCCTGGCCGGCCTGGGCAAGGATCCGGTGGCGGGGCTGCGCGTGATCTTCCTGGAGCCGTTGTCCTCGCGCCGGCAGATCAGCGAGGTGCTGCTCAAGGCCACGCCGCTCATCGTCATCGCGCTCGGGCTGGCGGTGTGCTACCGCTCCAACGTCTGGAACATCGGCGCGGAG
>JBIIED010000139.1:0-9112 GCA_044237995.1 Rubrivivax sp. | reverse complement strand
TCGCCGGGTGGGTGATGATCGAGCGCACGTCGCCGAAGTTGGCGGCGATGCTGCACACCTGCGTGGCGTCGATGACGGAGAAGGCCTCCTCCCGGCCGCCCTTGACGATGAAGCTCAGCACCGCCCCGCCCTGCCCGCTCTGCTGACGCATGGCCAGTTCGTGCTGCGGGTGCGAGGCCAGGCCCGGGTGCAGCACGCGCGCCACCGCCGGGTGCCCTTCGAGCCAGCGCGCGAGCTCGAGCGTGCGCTCGCTTTGCGCGCGCACGCGCACCGAGAGCGTCTCCATCCCCTTGGCCACCACCCACGCGTTGAAGGGTGAGAGGTTGATGCCGGCGCTTCTCATCAGCGGCACGAACTGCCCGGCCACGAGCGCCTCGCTCGCGCACAGCGCACCGGCGTTCACGCGCCCCTGCCCGTCGAGGAACTTCGTGCCGGAGTGCATCACGATGTCGGCGCCGAACTTCACCGGCTGCTGCAGCGCCGGCGAGCACAGGCAGTTGTCCACCACCAGCAGCGCACCCGCGTTGTGCGCGAGGTCGGCCAGGGCCTGGATGTCGCACACCTCGGTCAGCGGGTTGGTGGGCGTCTCCACGAAGAGCAGCCGGGTGTTCGGGCGCATCGCGGCCTTCCACTCGGCCAGCTCCGTCTGCGCCACGAAGGTGGACTCCACCCCGAAGCGGCCGAAGTCGCCCTGCAGCAGCTTGATCGTGGCGCCGAACACGCTGCGCGAGCACAGCACATGGTCGCCCGACTTCAGCAGCGCCATCATCAGCAGCAGGATCGCGCCCATGCCGCTGCTCGTGCCGATGCAGGCCTCGGTGCCTTCGAGTGCCGCCAGGCGCCGCTCCATGATCGTCACGTTCGGGTTCGAGAAGCGGCTGTAGACGAAGGCCTCCTCCTCGTTGGCAAAGCGCCGCGCCGCGGTGGCGGCGTCCGGGTGCACGAAGCAGCTCGTGAGGAAGAGGGCCTCGGAGTTCTCGCCCCAGGCCGAGGCGGGCAGCCCCTCACGCACGGCCAGCGTGTCGGGCCGGGCGTCAGGCGGCAGCGCCACGCGCGGCAGTGTCTTCTTCGGTGTGGTCATGCCTGTCCTTCCCCGGCCGCGTGCAGCGCCAGTCGCCCCCGCGCCGGGTCGTCCTCCTCGGCAGGCTGCGCGTGCCGGCCCGCCTCGAGGCGAGAGAGCTGCTCGGCGCCGAGGTCTCCGGTGATGTAGCGGCCGTCGAAGCAGCTTGCCTCGAAGCCGTCCAGCCGCGGGTTGAGCGTGGCCACCACGCGCTTCATCGCCTCGAGGTCCTGGTAGACGAGCGCATCGGCACCGATGAAGGTGCGGATCTCCTCGACGTCGCGCCCGTAGGCCACGAGCTCCTCGCGCGTGGGCATGTCGATGCCGTAGACGTTGGCATGGCGCACGGGCGGCGCGGCCGAGGCCAGGTAGACCCTGCGCGCGCCCGCCTCGCGTGCCATCTGCACGATCTCCTTGCTCGTCGTGCCGCGCACGATCGAGTCGTCCACGAGCAGCACGTTGCGCCCGCGAAACTCCATGCCGATCGCGTTGAGCTTCTGGCGCACGCTCTTTCGGCGCACCGCCTGCCCCGGCATGATGAAGGTGCGGCCCACGTAACGGTTCTTCACGAAGCCCTCGCGGTAGGGCTTGCCGATGCGGTAGGCCAGCTGCATGGCGCTGGGCCGGCTCGACTCGGGGATCGGAATGACGACGTCGATGTCGCTGGGCGGCATCGCGTTGATCACGCGCTGCGCCAGCGCCTCGCCGAAGTTCAGCCGCGCGTGGTAGACGGACACGCCATCGAGCACCGAGTCGGGCCGCGCGAGGTACACATACTCGAACAGGCACGGCTGCAGCGTGGCGCGCTCGGCGCAGGCCTGGGCGTGCACCTGCCCCTTGAGGTCGATGAAGAGGGCTTCGCCGGGGGCCACGTCGCGCACCAGCCGGTGACCCGTTCCCTCCAGCGCCACCGATTCGCTGGCCACCACGATCGCCGTGCCCTCGGGCGTATCCGCCTGCCCGAAGCACAGCGGCCGGATGCCGTAGGGGTCGCGAAAGGCCAGCAGCCCGTGGCCCGCGATGAGGGCGATCACCGCGTACGAGCCGCGCACGCGCCGGTGCACGCCGGCCACGGCACGAAACACCTGGGCCGGCGTGAGCGGCAGCTCGCGCGCGGCGGCCTCCAGCTCGTGCGCCAGCACGTTGATCAGCACCTCGGTGTCGCTGCCCGTGTTGATGTGGCGGCGGTCCACCTCGAAGAGCTCGGCCTTGAGCGCCTGCGCGTTCGTCAGGTTGCCGTTGTGCACGAGCACGATGCCAAACGGAGCGTTCACGTAGAAGGGCTGCGCCTCCTCCTCGCTGAAGGCGTTGCCCGCAGTCGGGTAGCGCACCTGCCCCAGGCCCACGCTGCCCGGCAGCGCGCGCATGTTGCGCGTGCGAAACACGTCGCGCACCATGCCCCGGGCCTTGTGCATGTAGCAGGTCGTGCCCTGCATCGTGACGATGCCGGCCGCATCCTGCCCGCGGTGCTGCAGCAGCAGCAGCGCGTCGTAGAGCAGCTGGTTGACCGGCGCGGTCGAGAGGGCGCCGACGATGCCGCACATGGGAGCTTGTTCCTTCCTCGGGCTCAGCGCGGCAGGTTCCGCACCAGCTCCGGTGGCAGCAGCGGCTGCACGCCCCGCACGCCGGCTGCGAGCCAGCGCGCGAGCGTGGAGTCCTGCCAGAGCGCGGATTGTGCCGCAGGGGTCAGGGCCAGCACGGTGGCTGCCATCAGGCCCAGCACCCAGGCCCGAAGCGCCCCGAAGGCAGCGGCCAGCGCCCGTCCAGATGCGCCACCCGCCCCGCCCGGGCCCCGGCGCACCAGCAGCAGCGGCAGCCGGCCGATGAGCCACCCCCCCACCGTGCCGACGGACAGCGCCACCACGAGGGCTGCCGCCAGGTTGAGCGCCCCGCCCGGCGCGCCCACTGGCACCCAGGGCGCAAGCGGCGGCGCCGCCCAGGCTGCCCCGACGTACACCGCCAGGCTCAGCACGACGGCCACGAGCTCGGCATCACGGCCGCGCCGCAGCGCCACCAGCACGCTGAGCACCAGCGCGGCCAGCCAGGCGAGGTCGAGCGCGTTGAATGCCCCTGTCACAACGCCAGCACCACGCCCGGCAGGCTCGCCGCCTGGATCCGGGCCAGCGTCTGCATCGCCTCCTCGCGGCTCGCAAAGGGCCCGACGCGTACCCGCGTGCGCTTGCCGCTATCGGTGTCGACCACCTGGGTATAGGTCTTCAGGCCCAGCCGCTCGACCTTGCTGCGCACATCGCGTGCGGTGGTTGGCTCGGAGAATGCGCCCACCTGGACCACGTAGCGCGCCGCGCGCGGTGCGGAGGCGGTCGCCGGGGCTTCGGCTGCAGTGGCTGCAGTGGTAGTGCCGGCCGCGGCGGCCACCGGCGCAGAGGCTGCAGCAGGCTTGGCAGGCGCGGCCACGGCAGCAGGCTTGGCCGCAGGAGTGGCCACAGGTGCAGCCTTGGCCGCAGGAGTGGCCACAGGTGCAGCCTTGGCCGCAGGAGCGGCCGCGGATGCCGCCTTGGCCACTGCGACGGCTGCCGCTGCCACGCGCGCAGCGTCAGATGCCGCGGGCTCCGCCGGCGGGGGAGCGTCCACCGGCGCAGGCGCCTCGACAGGTGCCGAGGCGGCCGCTGCCGGCGCCGGGGCGGGCGGTGCTGCCGTGGGCACCGCTCGCAAGACAGGCTTGGGCGCAGGCGCGCCGGCTCCGGGGGCCTGTGTGCCCCCAGGCGCACGTGCCGCGACGATCGGTGTGTCCAGCGGCAGGGGGCGGGGCTTCGTCTCGAACAACAGCGGGAAGGCCACGATGCCCGCCACCAGCAGCAGCGCCGCACCCACCAGGCGCTGGCGCGCGCGCAGGCGCGCCGCCTGCACCGGATCGTCCGAGGCCGGAGCAGGCCCGGAGGCCTTGCGCGTGAACATGTCCTTCAGGTCCATCGGGCGGATGGGGGAGACGGCGGGGGGACGGAGGAGAGGGAAGGTGCGAGCAGCTGCAACCAGATGGCGTCGGCGCCCGGCCCCACCACGCTCAGCCGGCGTGGGTGCCGCCTCGCCGAGGCAGCGGCTCGCGCAGCACGCCCCCGACCATGTGGAAGGAACCGAACACCACGATCCTATCAGCCGGGTCGGCATGGGCCACGGCCTCGCGCAGGGCGGCAGCAGGGCCCGGGTGGCAGGAGCGCCCGGCGCGCGCGGCCGTCGGCAGGGCACCGAGCATGGCGTCGATCTCCGCTGCGCGGGCCGCTCGGGCCTGCGGCAACTCGCACAGGAGCCAGCTGTCCACCAGCGGGGCCATGTGCGCGAGCATGCCCGGAATGTCCTTGTCGCGCATCGCGCCGAACACCGCATGCGTGCGCGGATGAAAGCCCATCTGGTCGAGGTTGGAGGCGAGCACGGCCACCGAGTGCGGGTTGTGGGCCACGTCCAGCACGATCGTGGGCTGGCCGGCCAGCACCTGAAAGCGCCCGGGCAGCTCCACGGCCGCCAGGCCCGCGCGCACGGCCTGCGCGCTCACCGGCAGCCGGTCGCCCAGGGCCTCCAGCAGGGCGAGCACGCCTGCGGCATTGAGGAGCTGGTTGGCCCCGCGCAGCGCCGGGTACCCGAGCGCACTCAGCCGCCGGCGCCGGCCCGCCCAGCTCCATTGCTGCCGGTCGCCGGCGTGGCGAAAGTCCCGGCCCACGAGCCAGAGGTCTGCCCCGATCGACTCGGCGTGCCGCACGATGCTCGCCGGGGGCAGCGGGTCGCTCACCACGGCCGGGCGCCCGGGCCGCATCACCTGCGCCTTCTCCAGCCCGATGGCCTCGCGGTCGGGCCCGAGGAACTCCATGTGGTCCAGGTCGATGCTCGTGATGATCACGCCGTCCGGGTCGAAGGCGTTCACGGCGTCGTAGCGCCCGCCCATGCCGACTTCGAGCACGACCAGGTCCAGCTCGGCCTCGGCGAGCAGCCGCGCAATGGCCAGCGTGGTGAACTCGTAGCGCGACAGCGCGAGGTCGCCGCGCGCGCGCTCCACCGCCTCGAAGTGCGGCAGCAGCCGCTCGGCCTCCACCGGTTGCCCGTCGATGCGGCAGCGCTCCTCGAAGCGCACGAGCTCGGGCTTCTGGTACACGCCCACCCGGTAGCCCGCGGCGCGTGCGATGGCCTCCAGCATGGCGCAGGTGGAGCCCTTGCCGTTGGTGCCGGCCACGGTCACCTGCGGCACGCGAAAAGCCAGCCCGAGCGCATCGCGCAGCTGCGCCGCGCGCTCGATGGAGGCCATGTGGGAGGCGCCGACGGCGAGCCGGTCGCAGTGCTCGAGCCAACCCTCGAGCGTGTGGGGAAAGTTCACACCGGCAATGTTAGCCGGGCGCCGATCACCCCTGCTGCGGCAGGCGGCGCCGGCGCGCCACGAAGCCCACGGCCAGCAATCCGGCCATCGTCATCGCGAAGGTGCCCGGCTCGGGCACCGGGGTGGTGATGCCGTCGGCAATGAGCTGATCCTGGTTGCCCGTTGCGGTCAGCACGCTCACGCCGTACTGGAACTGGTAGGCCTGCGACTGCCCGAGCATGGTGTTGGCCAGGTTCAGGATGGATACGTTGCTCGAGGTCTCCGTGATCCAGAAGTTGTTGCCCGCGCCGCCGGCCTTCACCGAGTTGTCGGTGTCGTACAGCACGTTGAAGATCGCCCACTGCAGCGCGGTGGAGGCCGTCTGCTTGGTGCTGTCGTGGGTGGGGGTGATGCCCAGGCCGTAGTTGGCGCCGGCATAGGCCCACAGCTGCCCGAGGCGCTGCCCGATCGCCGCCGAGCGGGCCGGATCGAAGCCGTTGAGGCCCGGCGAGCCGCTGGACCACTTGAAGTTCTGCTCGTCCGTGCGCAGCGTGTAGTTCGTGTAGGTGGAGCCGGGAGCGAAGAACTGAAAGGGCTCGATGCAGTAGGAGGCGAAGGAACTGCTGTTGTTGAGCGTGATGGAGAAGGCGCCGGCGCCCGCCGACAACGTGCTGGCCGAACCGGTGCGCGGATCGCGTGCGAAATTGAGCGTGGCCGTGGTGCTGCTGCCACCGTAGGCCTGGCCGTTGAACTTGACCGTGGCGCTCGTGCCTTGTGCCCAGCCGGCCGAGCAGGCCGCCGCGAGGGTCGCGGCCAGTGCCGCCTGCTTGAATCCCGAGAGTGCCATCGCCGATCTCCTTGCCGGCTGCAACGGGGTGTGCAGCCCTGGGGAGAAGTCTCGGCGCGGCCTCGCCGCTCGGGGGTGGGCCGCTCCCCCGCGAAGCGGGGTACGGCACCGGCACTACGTCACGGCGGACGCGGAAAGTCGCGCGCGCTCAGGCCACCGCGTCGGCGCTTTGGCGCTGCAGCATCGCCAGCATCCGGGCGATGCGCTCGCGCATCTCGCGCCGGTCGACGATCATGTCCACGGCGCCCTTGGACAGCAGGAACTCGGCGCGCTGGAAGCCCTCGGGCAGCTTCTCGCGCACCGTGTTCTCGATCACCCGCGGCCCGGCAAAGCCGATGAGCGCCCGCGGCTCGGCGATCACGACGTCGCCCATGAAGGCAAAGCTCGCCGACACGCCCCCCATGGTCGGGTCCGTGAGCACGCTCACGAAGGGCAGCCGCGCCTTGGCCAGCCGCGTGAGCGCGGCATTGGTCTTGGCCATCTGCAGCAGGCTCAGCAGGCCCTCCTGCATGCGCGCGCCGCCGCTGGCGGCAAACGAGACGAAGGGCACCTTCTGCTCGACCGCGGCGTGCACGCCGCGCACGAAGCGCTCGCCCACCACCGAGCCCATGGAGCCGCCAAGAAAGTCGAACTCGAAGCAGGCCGCCACGAGGGGCACGCTCATCACCGCGCCGCCCATCACCACCAGCGCGTCGGTCTCGCCGGTGGACTCCAGCGCCGACTTCAGCCGCTCCGGATAGCGGCGGCTGTCGCGGAACTTCAGCGCATCCACCGGCAGCACCTCCTGGCCGATCTCCCAGCGCCCCTCGGCGTCCAGGAAGCCGTCCAGCCGCGCGCGCGCGCCGACGCGGTGGTGATGCGAGCACTTCGGGCAGACGAAGTGGTTGCTTTCCAGGTCGCTGCGGTAGAGCACCGTCTCGCACGACGGGCACTTGATCCACAGGCCCTCGGGCACCGAACGGCGCTCGCTCGGGTCGGTGTGCTGGATCTTCGGCGGCAGCAGCTTGTCCAACCAGCTCATCGCTTCGTCTCCTCCTCAGGCATCGAGCGCGGCGCGGATCTCGGCCATGAAGCCGCGCGCCGCTGCAGGCACATTGTCGCCGCCGCCGGCCTCCTGCAGGATCTGCACGAGGCGGGTGCCGATGACCACCGCGTCGGCCACCTGCGCCACCGCGCGCGCCGAGGCGGCGTCACGGATGCCGAAGCCCACACCCACGGGCACCTTCACGTGCGCGCGGATGCGCGGCACGGCCTGCGCCACCGAGTCGGTGTCCAGGTGCCCGGCGCCCGTCACGCCCTTGAGCGACACGTAGTACACGTAGCCGGTGGCCACGCGCCCGACCTGCTCCATCCGCGCCTCGGTGGAAGTGGGCGCGAGCAGGAAGATCGGGTCGAGCCCGTGCGCGGCCAGGCGCGCGGCAAAGGCCTCGCACTCCTCCGGCGGGTAGTCCACCACGAGCACCCCGTCCACGCCCGCCTCCGCGGCGGCGGCCACGAAGCTGCCCGCACCGTCGCGCTGCTCGTGGCGCTCGATCGGGTTGGCGTAGCCCATCAGCACCACAGGGGTGGCCGAGTCGGTCTGGCGGAACTCCCGCACCCACTGCAGCACCTGGCGCAGGCCCACGCCGCGGGCCAGCGCGCGCTCGCTGGCCTTCTGGATGACGGGGCCGTCGGCCATGGGGTCGGAGAAGGGCACGCCCAGCTCGATGATGTCGGCGCCTCCCTCGGCCAGCGCGTGCATCACGGCCACGGTGGAGGCGGGGTCGGGATCCCCGGCGGTGACGTAGGGGATGAGGGCCTGGCGGCCCTGGGCCTTCAGCGCGGCCAACACGCTCTGGATGCGGCTCATGCTGCCCCCTTGGCGCTGCGCACCTCCACCGTCACCGGCCCGCCCTTGACCGCCTGACCGCGACAGGAGGGCCGGCAGTAGAAGTCGGCGCCCGACAGGTCGGCCACCGTGCCGATGTCCTTGTCGCCGCGGCCGGAGAGGTTCACGAGCAGGTGCTGGTCCGGGCGCATCGTGGCGGCCAGCTGCATCGCGTAGGCCACCGCGTGGCTCGACTCGAGCGCGGGGATGATGCCCTCGGTGCGGCACAGGCGGTGGA
Source organism: Rubrivivax sp. (assembly GCA_044237995.1). Lineage (GTDB taxonomy): Bacteria > Pseudomonadota > Gammaproteobacteria > Burkholderiales > Burkholderiaceae_C > Rubrivivax. The sequence continues at coordinate 800 of JBIIED010000139.1, read as the reverse complement.
AGGCGGAGAGCGCCTCCGCGTCGGTGATGCCCACGTACTCGGCGCGGCCGATGTCCTTGAGGTACGCGTGCTCGGGGCCCACGCCCGGGTAGTCCAGGCCGGCGGAGATCGAGTGCGTCTCGGTGATCTGGCCGTTGTCGTCCTGCAGCAGGTAGGTGCGGTTGCCGTGCAGCACGCCGGGCGAGCCGCGCGTGAGCGAGGCCGAGTGCTTGCCGCTGTCCAGGCCCTCGCCGGCGGCTTCCACGCCGATCAGGCGTGTGCCCTCGTGCGCGATGTAGGGGTGGAAGATGCCCATCGCGTTGCTGCCCCCGCCCACGCAGGCAATGACCGCATCGGGCTGGCGCCCGATGAGTGCCGGCATCTGCGTGAGGCACTCCTGCCCGATGACGCTCTGGAAGTCGCGCACCATCGTCGGGTAGGGGTGCGGGCCGGCCACGGTGCCGATGATGTAGAAGGTGTGCTCGACGTTCGTCACCCAGTCGCGCAGCGCCTCGTTGAGCGCGTCCTTGAGCGTCTTGCTGCCCGACTCCACCGGCACCACCCTGGCGCCCAGGAGGTGCATCCGATACACGTTGGGCGACTGGCGCTTGACGTCCTCGCTGCCCATGTACACCACGCACTCCATGCCGTAGCGCGCGCAGATCGTGGCGGTGGCCACGCCATGCTGGCCGGCGCCCGTCTCGGCAATCACGCGCGGCTTGCCCATGCGCCGTGCCAGCAGCGCCTGGCCGATCGTGTTGTTGACCTTGTGCGCGCCCGTGTGGTTGAGGTCCTCGCGCTTGAGGTGGATCTGCGCGCCG
>JBIIED010000138.1:0-9149 GCA_044237995.1 Rubrivivax sp. | reverse complement strand
ATGATGTGGTCGTGCGCGTTCTCGTTGCGCCAGTCCACCATCGCCGCCAGCGACGTGCTCTTGCCCGAGCCGGTGGCGCCCACCAGGATCGCCAGACCGCGCTTGGTCATCGCGATGTCCTTGAGCGCAGCCGGCAGCGTCAGCTCGTCGATGGTGGGCACCTTGGAGGGCACCGCGCGCAGCACCATGCCGACGGCGCCTTGCTGGATGTGGACGTTGACGCGAAAGCGCCCGAGCCCGGGCGGGGAGATGGCGAAGTTGCACTCGCGTGTGCGCTCGAAGTCCGCCACCTGGCGGTCGTTCATGATCGTGCGCGCCAGCTGCAGCGTCTGCTGCGCAGTGAGCGGCTGCGGGCTCACGCGCGTGATCTTGCCGTCGACCTTGATGGCCGGCGGGAACTCGGCCGTGAGGAAGAGGTCCGAGCCGTTGCGGCTGAGCATGAGCCGCAGCAGGTCGTTGATGAACTTGGTGGCCTGGTCGCGTTCCATGAGGGGGGGTCGGTCGCGTCGGGGGCCGGCAGGCGAAGCGGGGTGCGCCTCAGCCGGGGAAGTTCTCGGGCGACTTGGCGTACTGGCGCGCCTCGGCCGTCGAGATGATGTTTCGCCGCACGAGCTCTGCGAGGTTCTGGTCGAGCGTCTGCATGCCCATGCCCTGGCCGGTCTGGATGGCCGAGTACATCTGCGCCACCTTGTTCTCGCGGATGAGGTTGCGGATGGCAGCCGTGCCCAGCATGATCTCGTGGGCGGCCACGCGGCCGCTGCCGTCCTTGATCTTGACCAGGGCCTGCGAGATCACGGCCACGAGCGACTCCGACAGCATCGAGCGCACCATGTCCTTCTCGTCGCCGGGGAAGACGTCGACGATGCGGTCCACCGTCTTGGCCGCCGAGCTCGTGTGCAGCGTGCCGAACACGAGGTGGCCCGTCTCGGCCGCGGTGAGCGCGAGCTTGATGGTCTCCAGGTCACGCAGCTCGCCCACGAGCACGGCGTCGGGATCCTCGCGCAGTGCGGCGCGCAGCGCGTTGGTGAAGCTCAGCGTGTGCGGCCCGACCTCGCGCTGGTTGACCAGGCACTTCTTGCTCTCGTGCACGAACTCGATGGGGTCCTCCACCGTGAGCACGTGACCATAGGCGTTCTCGTTGAGGTGGTTGATCATCGCCGCCAGCGTCGTGCTCTTGCCCGAGCCGGTGGGCCCGGTGACGAGCACCAGGCCGCGCGGCTTGAGCGAGAGCTCGGCGAAGATGCGCGGCGCGTTGAGCTGCTCGAGCGTGAGGATCTTGCTCGGGATCGTGCGGAAGACGGCGCCCGTGCCGCGGTTCTGGTTGAAGGCGTTGACCCGAAAGCGCGACAGGCCCGGAATCTCGAAGCTGAAGTCGCACTCCAGCGTCTCCTCGAACTGCTTGCGCTGCGAGTCCGTCATGATGTCGTAGACCATGTCGTGCACGCGCGAGGTGTCCAGGGCCTCCACGTTGATGCGCCGCACGTCGCCGTGCACGCGGATCATGGGCGGCAGGCCCGCCGACAGGTGAAGGTCGGAGGCCTTGTTCTTGACCGCGAAGGCCAGCAGTTGGGTGATTTCCATGGGATGCGCCGCGCGCAGCGACCCGCCGAGGCGATAAGCTGCGGGCATTATGGCGAGCATCGGCACGCGGCTGCAAACGGTGAAGGGTCGGATCGAAAACGCCTGCGCGCTGGCCGGGCGTGACGTGCAAAGCGTCACGTTGCTGGCGGTGAGCAAGACCCAGGGCGCGCAGGCGGTGCGCGAGGCGGTCGAGTGTGGGCAGGCGGACTTCGGCGAGAACTACGTGCAGGAGGCGCTGGAGAAGATCGCAGCCCTGGCGCCACTGCGCGCGCAGCTGCGCTGGCACCTGATCGGGCCGCTGCAGAGCAACAAGACGCGCCTGGTGGCCGAGGCTTTCGACTGGGTGCACACGGTGGACCGGCTCAAGATCGCGCAGCGCCTGGCCGAGCAGCGCCCGCCGCAGCTGCCGCCGCTGCAGGTGTGCCTGCAGGTCAACGTCAGCGGCGAGGCGAGCAAGAGCGGGGTGGCGCCGGCGGAGCTTCCGGCGCTGGCGCTGGCGGTCGCGGCGCTGCCGCGGCTGCAGCTGCGCGGGCTGATGGCCATTCCCGAGCCGGCCGACGACCCGGCCGCGCAGCGCGCGCCGCACCATCTGCTCGCACAACTGCTGGCCGGCCTGCGCGCGCAGGGCCTGGCCCTTGACACCTTGTCGATGGGCATGAGCGCCGACCTCGAGTCGGCCATCGCCGAGGGCGCCACGATCGTGCGCGTGGGCACGGCGCTCTTTGGCGAGCGCGGCCTTGCCGGGGCTGGCTGAGGGCTCTCGCATGCCGCTCAACCGTCGCGCCTTCCTCGTGGCCGGCTCGCTCGGCTCGGCGGGCTGGCTCGTGGGCTGCTCGGCCCCGGGCGCGGCCGAGCGCCTGGGCCAGGCCGCAGAGTTCGCCGGCCCGGCCGGCGAGCTGGCGCTCAACGCCTGGGTGCGCATCGCGCCGGACGGCCGCGTGACGGTGGCCATGCCGCGGGTGGAGATGGGCCAGGGCGTGCACACGGCGCTGGCGCTGCTCGTGGCCGAGGAGCTGGAGGCCGACTGGCCGAACGGCGTGGAGGTGGCCTTTGCGCCGGTGGGGCGTGTGTACGCCAACACGGCGGTGCTGCTCAACGCTTCGGTCTTCGAGGGCGACGACACGAGCCTGGCGGCGCGCTCTGCGCGCGCCGCGCTGCAGCGTGCGGGGCTGTGGCTGTCGCTGCAGGCCACCGGCGGCTCGGCCAGCGTGCGCGACGCCTGGGAGCCCATGCGTGCGGCCGGTGCGGCTGCGCGGGCGATGCTCGTGGAGGCGGCCGCGCGGCGCTTCGGGGTGCCCGCCTCGGCTCTGGCCGTCGAGCGCGGGGCCGTGAGCCACGCCGCCAGCGGCCGTCGCGCCGGCTTTGGCGAGCTCGTGCGCGAGGCTGCGGCGCTGCCTGTGCCCGAGTCGATCGCGCTCAAGCCCGCGGCGCAGTGGCGGCTCATTGGTCGAGAGGCGGCGCGGTTGCCCCGGCCCGGCGTGCTCAGTGGTGCCACCGCCTACGGTGCCGACGTGCGGCTGCCGGGCATGCTGCATGCGGCCATTCGCCACTGCCCCACCTTCGGCGGCCGGCTTCAGGCCTTCGATCCCGCGCCCGCGCTCGCACAGCCCGGGGTGCGGGCGGCTTTCGACCTCGACGGGCAGGCCGTGGTGGTGGTGGCCGACCGGCACTGGCGCGCCCAGCGCGCGCTCGATGCGCTGAGGATCGACTGGGAGGCCGGCCCCAATCCGGCGGCCGACAGCCAGGCGCTGCGGGCGCAGCTGCGCGAGGCCGTACGTGGCCCCGACGCGGGCTTCGGCGGGTTTCGCGACGAGGGCGATGCCCAGGCGGCGCTCGCTGCGGCCCCCGCCAAGGTGGAGGCGCTCTACGAGGCGCCGCTGCTGGCGCACGCCGCACTCGAGCCGGTGAACTGCACGGCCCAGGTGCAAGGCGGCCGCGTGACGCTGTGGTGCCCGACGCAGGTGCCGATCCTGGCGCGTCTGCGCGCCGCGCGCACCGCCGGCGTGTGGCCGGCGGCCGTGACGCTCAACCTCACGGCCGTGGGCGGGGGGTTCGGGCGGCGGCTGGAAGTCGACATGGTGCACCAGGCGGTGGCCATCGCCATGCGTCTGGACGGCGCGCCGGTGCAGCTGCTGTGGTCACGCGAGGAGGACCTGCGCCACGACGTGTACCGGCCGGCGGCCGCGGCGAGCTTTCAGGCGGTGCTCGATGCCTCGGGCCAGCCGCTGGCCTGGCTCAACCGGGTGGCGGCGCCACCTGTTTCGCTGCCGCACGCGCAGCGCGTGCTGGGCTTGCCCCTGCCGGGCGGGCTGCCCGACAAGTTCCAGCTCGAGGGGGCCTTCGACCTTCCCTACGGGATCAAGAACGTAAGTGTGCGCCAACATCTCGTCCAGACCTCCATTCCCGTGGGGTACTGGCGCAGCGTCGGGCACTCGTACAACGGATTTTTCACCGAGTGCTTCGTCGACGAGCTGGCGCAGGCGGCGCGGCAGGATCCCGTGGCCTACCGGCTGGCGCTGCTGGCGGCGCGGCCGCGCCACCGCGCGGTGCTGGAGCTCGCGGCCCGCCAGGCAGGCTGGGGCGCGCCGCTGCCTGCAGGACGCGCCCGCGGCGTGGCGCTGCACGCGAGCTTCGGCTCGATCTGTGCGCAGGTGGCCGAGGTCTCGATCGAGCAGGGGGCGCTGCGCGTGCACCGGGTGGTGTGCGCCCTGGACTGCGGGGTGGCGGTGCACCCCGACGGCGTGCGGGCGCAGATGGAGGGGTCGGTGGCGTTTGCGCTGGGCGCCGTGCTGCGTGGCCAGATCACGGTGCGCAACGGGGCCGTGGAGCAGGCCAACTTCCCGGCCTACGACGTGCTGCGGATGCACGAGATGCCGCGCGTGGAGACGCACCTGGTGCCCAGCGCACGGCCGCCTGGCGGCGTGGGCGAGGTCGGGGTGCCGCCGCTGGCCCCGGCGGTGGTCAATGCGCTGGCAGCGCTCACCGGGCGGCGGGTGCGGCGGCTGCCCATCCAGGCCGAGGATCTGCAAGCCTGAGCGCGCGCCGGCAGGGCCCGGCGCCACCTCGCGGATCCCGGGTCAGTTCAGGTACATGCCCAGGAAGCGGCGCCCCCGGCTGACGGCATCGGCATCGGGGCAGGCGGCAAACCACTCGATGAGCTGCACGCGCGCCTTCTCTCGCCACTCGGCCTTGTCGCGCAGCACCACCTCCAGCAGCTGCTCGAAGGCGGCATCGAACTCGCTGGCATAGATGCGCAACGCCGCCAGCGCGAAGCGCGCCTCGAAGTCGCGCGGGTTCGAGGCGATGCGTGCGGCCAGCGCCTGCGCGTCTCCCGGCGGGCGGTTGCGCGCCAGCGCCAGGCGCTTGAGCAGCGCGGCGTGGCGATCGTCGCGGCCTTCGGCCGGCACGGCCTCGAGCACGGCCTGCGCCTCGTCGGGCTCGGGCAGGGCGATGAGCCGCTCGGCCAGGTCCATCAGCAGCTCGGGGTGCTGCGGCTCCACCGAGAGCGCCTCTTGCAGCAGCGCGATCGCCGTCTCGGCGTCGGGTGCCTGGGCGGCCTGCTCGCGCAACTCGTCCACCGGCGAGACGGGCTCGGCGCCCAGGTGCCGGTCCAGGAACTGGCGCACCTGGCCCTCGGGCTGCGCGCCCATGAACTGGTCCACCGGCCGCCCGCCGATGAACAGCACCACCAGCGGGATGCTGCGGATCTGCAGTGCCGCGGAGATCTGCGGGGCCTCGTCGGTGTTGAGCTTGGCCAGCACGAAGCGCCCGCCGTAATCCTGCACGAGCTTTTCCAGCACCGGCTTGAGGTTGCGGCACGGGCCGCACCACGGCGCCCAGCAGTCCAGCAGCACCGGCACCTCGAGCGAGCGCTCGAGCACGGTGCGGCGGAAGTCGGCCTCGGTGACGTCGAAGGAGAGTTCCCCGGCGCCGGCGGCGTCGGCGGGCGGGGCGGCGGTGGGGTCGAAGGGATGGCGCATGGGGCGGGTGGGTGCCGAAGGGGGTGCCGAAGGGGGGGACAAAGGGCTCGGACCCGCATCGTAGCGGCTGGGGGCGCCGCGGCGCGCGCGCCGCGATCCCGCACGGGGCCTTCGCAAGCATGCGCTTCGTGAGACGATGCGAGCCTTGACCACGCGCAAGCCCGCTCGACGACCATGTCCCGCCTCCTCGCCGCCCTGGCCGTGCTGGCCGTCCTCGTCAGTGGCTACTTCTGGGCTGCGCTGAGCTGGAGCTACTCCAGCGGCGAGCGCGCCGGGTGGGTGCAGAAGATCTCCCACAAGGGGTGGCTGTGCAAGACCTGGGAGGGCGAGCTCGCGCTCGTGTCGCTGCCCGGCAGCTCGGTGGAGAAGTTCTACTTCACGGTGCGCGACGACGCGGTGGCGCAGCAGATCACGCAGGTCATCGGCCGGCGCGTGAGCCTGCACTACGAGGAGAAGGTGGGGCTGCCCACGAGCTGCTTCGGCGACACGCGCCACTTCGTCACACGCGTGAGCGTCACGCCCGACATCCCGATCGGGCCGGGGTTGACGATACCCAACCCGGCCGCCCCCGGTGGGGCCGCGGCCCCCGCGGCCCCTTCCCCGGCGCCTGCGGCCTCGCGCTGATCAGGGGTACAGGCCCCGCTCGGCGCGGGCGCCGAGGATGCGCTGGCACGCCACCGCGAAGGTGGCCGTGCGCAGCGTGATGCGGTGGCGGTCGGCCGTCTCCCAGATGTTCTTCAGCGCCCCGACCATGATCTTGTCCAGGCGCAGGTTGATCTCGTCTTCGGTCCAGAAGAAGGAGCTGAAGTCCTGTACCCACTCGAAGTAGCTCACCGTGACGCCGCCGGCGTTGCAGATGACGTCGGGCACGACGAGCACGCCGCGCTCGGAGAGGATGTCGTCGGCCGAGGGCAGCGTGGGCCCGTTGGCGCCCTCGAGCACGAGGCGGGCGGTCAGCCGCCGCGCACGCTCGGGGGTGATCTGGCCTTCCAGCGCCGCGGGGATCAGGATGTCGCAGCGCACGTCCCAGAACTCCTCGCCGGCCATCGCCTCGGCGCCCTTGAAGCCCGCCACGCCGCCCGTGGCACGCACGTGCGGCATGAGCTCGGCCAGGTCCAGGCCGCGGTCGTTGAAGATGGTGCCGGTGTGGTCCTGCGCGGCCACGATGCGCGCGCCCGCCTGGTGAAAGAGCTCGGCCGCCGATGAGCCCACGTTGCCGAAGCCCTGGACGGCCACGCGCGCGCCGTCGAGCTGCAGCGCGATGCGCCGGGCGGCCTCGCGCCCGGTGACGAAGACGCCGCGCCCGGTGGCCTTCACGCGCCCGAGCGAGCCGCCCAGGTCTACCGGCTTGCCCGTGACGACGCCCGTGGCGGTGGCCCCCACGTTCATCGAGTAGGTGTCCATCATCCACGCCATGATCTGTGCGTTGGTGTTGACGTCCGGGGCCGGGATGTCCTGGTGCGGGCCGATGATGATGCCGATCTCGCTCGTGTAGCGGCGCGTGAGCTTTTCCAGTTCGCGCCGGGAGAGCCGCTTCGGGTCCACGCGGATGCCGCCCTTGGCGCCGCCGTAGGGCAGGTTCACGGCGGCGTTCTTGATGCTCATCCACGCCGCCAGGGCCATCACCTCCTCGAGCGTGACGTCCGGGTGGTAGCGCACGCCGCCCTTGCCCGGGCCGCGCGTGAGCGAGTGCTGCACGCGAAAGCCCTCGAAGTGGGCGACGGTGCCGTCGTCCATCTCGATGGGCACGTCCACGATGAGCGAGCGCTTGGGGCGCTTGAGCGTCTCGGCCCAGCGCGCCAGCTCCCCGAGGTAGGGCAGCACGCGGTCGACCTGCGCCAGGTAGGTGCCCCAGGGGCTCTCGGGGGTGGGGTGGACGTAGGAGAGGAAGGTGCCCATGTGCAAGCGTTCGGCAGGTGGAGGCGTGCGGGACTGTAGCGCCTGGCCCCTAAACTGATGCCATGAACACCTTGCCCCTCATCGGCTTCATCGGCGGCGGCAACATGGCGCTGGCCATCCTCGGCGGCCTGCGCCGCTCAGGCGCGCCGGCCGGTGGCTTCGTCGTCGTGGAGCCCGTGGCGGCGCAGCGCGAGCGGCTGCGCGCGGAGCTCGGCATCGAGGCGCTGGAGGCAGCCGGGCCCGCGCTGGCGGCGGCCGAGGTGGTGGTCTGGGCCGTCAAGCCACAGGTCTTTGCCGAGGCGGCCGCGCCGTGCGCGCCGCAAGTGGGCACGGCGCTGCAGTTGAGCATCATGGCCGGTGTGAGAAGCGAGACGATCGTGGCGGCCACTGGCAGCGTGCAGGTGGTGCGCGCGATGCCCAACACGCCCGCGCTCATCGGCCGCGGCATCGCGGGCCTGTACGCACGCGAGGGTGTGAGCGACGCGCAGCGCGCGCTCGTGCAGGCCGTGCTCGCGCCCACGGGCGAGCTCGTGTGGGTGGCGCGTGAGCAGGATCTGGACGCGGTGACGGCGTTGTCGGGTTCGGGGCCGGCCTACGTGTTCTATTTCCTCGAGGCCATGATCGAGGCGGGCACACAGATGGGGCTCACGCCGGCGCAGGCGCGCGAGCTCGCCCAGCAGACCTTCGCGGGGGCGGCTGCACTCGCGGCGCAGTCCGAGGAGTCGCCCGAGACCCTGCGCGCGCGTGTGACCTCCAAGGGCGGCACCACGCACGCGGCGATCACGGCGCTCGACGAGGCCGGCGTCAAGGCGGCCTTCGTGCGGGCGCTGCACGCGGCGCGGCAGCGTGCCGAGGAGCTTGGGCGCGGGGGGTGAGGGGCCGCGTTGCTCACGGCCCTGAAGAAGGCTGCTGTGCGCGGGGCAGCGGAATCCGCAGGCGGTGAAGCTTTTCGTACAAGGTCTTGCGCGACAGCCCCAGCCATTGAGCCGCAGCCGCCACGCGCCCCCCCGATCGGCGAAGTGCCTCCTCGATGCAGGCGCGCTCGGTCGCCTCGAGCGCCTCTTCCAGCGAGGCCCGCGGGGCAGGTGCAGACGCAGGTGAAGAGTCCGGTGGTGCAGTCGCACCCGTGGGCTCCAGCGCCAAGGTTTGCACCGAGCCCAACCCTTCCACACCCAGGCACCAGCGGTCCACGGCGTTGCGCAGCTCGCGCAGGTTGCCCGGCCAGGTGCGGCTGGCGCACTGACTCAGCTCGAGGGCGCCCCAGGGTGGCGGCGGCACGTGCAGCCGCCGCGCAGCGTCTTCGATGAAGCGCTCCAGCAGCACGGGCAGGTCTTCCAGCCGCTCGCGCAGGGCGGGCAGCCGGATGGCGCCGACATTGAGCCGGTAGTAGAGGTCGGCGCGAAAGCGCCCGCACGCAGCCTCGGCCGCGAGGTCGACCTTGGTGGCGGCGACGACGCGGCAGTCCACGGGCTGCTCGGAGTTGCTGCCCAGGCGCTGCACGCAGCGGTCTTGCAGCACGCGCAGCAGCTTGGCCTGCAGGGCCAGCGGCATGGACTCGATCTCGTCGAGAAAGAGCGTGCCGGCACTTGCATGCTCGATGCGGCCGATGCGGCGCTTGAGCGCCCCGGTGAAGGCCCCGGCCTCGTGGCCGAACATCTCGCTTTCGAAGATGCTTTCGGGCACCGCGCT
>JBIIED010000137.1:0-9163 GCA_044237995.1 Rubrivivax sp. | reverse complement strand
CGCCGCTGGCGCGACGCCGCCCTCGCGTGGCGACCTGCCTGGAGCCGACCTTGAAACCCCTTCGTTTGCTCTACCTGCCCAACGAGATGACCGAGGGCGACCAGGTCGGTCCGCGCAAGGCCTTCGACACCATGCTGCGCGACGGCCGGCTGTCGGCCTATTCGGCCTACTCCTTCCTTGTCGAGCGCCAGCGCCACGCCTCACAGGCCGATGCGTTGCAAGACCTCCTCGAGGCCGCGCGCCGCTTCGGCCCAGACCTCATCTACTGGCAGCACGTCACGGCCCAGTACCCCGTGGACGCGAGCTTCCTCGCAGCCCTGAAGGCCTTGCCCACACAGCCACGCCTGGTCTGGCACGACCCGGATCCCTACGGACGCTTCATCAAGCGCATCGACCCGGTCATGAAGACCGTCATCGCCCACTGCGACCTGGCGGTCGTCAAGGGCCTGGGCACCTTTGCCGAGGACGTGCGCCGCGCCGGCGCCCCGCGCCTGCTCTATGCGGTGGAGTCCTTCGACGACGAGCGCTTCGGCCAGCCCTGGACACCCACGACGACACGCGCGCTCGACGCGGTCATGGTTGCCAACCTGCACTGCCTGTGGCGCATGCCCTTCCTGTTCATGCCAGGCGGCCGTTCGCGCCTGCGCCTGGCGCTGCGGCTGCATGACGCCCTGGGCGAGCGGTTTGCCGTCTACGGCACGGGGCAGGGCTGGAGAGGCCGCCCGTTTTGCCGCGGGCCCGTCGGCTTTGCCGAGCAGGAGCGCCTGATCCGCAGCGCCTGGATCAGCATCAACTGGAGCCAGTTCGACACCATTCCGATGTACTTCTCCGACCGGCTGCCCATCAGCCTGGCCGCAGGCGTCCCACACGTGACGAACCACCAGCGCGGCTTCGAGCACGCCTTGCCGGGGGCCAGGGGCATCTATTTCGTCCACAGCCCGGCCGAAGCGGTGGACGTGGTGGACATGCTGCTGAGCCTGCCGCGTGACAGGTTGCTCGCCATCGGGGAGGAGGCTGCCCGCTACGCGCGCGAACGGCTCAATGCCACGCGGGTGTATGCCGATATCGTCGTTGCGATCCAGGAGCGCCTGTTCGGCGGGTGATGCGGGTCGCGGCCTGCACTCCCCGCCCCGACCATGCGCCACGACGTCACTCTCCTCGTCAACACTTCCGACGGGTTTGAAGACTGCTGGGATCCCTTCTTTGCCCTGCTGCAGGAGCACTGGCCGGGCTGTGACTGGCCGATCGTGCTCAACACCGAGACGCTGCACTACGAGCGGCCCGGCCTGAACATCCGCTGCGCCCGCACCGCAGCCGACAGCGCCCGCCGGCCGAGCTGGAGCGAGTGCCTGATGCGCTGCCTGGAGGGGGTGGACACCCCTTTCGTGCTGTACCTCCAGGAGGACTATTTCCTGGAGGCACCCGTGCGCGTGGACGCCTTGTCGGGGCTGGTCGACCTCATGCGCGACGGGCATGCGGACGTGATCCGGGTCATGGAGTGCGGGGGCGCGGGCCCCTGGCACCCGAGCGGCCACCCCTGGTTATGGGAGGTTGACCAACAGTCGCCGGCGCGCATCTCGCTGCAGGCCGGGCTGTGGCGCCGGGAGGTGCTGCAGCGCCAGCTGCGCCGGCACGAGAGCCCCTGGCAGCTCGAGGTCTTCGGCACGGGCCGGGCACGCCGGCGCCGCGGCGAGCGGGTGATGTGCGTGAATCGGGACCTGTTCCACGGGCCCGGTCGCGAAATCCTGCCTTACACGCCCACGGGCATCGTCAAGGGCCGCTGGGAGCGACACATCGTCACGGAGCTCTTCGCGCGCCACGGCATCACGATGGACTTCTCTCGCCGGGGCTTCACGGACGAGAACTTCACGCCCGCACCGCGGGCGCCCCTTCTCAAGCGCCTCGCCGACCGCGTGCGCTCGCTCGCATGAGCGGCAAGGCCCTGCCCGCGCACCCGGACGCGCCGGACAGGGCAGCGCGCCTGAACGTCATCGGCGTGCCCATCCACCGCGCGTGCGCGCAGGAGGCGCTGCGAACGATCGAGCGATGGGCCACTGCCGGCACGGGGCGCTACGTGTGCTTCTGCAACGTGCACTCGGTCGTCACGGCCGGCCGTGAACCCACCTTCCTGCAAGCGCTGCAGCAGGCCGATCTTGCACTGCCAGACGGTGCGCCGGTGGCCTGGATGATGCGGCGTGCCGGAGCCACCAGGCAGCGCCGCGTCTGTGGCCCGGACCTGATGCTCGCGCTGTGCGAGCTGGCCAGCCGCCAGGGCCTGCCCATCTACCTGTACGGCAGCACCGATGCGACGCTGGCGCAGTTGTGCAGCACGCTGCTTGCGCGCTGGCCGCGGCTGCTCATTGCAGGTGCGCACTCCCCTCCCTTCAGGCCCCTGACCCCGCAGGAGGACCACCAGGACGTGCAGCGCATCCGCGACTCCGGCGCGCGCCTGGTCTTCGTCAGCCTGGGTTGCCCCAAGCAGGAGGCGTGGATGGCCGCCCATCGTGACCGGCTGGATGCGGTGCTGCTCGGCGTGGGCGCCGCATTCGACTTTCACGCCGGGCGCATTGCACGCGCGCCGGCACGGTGGCGCAGCCTCGGCCTGGAGTGGGCACACCGCCTGCTGCAGGAGCCGCGCCGCCTGGGCATGCGCTACCTGGGCACCAACAGCCTGTTCATCGTCCGCGCGGCGCGCCAGCTGCTCGGCCGCGCCCTCACCGGGGGGCGTGGTGGCTGAGCCGCGGGGCCCCCGTGCGGCAGGCAGGCGGCAGGCCCCGCCCTGCGGGCGCGTGGCCGCGCTTGCACTGGCGCTCGCCCTGCTCACCGACACGGCGGCTTGGGCACAAGCTGCCGACGCGCCAGGCGCCGCGTCGCCACCCGCGGTCGCTGCGACCGAACCGGCGGTGCCCGGCCAGCCCGGCGCACAGTCGCCTCCGGACGGGCGATCCGCCCAGCAGGGGGCAGGCGCCGTGCGCCCGCCCCTGCTGCGCAACCTGGCCTCGCCCAGCCCGGGGGTGGGACTGACGGCACGTGGACGCGAGCCCGTGCCGCAATGCCCGCTGGGCTACCGCGCCAGCGTGCAGCCCGACCGGACCGAGCCTGCTCCGCCGCCGCCTGCGGGAGCCGTCTTCGCCAGCGCCCAGGACGTTACCGTCTGGCGCAGCCGGATCGACAGTGGGCCCTTCCTGCGCGAAGGCGACCACCTGCCGGGCTCACCCGGCGAGTGGGAACGCATCCAGCGTGCGGCCCGCGCCATGATCATGCAAGGCGAGCCGACCTGGACCGAGCACACGCCCCAGGTGGACCGCGGCGTGCACGGCAGCCGGGCGCGCGACGCCGCCTTCTTCCACCTGCTGACAGACGATCACAAGGCGCTGCGCGCAGTGCGTGGCTACCTGCTGCGCGAGGCTGCCAACCCGCTCAACGACTGGGCTGCGACGCTGTGCATCACGCGCCCCGACGGCGTCACGCTCGACGGCCACTTCCACGCGGCCGCCTGGCTCCTGCGCTTCATGGTGACCTACGACATGGTGCGCCCGCGGCTGGCCGCGGCAGATCGGGTGGCCCTGGAGAACTTCATTGCCCGCAATGTGCGCTTCCATGCCACGCACCTGGACTTCGGGCTCAACCAGCTCTTCCCCCAGCGCGAGCGCGGCGACTACCGTCAGCGCCACGCCGATGCAGCCCCCGGCCCGGACCTCGCGCGTGCATGGATGCGCCGCTACGACACCAACGGCGACTGCGAGATCAACGCCGCCGACCGACCCGGCACATGGCCCGCGCACGCCTACGTCGACGGCAGCGGGCGCCCCGGGCCCCGGCTGTCGGCGCTTTCGCAGTGGTACAACAACCGCAAGTCCGGCATGGCCGTGGCAGTGGGCGTGGCGGGCATCCTGCTGGACGACAAAGTGCTGCTGGCCTCGGCCGTGCGGTACTTCATGGAGTGGCTCACCTACAGCGTCTGGCCCGACGGCACGCAGGGCGAGTACACCCGAAACGACGACTACTGCATCCCCCAGCAAGGGGCGATCTACAGCGCGCTGAACCTGCAGGGCGCTGCGCTGCTGGGCTCGGCTCTCGCACGCCAGGGTGACCGCAGCCTGCTGGACTTCAGCACCCGCGACGGGCTTTTTGGCAGCGCCAGCCAGGCTGCCGACCCGTCGAAGTCTCTTGCTGCAGCCATCCGCACCTACGTGCGGCTCGTCAACGGCGAGCTCGACTGGTACGCGCACGAACCCTGGAAGGAGCGGCCCGAGCCGCGTGCGCGCACGCGCATGTCGGGAAACCTCGTGCGCTACGCGGGAGGCGGACCGATGGAGAACTTCCACGAGCTCGGTCTGCTGCCCGTTGCAGCCTGGCTGCCCGACACCGGCGTCGAGCCCCTGGTGCTGCGCGACCCCCGGGCCACGCGGCTGCGCTTTCCCGGCGCCGGCGGGGCCGCCGTGGCGACGGGGCTCGGCCAGTGGAGCGACGCCTTCAATGCGTTGCCCGCCATCTTCCTGATGCGCCCGTAGCAGCGGCCACACCATGCGCGTGCTGGTCGCCCACAATGCCTACCAGTTGCGCGGCGGCGAGGATGCCGTCGTGCGCAGCGAGGTCGAGCTGCTGCAGTCGCACGGCCACGAGGTGCGGCTTTACAGCCGGCACAACGACGAGATCCCTGCGCAGGGCCGGCTGCGCACGGCAGCGCAAGCCCTGTGGAGCGCGCGCACGACGCGCGAGGTGGGCGAGCTGCTCGGGCGCTGGCGGCCCGACGTGGTCCACGCCCACAACACCTTTCCGCTCATCTCGCCGGCGCTGCACTGGGCGGCCCGGCGCGCAGGCGTACCGGTCGTGCAGACACTGCACAACTTCCGGCTGCTGTGCCTGCAGGGCACGATGCTGCGCGAGCAGCAGCCCTGCACGCGCTGCGTGGGGCGCGCGCCGCTGGCCGGCGTCGTGCACGGCTGCTACCGCGGTTCGCGCACGCAAAGTGCCGTGCTGGCGGCTTCGATCATGCTGCACCGCGGCCTCGGGACGTGGAGCCGCTGCGTCGACCGCTTCGTTGCGCTCACCCCGTTTTGCCGCGACCAGCTCGTGGCTGGCGGCATTGACGCAGCGCGCGTTGTCGTCGAGCCGAACTTCGTCGATCTCCCTGAGCCGCCGTCGCAGCCGCGCAGCGCCTTGCTCTATGCCGGCAGGCTCTCGCCGGAAAAGGGTACGGCCGTGCTCGCTCAGGCGTTGGCAGGCCTGCCCGCGGGCAGCGTGCGCGTGGCCGGCTCCGGGCCGCAGCAGCCACTGCTGGCCGGCCTCGATGCGTGCGCGCTGCTCGGGCCGCTGCAGCCCGAGGGCGTGGCGCAGGAGATGGCGCGTGCGGTCGCACTTGTGCTGCCCAGCACCTGCTACGAGGGCTTCCCGCGCGCGCTGGTGGAGGCCTACGCGAGCGCGCTGCCCGTCATCGCCAGCCGCCTGGGTTCGCTGGCCGACCTTGTGGAGGACGGCGTCACGGGCCTGCTCGTCAAGCCAGCCGACCCCGCTGCGCTTGCAGGAGCGATGCAGTGGGCGCTAGCGCACCCGCAGCGCATGGCCGAGATGGGCCGGGCCGCCCGCTTGCGCTACGAGGAGCAGTACACGCCGCAGCGCGCACTGGCGCGCCGCCTGGCCCTCTACCAGGCGGTGCTTGCCGGCCGCACAGCCTGAGGGGCGATCCTCGGCTCACGCAGCCAGCGGGCGATGCCCTGGCTGAAGCGCTCGATGGCAGCCTGCTGCGTGACCGCCGCAGCCGAGCGTTCGGCACCTTGCGCGAGTTGCCGCGCAAGGCCCGGGTCGTCCAGCACCCGGCACACCGCATCGGCGTAGGCCTGTGGCTCGCGTGCGGTGAGCAGGCCATTCACACCGGGCTGCAGGTAGTCGATCTCAGGCCCGTGGCCGGGCCCGTCGGAGGTGATCGCCGGCAGGCCGGCCGCAAAGCCGTCAACGATCGCCAGACCCACTGCAGCCGGCAGCACGAGCAGATCGGACGCCGCCATCCAGCGGGCCTTCTCGCGGCCCTTGACCACGCCGACGAGCCGAACCCACGGCAGGCCGGCCACGCGCGCCGCCAGTGCCGCACCGTCCGGTCCGGCACCGGCCACCACGAGTTCGAAGGCCGGGTGGCGGGCGCGCACGCTGCTGACGGCATCCAGCAGCAGGTCCAGCCGCTTGGCTGCGTAGAAGGAGCCGATGTACAGGCCCACCGGCCCGTCTCCGAGGCCAAGTGAGCGGCGCAAGGCCTCGCGACCTTGCGCACGGCAGGCTTGCAGCTCGGCACGCAGGCTGCTCGTGTCGCCGGCGTTATTGAGGGTCGTCATGCGCTCGCCCGGAAACCCGAAGCTCCGCACCACCTGGGCTGACCTGTCGGTATACGGGAACCACCAGTCGGCGCGGGCGGACAGCCAGGCCTTGAGCTGCTGCGCCGCCTGCGCCGCCGGCCCGCTTGCCATGAAGTCGCGGCCATGGCCCCACAACGCCAGGCGCGGGAAGCGGCTGGGCAGCAGAAGGGCCAGCCAGTTGAAGAGCATCTTGCTCTCCTGGGGCAGGACCACCAGCTGCGCCCCGCGCAGCCAGGGTCGCAGGTCCTGCCAGCACAACCGGCCGCCCAGGAAGTAGCGGCAGTGCACGCGCTCGGCCCAGGCAAGCTCTCCCTCGTCTTGCTTCGAGCGCTCCTGCGGCGTGGGCTCCCCCACGACGAGCGTGAGCTCCACGCCCTGCGCCGCCAGCGCCACCCGCAGCGCCTCGAAGAAGGACTCCCGGTAGTGAGGCAGCCGCCGTTGCACGATCACGACGCGCGGCCGCACCGTGCCGCAGGGGCTGCTTGCGGCTGCGATGACCTCAGGCATTGGTGATCCCGTTGTGGCGCAGCCAGAGCTCCGCGTTGACGAACCGCCAGACGGGAAAGCCGCGCCGGGCGCTGTTCGGGTCGAGCAGCAGCGGGGCCAGGCGCCTGGCGTCCCAGATGCGACGGCCGCGGAAGGAGTCGCTGGCCACCAGCTCGGCCAGGAAAGAACGGAAGCCCGGGGCAGCCGACCACTCCTTGAAGGGCGTGGCAAAGCCCAGCTTGCGGTGGTTGTCGACGATCGATGCAGGCAGCCGCCTGGCGAAGGCCTCGCGCAGCACGCGCTTGGTGATGCCGTCGCTGAAGAGGCGCTCCAGCGGCAGCGAGAACGCGTACTCCATCAGGCGGTAGTCGATGAAGGGGGAGCGGATCTCCACCGACTGGCTCATCGACGACTGGTCCTCGTAGTGCAGGATCTGGTTGAAGCCGTAATGACGCAGCTCGCTGCGCAGGTGCCGGTCCAGGTTGCCATCGGCCAGGCGGCCCGGTACCTCTGCCAGCCGCGCCGGGTGGTGGCGGGTCCAGTCGGGGTCGAGCACGCGGGCGCCCCCTTCGGAGAGATGGGCACGCCAGCGCGAGGCAGCACGTCGCCCCAGGAAGGCCTTGGCCGTCTGGGCGGCCAGGAAGGCCCAGCCAAATCCCATCCGGTCATGCATCGCGCGCGCCTCACCCCAGGCGCGGCCAGGAGATGCCGCCAGCAGGTCGAGCAGGCGATAGCCCAGGATGTAGCGACCGTAGCCCGCCAGCGCCTCGTCCGACCCCTGGCCGTTGATGACGACCTTGATGCCCTGGGCGTGGATGGCCCGCATCAGGCACCAGTGCGCGTAGGAGGTGGCGCTGGCCATCGGTTCCTGCATCTGCGCGATGAAGGCGGGCAGCTGCTCGGCCAGGTCCTGCCCGCTCGGTTGCAGCTCGACGGACTCCACGCGCGGGCAGGTGGCCATCAGGGCGCGCACCGCCTCGCTCTCGTCGTAGGCATGGCCTGGATGGACGGCGGTGTAGCCCGCCACCTTCGTCATGCCCAGGCGGCCCGCCTCGATCTCGTCGTTGACGATCGTGCAGATGACCGAGGAGTCCAGCCCACCGCTTTGAAGAAGCGCCACCGGCACGTCGCTGCGAAAGCGCAGGCGCACGGCATCCACCAGCAGCTCGTGCAGCTGCTGCGCAGCCTCGCCGGCACCGATGGCGCGACGCTCATCGGGCACGCTCCAGTAGCGCCGGATGTGCAGCCCGTGCGCATCGAGCACGGCGTTATGGCCCGGAGGCAGCTCACGGATGCCCTCGAACATCGAGTGGCCGTCCTGCGTGCGGTAGCCGTAGGCGAGGTAGGCGTGCAGCTTGTGCGCCTGTGCGCGGTGCACCGGCACGACGGCACGGATCCCCGCGGGCTCGCTCGAGAACAGCACGCGCGTGCCCTGCTCCATGTAGCAAAGGGGCTTCACGCCCAGCCGGTCACGCGAAACGAAGAGCTGCTGGCGCCGCACGTCCCACAGCGCGAAGGCCCACATGCCGTTGAAGCGCTGCACGCAGGCCTCGCCCCACTGCTCGTAGGCATGCAGGATCACCTCGGAATCGCTGCGCGAGCGGAACACGTGCCCGGCTGCGACGAGCTCGGGGATGAGCTCGAGGTAGTTGTAGATCTCCCCGTTGAAGACGAGCGCCAGCGTGCCGTCCTCGTTGTACATCGGCTGCGTGCCGGCATTGGAGAGGTCGATGATCGACAGTCGCCGGTGCCCGAGCGCGACCCCCGGACCGAGGTGAGTGCCGCCGCCATCGGGGCCGCGATGGACCAGCGCCCGGTTCATGGCGTCGATCTCGGCCGAGGGCGGCGCCGCGCCAGCGCGGCGCGCAGCGTCGTCGAAGATGACGTTGATGCCGCACATGGCTCAAGCCTCCCGCGCCGGCTGCCCGCCTTGCCGCATCTTTCGGCTCGCACCTTCACGCAGCAGCGCCAGGCCGAACCGCAGGTAGGGCCAGGCGAAGTGCAGCGGCCACAGCAGCCCGCCGTGGCGTCGCGTGAAGCGCCACCACGAGCGCGGCGGCAACCCCTTGCGCCCGATGAGCAGCTGCCAGCGCTGCCGCGCAGGCAAGGTCGTGTCGCGGAAGGTGCCGTGCAGCGCGTTCGTGCTGCACACCCCGTGCGTGCCGGGCGCCAGCCAGACCGCTATGCCAAGACGGCCGGCACGCAGCCCGTAGTCGGTGTCGGCCATCGCGTGCTCGAAGACGGCATCCAGGTTTCCCAGCAGCGAGGCAGCCGCCGCATTCACGAGCACGACGTTGCCGTCGAAGGTGTCCACACGCTGCGCCGCC
>JBIIED010000136.1:0-9173 GCA_044237995.1 Rubrivivax sp. | reverse complement strand
CTGGAGAAGCGCCACATCCTCGCGGTGCTCGAATCGGTGGGCGGGGACAAGACGCGTGCAGCGCAGCTGCTGGGCGTCTCGCGCCGGACACTGGAGCGCCGCGTGGCCGAGTGGGGCCAGGGCTGAACCCGGCCGACAGCGATGCAGCCTTCATGGTTTCGGCAGCTGGGCATCCGCCACAAGCTGCTCGCGCTCGTGCTGCTTCCTCTGCTGGTGGTCGGGCCGCTGCTGGGCGTGGTGCTGCTGGTGTGGGGCAGCCAGGCGCTCGACCAGCTCCTTATCACCAAGGTGCGCAGCGACCTGGCCGTGGCCAATGGCTACTTCGAGCGCGTTCTCGGCGAGGTGGGGTCGAGCACGCTGGCCATCGCCGAGTCGCGCTCGCTGCACGAGGCGCTCGCACGCGGCCAGCCGGGCCACCTTCCCGCCATCCTCGGCCAGTTCCGCACCCGCGAGCGGCTGGACTTCATCAACCTGCGCGACGCCTCGGGCCGCGTGCGGGTCACGGACGCCGGTACGGCGCCCGAGGCCGAGGCGGCCGGCTTCGGGCTGGCGCCCACGGGCGTGGCGCGCACGGGGCTGGAGCTGCTCGAACCGGCGCAGGCCGGGCTGCTCGGGCCGGCGCTGCTTGCACGCGTGGCCGTGCCGATCGTGGAGACGCGCAACGCGGCTCCCACCGAGCGACGCGAGGAGACGCGCTCGCTCCTGCTCGTCTCGACGCAAGCGGTGCGCAGCGCACGCGGGAACCTGCTGGGCTACGTGCAGGCCGGTGTGCTGCTCAACCGCAACCTCGCCTTCATCGACCACATCAACGAGATCGTCTATCCCCAGGGGTCGCTGCCCTTCGGCAGCCGCGGCACCGCCACCCTCTTCCTGGACGACGTGCGCATCAGCACCAACGTGCGCCTCTTCGGCGGCGAAGGCAGCGACGGCGAGAACCGTGCCATCGGCACCCGTGTCTCGCAGGCGGTGCGCGACGCGGTGCTGGGCTCCGGGCACACCTGGCTCGACCGCGCCTTCGTGGTCGACCAGTGGTACGTCTCGGGTTACCAGCCCCTGCTCGACAGCCAGGGGCGCCGCGTGGGCATGCTCTACGTGGGCTTCAGCGAGCGGCCCTTCGTGTGGATGAAGCTCGGTGTGCTGGCCGCCATCGGCGTCGTGTTCTTCAGCGTGATGATCGCCGCCACCTGGGTGAGCCTGCGCTGGGCGCGCACCATCTTCGCGCCGGTGGAGCGCATGGCCCGCACGATGGACCGCGTGGAGGCCGGCGAGCCGCATGCCCGCGTGGGCTCGCTGGACAGCCGTGACGAGCTGGGCGACCTGGCCGCACACCTGGACCGCCTGCTCGACGCGGTGGACGCGCAGACACAGGCCCTGCAGCGCTGGAACGCCGAGCTCGATGCCAAGGTGGCCGAGCGCACGCTCGAGCTCCAGACCGCGCAGGGCCAGCTCGTGCGCAGCGAGAAGCTCGCCGCCATCGGCCAGCTCACCGCCGGCATCGCGCACGAGGTGAACAACCCCATTGCCGTGATCCAAGGCAACCTCGACCTGATGCGCGAGCTGCTGGGCGAGGATGCGCAGCGCGTGCGCGCCGAGTTGCGGCTGCTCGACGAGCAGCTCGAGCGGATGCGGCTCGTGGTCACGCAGCTGCTGCAGTTCGCGCGCCCCAACGAATACGCCGGCTACGTCGAGCCAGTGGACTGCAACCGCCTGGTGGAGGACTGCCTGGTGCTGGCCCGCCAGCAGCTCGTGCGCTCCCGCATCGAGGTGCGGCGCGACCTGCAGGCCGGACTGTTGCCCGCAGCCAGCCGACACGAGCTGCAGCAGGTGCTCGTGAACCTGCTCGTCAACGCCATCCATGCGATGGCCGAAGGGGGCGTGCTGACGCTCACCACGCGGGATCATCCGGGGTCGGCTGGCACGCCTGCAACGGCCCTCATCGGCGCGGGCACGCCGGCTGGGGACGGCCCCTGGGTGGAGATCCGCATCGACGACACCGGGCCCGGGCTCGGCCCGGAGCTCCTGCGCGAGCTCTTCAAGCCCTTCGTCACCCGCAAGAAGGACGGCACGGGGCTGGGCCTGTGGATCAGCCGCAGCATCGTCGAGCGCTACGGCGGGGACCTGCGCGCCGCCGACCGCAGCGATGGCCAGCGCGGGGCTTCCTTCAGCGTCTGGCTGCGGGCCTGAGGGGCCCGCCGGCCACGCTCAGGTGTCCTTGCTGACGGTGATCGTCGGGAACTTCGAGCTGAAGTCCTTGGCTTTGTTGGCGACCTTCACGGCCAGCGTGCGCGCCACGGCCTTGTAGAGCGCGGCAATTTCGCCTGCGGGCTCGGCGGCCACTGTCGGGCACCCGGAGTCGGCCTGCTCGCGGATCGAGAGGTTCAGCGGCAGCGCGCCGAGCACGTCCACGCCGAACTGCGCGGCCATCTTCCTGGCGCCATCGGCGCCGAAGATGTGCGCCACGTGGCCGCAATTGGGGCAGCAGTACACCGCCATGTTCTCGACGATGCCCAGGATCGGCACGC
Organism: Rubrivivax sp.; assembly: GCA_044237995.1. Classification (GTDB taxonomy): domain Bacteria; phylum Pseudomonadota; class Gammaproteobacteria; order Burkholderiales; family Burkholderiaceae_C; genus Rubrivivax. The sequence continues at coordinate 6,651 of JBIIED010000136.1, read as the reverse complement.
CGACCTTCTGGAACATGTTGATGCCCTTCTTGGCATCGATGAGCGCGATGTCCTGGGGCGTCGTGACGATCACGGCCCCCGTGAGCGGCACGCGCTGCGACAGCGTGAGGGCGATGTCGCCGGTGCCGGGAGGCATGTCCACGAGCAGGTAGTCGAGCTCGCCCCAGTTGGTCTGGCGCAGCAGCTGATCCAGCGCCTGGGTGGCCATCGGGCCGCGCCAGATCATCGCCTGGTCCTCGCCCACCAGGAATCCGATGGACATCACCTCCACGCCGTGACCGGTGAGCGGGTTCATCGTCTTGCCGTCTTCGCTCTCCGGGCGGCCGCTGAGGCCCATCATCATCGGCTGGCTCGGGCCGTAGATGTCGGCATCCAGGATGCCCACCCTCGCGCCCTCGGCGGCCAGCGCCAGCGCAAGGTTGGCAGTAGTGGTGCTCTTGCCCACGCCACCCTTGCCCGAGGCCACAGCGATCACGTTCTTCACGCGCGGCAGCAGCGCCACGCCGCGCTGAACCGCGTGCGCCACGATCTTCCAGCCGATGTTGACGCTCACGTTCTCCACGCCCGGCACCGAGCGCGCGGCCGCGATCAGCGACTTGCGCAGGGCCGCGACCTGGCTCTCGGCCGGGTAGCCAAGCTCGATGTCGAAGCTCACGTCGCCGCCCTCGATCCTGAGGTTGCGCAGCTGCTTCGTGGAGACGAAGTCGCGCCCGGTCTGGGGGTCGATGACGCTGCGCAGCGCGGCAGCCAGCGCGGTTTCGGAAAGGCTCATGGGGCTCGGCCGGAGGAAAGGCAAAACCCGCGAGTCTATCGACGCGCAGCCAGGTGCGCCGGGCCCGGGCCTTCTGGCCGCCCGCCGCCCGCCGCCCGCCGCCCGCCGCCCGCCGCCCGCCGCCCGCCGCCCGCCGCTGGCCTGGTAGCAACCGGCCCGCCAGGGGGAACTGCCTAGAATCCGGGCATGTCCCGCCAGCTCTTCGTCACCACCGCGCTGCCCTACGCCAACGGGCCCTTCCACGTCGGCCACATCATGGAGTACATCCAGGCCGACATCTGGGTGCGCTTCCAGCGCATGCGCGGGCACGAGGTGAAGTTCGTCTGCGCCGACGACGCGCATGGCGCGCCGATCATGATCGCCGCCGAGAAGGCCGGCCAGACCCCGCAGCAGTTCGTGGCGGCCATCGCCTCCGGGCGGCGCGCCTACCTCGACGGCTTTCACATCGCCTTCGACCACTGGCATTCCACCGACGCGCCGGAGAACCACGCGCTCGCACAGGCCATCTACCTGGCCCTGCGCCAGCAGGGGCTGATCGCCGAGCGCACGATCGAGCAGTTCTACGACCCGGCCAAGGGCATGTTCCTGCCCGATCGCTTCATCAAGGGCGAGTGCCCCAAGTGCGGCGCCAAGGACCAGTACGGCGACAACTGCGAGGTGTGCGGCGCGGTCTACGCCCCCACCGAGCTGAAGGACCCCTACTCCGCGTTGTCGGGTGCCGCACCGGTGCTGCGCTCGAGCACGCACTTCTTCTTCTGCCTGTCGGACCCGCGCGCCATCGCCTTCCTGCAGGAGTGGACGCAGACGCCCGGTCGGCTGCAGCCGGAGGTGCTCAACAAGATCTCCGAATGGTTCGGCGCCGACGAGCAGGGCCGGCCCAAGCTCGCCGACTGGGACATCAGCCGCGACGCCCCCTACTTCGGCATCGAGATTCCGGATGCGCCGGGCAAGTACTTCTACGTGTGGCTGGACGCCCCGGTGGGCTACCTTGCCTCGCTGCAGGCGTTGCTGGGCCCGGCCTTCGAGGCTTATGTGGCCGATCCGGCCGTGGAGCAGATCCACTTCATCGGCAAGGACATCGTCACCTTCCACACGCTCTTCTGGCCCGCGATGCTGCACTTCAGCGGCCGCAAGACCCCCGCCCACATCTTCGTGCACGGCCACCTGACCGTGAACAACGAGAAGATGAGCAAGAGCCGCGGCACGGGCATCTCGCCGCTGAAGTACCTCGAACTCGGGCTGGATGCGCAGTGGCTGCGCTACTACATCGCCGCCAAGCTCAACGCCCGCGTGGAGGATCTCGATTTCAATCCCGAGGACTTCGTGGCGCGCGTGAATGCCGACCTGGTGGGCAAGTACGTGAACATCGCCAGCCGCGCCGCCGGGTTCCTGGCCAAGCGCTTCGACTCCCGCCTGTCGGACGACCTGGGCGTGGAGGGGCGCGCGCTGCTCGACGGCCTGCGCGCCCACGCCGACACGGTGGCCGAGCTCTACGAGACGCGCGAGTTCGGCAAGGCACTGCGCGAGGTCATGGCGCTGGCCGACCGCGTGAACGAGTACGTCGACCAGCACAAGCCCTGGGAGATCGCCAGGCAGCCGGGGCAGGATACGGCGCTGCACGACGTGTGCTCGGTGTGCATCGAGGCCTTTCGGCTGCTCACGATCTACCTCAAGCCTGTGCTGCCGGAGCTGGCTGCGCGCGTCGAGCAGTTCCTGCAGGTGGGGCCACTTGGCTGGGCAGACGCCCGGCGCGCACTGGGCCGGCACCACATCCGCCCCTACCAGCACCTGATGCAGCGGGCAGAGGCGGCACAGGTGGAGCGACTGTTCGAGCTGCCGGAGCCCGCCGCGCCACCCGCCGAGCCTGGCGGTGAGGCCATCGGCGCCGAGATCGGCATCGCCGACTTCGCCAAGGTGGATCTGCGCATCGCGCGCATCGTCGCCGCCGAGACGGTGCCCGGCAGCGACAAGCTGCTGCGCCTGACGCTGGACGTCGGCGAGACCTCGGCCGAGAACGGACAGCCGCGCCTGCGCAACGTCTTCTCCGGCATCCGCTCGGCCTACACGCCCGAGCAGCTCACCGGCAAGCTCACGGTGATGGTGGCCAACCTGGCGCCGCGCAAGATGAAGTTCGGCGTCTCAGAGGGCATGGTGCTGGCGGCCAGCCACGCCGACGAGAAGTCTCACCCGGGCATCTTCGTGCTCGAACCGTGGCCGGGCGCGCAGCCCGGGATGCGGGTGCGCTAGGCGGGCCCAGCAGCCAGACTGGGGCAACCAGGAGGCAACCGTGATGCACCGGTTGCCGCGCCTGCACCGCTTTCGGCCGCGCCTGCTCGACGCGCTGTCCGGCTACGACGGCAGGCGGCTGGCCGCAGACAGGTGGCACTCGTGCTGGCCCGCGTGAACGAGCAGCCGATGTCGCTGATCCGGCGCTCGGGCTTCGCCGAGGAGCTCGGCGCCGGCTGCATCGTGCAGGCGTGGCCGCCGGATCAGCCGGGCGAGCCGCAGCGTGATCTCTCGGGCTGAGCGCCGGCCCGGTCGCTGATGCGCGGCGCAGGGCGGCGGGCAAGCACACCCGGCGCCAGGCCGGGAAGTCATCGAGGCCCGACTCCCAGGCCGGGCACGATAATCGGTTCTCGCCTCGATGCCACGACGCCACAGGAGACACGACTTGGCCCGCTCCAAAGCCCTCGCCGCCGACCCCTCCCTGCTCAACGCGCTGAAGTGGCGCGGCATCGGCCCGCCGCGCGGCGGACGCGTGGTGGCCGTGGCCGGCGACCCCTCCGATCCGATGACCTTCTACTTCGGCGCCTGCGCCGGCGGCGTGTGGAAGACGGTGGACGCCGGCGTGTACTGGCGCTGCGTCTCCGACGGGTTCCTGACCAGCGCAACCATCGGCGCACTGGCCGTGGCGCCCTCCGACCCCAATGTCATCTACGCCGGCACGGGCGAGACGACGATCCGCATCGACGTTTCCTACGGCGACGGCGTGTACCGCTCCACCGACGCGGGCCGCACCTGGCAGCACCTCGGCCTGGCCGACACGCGCCACATCGGCCGCATCTGCGTGCACCCGCAGGACCCGGACCTCGTCTACGTCGCCGCCCTGGGCGACGCTTTCGGCTCGAACGAGGCCCGCGGCGTGTACCGCTCCAAGGACGGCGGGCGCACCTGGAAGAAGGTGCTCTACCGCAACGCCGATGCCGGCGCCGTGGACCTGTCGATGGACCCGACCAACCCGCGCATCCTCTACGCGGGCTGCTGGAACGCGCGGCGCAGCTTCTGGCACCTCAACAGCGGCGGCCCCGGCAGCGGGCTGTGGCGCTCGATGGACGGGGGCGACACCTGGGAGGAGCTCTCCGGCCGCGGCGGCCTGCCTGGCGGGCTGCTGGGCAAGCACGGCGTGAGCGCCTCGGCGGCTCGCGCCGGGCGCGTCTTCGCCCTCGTGGAGGCCGAGGGCGACAAGACCGGCATGTGGCGCAGCGACGACTTCGGTGCGAACTGGGTGCAGGTCTCGAGCCACCGCGACCTGATGCATCGGCCCTGGTACTACACGCACGTCTTTGCCGACCCCGGCCACGCCGACACGGTGTACGTGACCAACCTGCAGATGTGGAAATCCACCGACGGCGGCGTCTCGTACTCGGAGGTGACCACGCCGCACGGCGACAACCACGACCTGTGGATCGACCCGCGCAACCCGCGCCGCATGATCGAGGGCAACGACGGCGGTGCCTGCGTGTCCTTCAACGGCGGGGCCACGTGGTCGTCCATCTACAACCAGAAGACCGCGCAGTTCTACCGCATCGACGTCGACGACCAGTACCCCTACCGCGTCTACGGCACGCAGCAGGACAACACCTCGATCTCGGTGCCCAGCGCCTCGGAGTGGGGCTCGATCACGATCGGCGACTGCACCTACCCCGGCACGGGCGAGAGCGGCTTCATCGTGGTGCACCCGGAAGACGCCAACATCGTCTACTGCGGCGCCGTGGGCTCGAGCCCCGGTGGCGCGGGCGCACTGCAGCGCTATGACCACCGCACGCGCCAGATCCGGCTCGTGAACGTGTGGCCCGAGAAGTCGCGCGGCGTGCCCCCGCGCGAACTCAAGTACCGCTTCGCCTGGACCTTCCCGCTCGTCTTTTCCCCGCACGACCCCAAGACGCTGTACGCTGGCGGCAACCGCGTCTTCCGCACCCGCGACGAGGGCGCCAACTGGGAGGCCATCTCCCCCGACCTGAGCCTGAACGACCCCGGCCGTCAGGGCCACTCGGGCGGCCCGCTCACGCACGACACGGCCGGCGCCGAGGTGCACGCCACCTGTGCCTGCGTCACCCCTTCGGCGCACCGCGAGGCCGAGATCTGGGCCTCCACCGACGACGGCCTCGTGCACGTGACGCGTGACGGCGGCGGCAGCTGGAAGAAGGTCACCCCGAAGGGCCTGCCCGAGCTCGCCTACGTGGGCTGCGTGGAGATCTCCGCGCACGACGCCGACACGGTGTACGTGAGCGCCACGCGCTACAAGCTCGCCGACTACCAGCCCTACCTCTTTCGCACCACCAATGGCGGGCGCACCTGGCAGTCGATCACGGGGGATCTGCCCAAGGGCGAGATCACGCGCGTGGTGCGCGCCGACCCGGTGCGGCCGGGGCTGCTCTTCGTGGGCACGGAGACGGGCATCTTCTACACCCTGGACGATGGCGCGCACTGGACGCGCATGGGCGGCGGGCTGCCCGTGGCCCCCGTCTACGACCTCAAGATCAAGCACGGAGACCTGATCGCTGCCACCCACGGGCGCTCGTTCTGGATCCTGGACGACCTCTCCGCGCTGCGCCAGCTGCGCGACGACACCCGCGCCATCCAGCTCGTGACCCCGCGCGAGACCGTGCGCACCAAGCTCACCTGGAGCGCGGGCTCCGGCTACGGCAAGTCGGGCATCAGCTACGGCCCGGCCTTCGGCATCAGCGGCGGCAGCGAGATGGTGACCAAGGCCGACGGCAGCGCGAGCCGGCAGTTCCTGGATGTGGGCGAAGGCGCGCCCAACGGTGCGATCCTGCACTGGTGGCTGCCCGAGGGCTTCACGGGCGCCGTGCGGCTGACCGTCCTGGACGCCAAGGGCCAGGTGGTACGCGTGCTGGCCAGCGACGACAAGGCCCTGGCCGCCGGGCGCCGGCCCGGCACGCGCGCGGGCCTGAACCGCTACGTCTGGGACCTGCGCCACACCGGACCGGTGCGGCAGGACCCCTCGCTCAACGATCGGCGCAACAAGCCGCTGAGCGACGACAAGGAGGAGCTGCACGGCCCGCTGGTGGCCCCCGGGCGCTACACGGTGGTGCTGGAGGCGGGCAAGCAACGGCTGGAGGCTGGCCTCACCGTCGTCAAGGACCCGCGCGTGAAGACCTCCCAGCGTGCCTTCGAGCAGCAGCAGGCCCTGCTGCTCGAACTGAGCGCGAAGTGGTCGGCGTTGAACACGGGTGTGAACCAGCTGCGCGCCGCGAGGCGCTCGCTTCGGGCGCTGCTGGCGCGTCTGGCGCCGGCGCAGGGGGCACAGGCTGCCCTGGCGGCGCGCGCCCAGGCGATGGTGGACACGCTCGGGTCGATCGAATCCGTGCTCGTGGACCCCAAGCGCGAGTCGGTGCGTGACGTCCTGCGCCACCAGGCGGGCATGGACGACCAGATAGCCGACATGGTGAGCGTGGTTGCCATCGCGGACGAGGCCCCGACCACACCGGCGCGCGAGGTCTCGCGCGAGGCGATGGCGCAGGTCGACGCCCAGCTTGCGCGCCTGGCGCAGTGCTGCGGCCCCGAGCTCGCGGCGCTCAACGCCGCTCTGCGCGAGGCGGGGGTGGAGGTCGTCGCGGCCGGCGCCTGAGCCCGGC
>JBIIED010000135.1:0-9207 GCA_044237995.1 Rubrivivax sp. | reverse complement strand
CGCAGTCGAGCCAGACCTCCAGGCGCCGCGCCTGTTCGTTCACGGCAGGCCTGTGGAGGCGGTCTGCGTCGCGGCGGCGAGCACGCCAGTTTCGGGCCGAGGCTTGCGCGCAGGCGCCCCCCTGGGTCCCAGGGCCAGGTCCTGCAGCCTGCGGCCCACCTTGTCGTCGGCTGCGAGGCCGTGCAGGTCGCTCTCAAGCCCGAGCGCGGCCAGAACCCGCAAGTAGGTGCCCATCGTGGCGCCGGGATCGCCCGACTCGACCTTGTAGAGCGTGCTGCGGGAGATCCCAGCACGGCCCGCGACCGCGGTGGTGCTCAGTTTCCGGCGCCGGCGAGCAAGCCGAAGCCGCTCGCCCAACTGGTCGAGCATGCGCTGCTCCTGTGGAAAGACGACGGGTGGCTTGCTCGGCATTTGTTCGCCATTATGGACGAAAACTCGACAGAATGGCTGTTATGACAGTCAACCGCATGAACTTCCTCAAGCACGGCTGGACGAGCGATCATGATTCGATACAACCTTGAAAAGCCTGCTTATGAAGCGGGAGTTTCAAGGCAAGAGGCAACTCCCGCCGCCCATGCTCCGTGCACAGGTAGCGCGGCTCGGCCTCGGTGTGGCCGTCGGAGTGCAGCCGCATGGCTTCGCACAGGTGCTCGAACTCCTGGCCCGAGAGTTCGGTGATCGTGCCCGCTCGGCGCAGGTGCACGGCGAAGTGCGCAGCGCGAGCGCCGTGCTGGGGGTCGCGGTGTTCGTTGTGGCGCTGGCTGTCGTGCAGGAAGGCGAACCAGGCGAGCACGGCGGGGTTGACGTCGAGGGAGGCGGCAAGTGCGCGGCCGTGGAACCACACGCGGCTCCAGTGCGCCACGCCGTGTGCGCCGTGGTGCAGGGAGAGCCGGAATTGCGGGGCGACGACAGCCAGGGCCTTGCGGGCGATGGCGGGGCAGCGGGTGTCGTCTTGCGCTCCCATCCGCGCTCAGATCCGGTCGATGTCGACCTCCACGGCCGAGTCCTTGTGGGCCAACCGCTGGCGAACAAGGTCCATCAGGTTGCGATCGGCCATCTCCTCGACGAGCGCCTCGAAGAGCCGGGGCGTGACCATGTAGAAGGCCGGGCGGTTGTGGTTCAGCACGGCTACAGGCTTCTCGCCGGCAGCGCGAAGCACCTGCGCGGGGTTCTTCTTGAACTCGGACATGCTGACCGAGTAGTCGGCGTAGATGGTATCCATACGGTTGCCAATCAGGGCCATAAAAAGAGCCAATTATAGGGCCGTTTTAGGCGCTGACCAAACGACGCTGCAGTGGCCTGGGTTCACCGCAACCCCAGCCAAACCAGCACCACCACCACCGCAATCCCCGCCAGCAGCCACCTGCCGCGCCGGGCGCTCGGCACGTAGGGCTCCTCCACGGGCGGCTGTGCAGGCGGCTGCTCGCCCTCGCCGGACAGCGTCTGCCGGTACGACAGGCCCGTGCCCGGCACGCCCACCGTGCCCGTGACCTTGCGGCCGCGGATGTTCACGGAAGCACCGGGGCCGCCGACCGTCCAGGAGGTGCCGGACTTGCTCAGGTTGAGCGTGAGGCCCTTGAAGAGGCGGATGCGTTGAGTGAAGCGCAGGCCCATGGTTCAAACGATCGAGCGTAAACATCGTGGCAGCCCGTTCAAACACTGTCGAGCCCGTTTGAACGGCAGGGCGCGGATCGCTGAACGGTACCTCACGGCGTTCAAACCGTCCAAGCAGGGCCAGACAGCCTCGAGGGTGTCAACGTACCAGCAGGCGTAAACGCGCAAGGGATTGTTTGAACGTTCTAAGGGGCCGTTTCAACGAGGGGCGTGGCCAGGGCTGGCGTTTACGGTGCGGGCCTGACCGTTCAAACGGAAGAGGTAGCCACCGCCTGTGCCGGTGCTGGAGCGGAGCAGGTCTCCCCCGTCTGCGTCCCATCCGCCTCCTGCTGCGGCCGTACCGGCATCATCCAGGCGTCCGGGTGGGTGATGCCACTGGCCCATGTCACCCGCTCGCGGCACAGGACGTGGTTGCTTTCGTGCAGCGCGTAGAGCTCGGGCGTGATCGGGCGGATGAGCCAAGACGGCCCCGCTTCGTTGACGCGCATCGGGCCGCGCACGTCCACGAGGCGGCCGATGTTCTCCAGGCAGTCGGGGTAGTCCCAGGTGATGACGGCGATGTCGCCGTCCTTGCAGAGAAGGTTCATGGTGGCGGGGGTTCTCGAGGGGGAGGGGCTGTACCACTTTATGGCCCGGGTGGCTCAAGAAGTGAGCTTGGACAGACGAACAGGTCGTCGCTGCAGACCCTCCAGCTACACGTCACGCAGAACACTGAAGCGGAGGAAGAGACTGGCGCTCAGGGGTTGCATCAGCCGCCAGGTAATGCCGATCGGTCCGCGGCCGTCGTGTTCATGGTCCTCCAGCACCACCTGACCACAGCATGCGAACGCAGCGTCACGGTTCTCCCGAACGAAGAGAAAGAAGCGCCATCCGTTGCCCGGGCTGGCCAGATAGCGCTGGCCAGACGGATTCGACGGTTTCGCGGAGTTCTGCGTCTTCCAATGAAAGAGGTCCGGGCTGATCGCATGGTCCGCGTAGCGGACGGACTCGCCGAACCCACTGCTCTTGTCGAGCGTGACGAACAGCAACTCGCACAACATCGGGCGCAGCAGCAGCACCCCTTCCCGATTGGTGGGGCGCCGTGTCTCGTCGGCATGCCCGGTAGCAGCCTGGAGCTGTCGCCGGGTGTAACGCCCATGCAGAACAAGGGGCCACTCCGCCGGCATACCCTGAACCTCTGGGCTGCCCGCTGTGGCGTTCAACTCCAGTTGGCCGAGCAGTTCAAGTAACTCCGCGCGTACGGCCGGGTGTTCGTCAAGCATGGCGCGGAATTGCAGCACCGTCAGCGGGTCGCGTTCGTGCAGCAACTGGTGGGCGAGCATGAGAACCTCGCGCGTGGATGCTTCACCGCCACGCAGCCATCGCTGCCAGGACCCGAGCAGGCGCACATCGTTGACTGGGAGCAGCGCCGCGACACGTGCCAGCAGCTGGGCACCTCGAGGTCCGAATTCAGGAACTTGAAGTCCTACCGACTGAAGCAGGCCGCACCACGACCGCCCGTTGTCATAGAAGTCTTCCAGATCAACCATCTGGTCCCGCAGGAAATCGCCCAGGCGCAGTTCATGTCGGCGGCCTGCGGCCCAGGCCGCCAGCTCGCGCTGCAGGCGTAGCCGATTGACGTCCAGTACTTGCCGCAAGTTCTCAAGGACCCGCTGGCGGGAGACTTTGTCAAGTTGCAGGTGGCAACCCGAAGGTAGATGCGAGAAGCCATGTTCAACCGACTGCTGCAGTTGCAGGCGTCCGAGCCCGGTGAGGCTGCGGTACAGGATGTCGAAACGGTATTCGGCCGAGACCTGTCCGATGAAGTCCAGTACGACGCAGCAGTCCTTGCCGGGGTGCAGCCGCAGGCCGCGACCAATCTGCTGCTGGAAAACCACAGGGCTCTGGGTAGGCCGAAGCAGGATAAGCGTGTTCACCGCCGGGATGTCCACACCCTCGTTGAACAGGTTGACGGTGCACAGCACCTTGAGTGCGCCTGACTCCAGCCGCTTGATGGCGTCCAACCGCACCTGGGACGAATCCTGGCCAGTCAGAGCGAGCGCTGCGATACCGCGGCGGTTGAAGTGCTCGCTCATGAATCGTGCGTGTCCCACGTCGACACAGAAGGCCAGGGCCTTCATTGCGTCGATGCCCTCATCGTGCAGCTGTTGCCGAAGCGCATTGGTCACGGTCTGGGCTCTCACGTCGCTGGCGCTGAAGATGCGGCCCAACTGCTCACCCTCGCCAGGCTGCCCCCACTTCACCTCTCTCAAATCGACGCTGTCTCCCGTTGCGTAGTACTCGAATGGGCACAGCAGTTCCTGGTCGAGCGCATCCCAGAGTCGCAGCGAACAGGCCGGCGAGCCGTCGGGCCGGCAGTCGAACCAGGGCCCGAGGTTCTTGCCGTCGGCTCGCTCCGGTGTAGCCGTCAGCCCCAGTAACACCCAGGGCTTGATCTCGCGCATGAACGAGTCGAAGCTTGGAGCCGGCACATGGTGCGCCTCATCGACTACCACCACAGCCCAATAGTCCGCGCCGAGCTGGGCCACCAGGTCGCGTCGGCTCAGGGTCTGGATCATCGCGAACAAGTGGTCGTACGCAGATGGGGTCGTATTCCCGTCGAGCAGATCGCCGAAGCTCGAGTCTCTGAGCACCTGGCGGTAGGTTTCGCGTGCCTGCTGCAGGATCTGCACCTGGTGCGCCACGAATAGAAGTCGTGGACGCCCTCCCTGCTTCTTGCAAAGACGCAGGTAGTCAAAGGCCGACACCACGGTCTTGCCAGTACCGGTGGCGGCGACGACGAGGTTACGCATGCGCCCCTGCATCCGCTCCTGGTCCAGCTGGTCCAGCATCGCTTGCTGAAAGGGGCGTGGCTGTAGATCAAACCAGGTCCTGAGGACCGGCATCGCGAGAGCTGGGCGATCGTTTCGCTGACGAGCCAGCGCTTCGTCCAGGGCTTGCACGTGGTCGGCATTGCGCGGGTCGTAGGGCTGGAAGTCAGGGTCGTTCCAGTGCGCCTCGAACCTCGCATGCGCGGAATCGAAGAGCCCGGGATCCCGAGCTTGAGCGATCTTCAGGGTCCACTCGATACCGTCGATGAGTGCGGACTTCGACAGATTGGCGCTGCCCACGAACGCCGTTCCGAATCCCCCGTTGCGGCTGAACAACCAGGCCTTGGCGTGCAGGCGCTCACGGCGCCCGTCAAGCGACACCCGCACCTGCACACCAGGAAGGAGGGCCAGCGAATCGACTGCGTGACGATCGGTTGCGCCCATGTAGGTTGTGGTGAGCACGCGCAAGACGAGACGAGGACGCCCGGACGCGTCGACCGCAGTGGCCCGTTGCAGAACGTCCTCCAGCTTGCGCACGCCGCCCCACTTGATGAAGCTCACGATCAGATCGAGGCGGTTGGCGGTCTCCAGTTCCGCGCGCAACTCGGCATACAGACTGGGCTCCGCCCGTGCCGAGGTGAAGAGCCAGGGCTGTCGTAGCCCTGTACGCGGTAAAACAGGGCGGCGATCCGGCTCGTGAACTGCACGCAGCAGGAGTGGTTCCTCAGCTGGCATGGCGGGCATGGATACCGAGGGCACGGCAGCGCGCGCGGCTCGCATGAGCTCGGCAATCAAGCGCAGTTCCTGCCTGGCAGCCTCCGCTTCTTCCCCACCGCTGCTGGAGGCCCGGTCAAGGAGCTCCGGGACCCTCGAAGCGAACTCGTCAAGCAGCAGTTCCCTTCGCCGGGCCTGACTCGGAACTTCTATCCAGGCGCGCCCCTGCGCTTCGAGCGCCCGCAACTCGGCCCATTCGTCTTCGCGAACCAATCTCTCGTACAGGCCGGGGGCTGGGACGCTCATCGGGGTGTGTCTGATGCGAGTGACGTGACCTGGTCCGTGAGTGCACTGCCGTGGTCGGGCTGAGTACCAGGTCGCGGAGTCAGCTGAGACAAAGCAAATTCATGCCCGGGTAGGCTACCCTGAATACCCCGGCGGCACCAGCACGGCTGGCTCCCCGCGCAGCGGCACGACGTCTGCAACCCGGGCATGCCACGCCTCGAAGGCCCTTGCCAATCCGGCTGGCGCCTCGGCCAGCGCAACGAGCCTGTAGCCGAGGTTCACCTGCAGATGCCTGCGGGCTATGTGACCATCGAAGCGGGAGTCGCCTTCGCCGAGAAGTGCGTAGACCTCCAGCGTCATGAAGTGCGCGGCGTATGCCTGCTCATGGATACCTGCGGCTGACGCCGCGCGTGAGCCGCCGAATGCCGCCCCCGGAATGAACGCGCAGAGTTTCGACGGCGCAAAGAGCCCAGAGCCGGAGTCGAAGGCGAAGTACTGCACGGGCCTTCGCCCCCAACGCGCGGCGAGCGCGGGCTGGGCGAGTTCCTCGTTCCAGCGCCGCACGTTCAGCCCCACTGTCCAGGGGCTGTCGGCTTGATGGACGCGGTGGCCCGAGCCGAGCGTGCGCGCGTCAGTCACGTCGAGCACGCGAGCGACCTCGGGCGCGACGCTGGGGCCCATGCGGTCGAGCTCGGGGCGTGGTAGCGCGTTGAGCTGCTTGACCGAGGGTCCGTCCAGTTGCGGCAGCAGCATCACCTGGAAGGCCGGGATGCCCAGGGCGCGCATCATCGCCGCCGTGCCCGCAGCCAGCGCGGCGCGCCCGGGCTCGATGTGGCGGCTCGTCATCGAGACGAAGGCGTCCTCGGCGGGCATGTGCTCGAAGTAGCGGGCGGTGGCGAACTTGGCGTGGTTGGCAACGGGGTCGGCCCGGCTCACCTCGAACTCCACCCATACGCGCCGCCCGTCTGCCTCGCGTTCGAGCAGCACGTCTGCCCGGGGCTTGAAGCCAAGCCGGCTGCTCGCAGCGCCGTCCACCAGCGGCACCTCCGCTCGGCAGCGCCAGCCCGTCGGGCAGTGCGCGGCGAAGCGGGCTTGAAGCCAGGGGGTCAGTGTCGGCATGGGTCAGTGGGGGATGCGCGGCTTCAGTCCAACGGAGCCCGTTCAAGCGCCCTCGCGGGCCCCCGCCTGCGCCCTGGCGCCCAGCGCTCCACGCCCCGGCGCAGCGCGGTGAGTTCCACGGCCTCCCGCAGGCAGGAGAAGAGCTCGTCCTCCCACTTCAGCGGGCCGCCGGGCGGGCGGCCCAGCAGGTGCGCAGCCTGCTGGTCGAAGGCCTGGGGTACCGCGTCGCGTTGCATCTGCCAGCCGAGCACGATCACGTTTTGGCGCTCGCGCAGCAGCTCCGCGGTGGGTAGCTTGTCGGACTTCTCCCCGTTGACCTTCGGGTCCACGGGCAACAGGTTCCACAGGTCGTTGCTGCCCCACAGCGAAAACGGAATGACGTGGTCCACTGCGAACGCGGGCGTGAGCCTGCGGCCGGACCAGGTGCAGACCTCCAGGCCGTGCTGCAGGAAAATCTGCCGTGCCAGGTGGGTGGCACGCTCGGGCTCCGCGCGCGCGGTGAGCAGCGGCAGCACGTCCGCCGAGCGGATGCCCTGGCGGTGGCCGAAGCGCTCGGTGAGTTCGGCCCAGCGCAGGATCACGGCGTCGACGATCCAGTGACCTAGAAGGCTCAGCTCGCGCCAGATCTCGGCGGGCACCACGACGCTGGCCGTGGAGGAGTCGAAGGTGAAGACGGTGCCCGTCTCCAGGGCACCGCCGGCGTACTGCACGGGCCCGTCGCGGATGGCCTCGGCGATGCTGCGCAGCGCCGCCTCCAGCTGCCTGCGGTTGCCGGCGGAAAGCCTGCCGCCCGCCAACTCTAGCTGCCAGGCCGAGAGCCCCCCATGCTCGCCGCTGGCGGCATAGGGTGCCATCAGGGCCGTGAGCGCCTTGCGGAACTTCACCGGCTTGTTCGGCCCCGCACCTTCGGATTGCGATTGCGGCACCAGGCGAGGCGATGCGAAGATCGGCCAGTAGTAGCCCAGCCACTTCTCTGCCACCCGCCGCACTGGCACGCCCACGGTGCCGTCGGCGCGCCACGCGGCCACGCGTGGCTCCTGCGTGGCGAGTTCCGCCAGTGCGCGAAACAGTGCCAGCTTGTAGGTGGCCACTTTCCTGTCGCGATTGAGGATGCCCTCGATCTGGTCCACCGCGCGCAGCGCACCTCCGGCACGCAGCTCGAAGAGCAGCGTGGACCAGCGCGTGCCGGCGCGGCCCAGGCCGTCGTCGTTCTCCCACCGGCCGATGAGCTGGAAGCCCACGCGCTCGAAGAGCAGCTGCAGGTACTCGGGCCGGTAGGCGTTGAAGAGGCGCCCGTGCGAATCGCGCTCGTCGCCCAGCACGTCGTCACGGGTGAGCGGCAGCGACACCAGCAGCCGGCCGTGCTGGCGCAGCAGGCCGCGCAGCGCGAACACGGTGTCGAAGAGATCCGCCTCCGGTATGTGCATGAGGACAGCGCTGCAAAGGATGCCGTCGAAGCTCCTGCCGAAGGGCTCGCCTATGGCCGGCAGCGCGGCTTGCGCCAACCGGCCTGCAAGATGCGGATGCCGGGCGTGGGCTTCGGCCAATAGCTCGGGCACGGGCTCTACCCCCCAGGCATCGAAGCCGCTGGCCACAAGCGCCGCGAGGTCCCGCCCCGAGCCGGCGCCGATGTCCAGGATGCACGAGCCCGCGACGAATGACGTGAACACGTACCGAAAGATGCTGCTCTGCGCGGACTCGTAGCGCTGCGCGACTTCGCGAGCGTGGAGGGCGTAGTAGTGGGCGGTGGCGGTGTCCACAAGACGATGCTAACGGTACGGGATCCGAGAAGCCGACTCAGCGAGAGTCTCTGCGCAGGGGCACCTACCACCTTTCGTAAAGGAGGCGTTCGGGGGTTTTGGCGGTCATGCAGGGCACCTACTCGAACTTCGCCGACTCGATGGCCTTCGTGAGCAGCGAGGCGAACTTGCGCACGAAGCGCTCGTTGCGGTAGTAGCCATGGCCCATCTCGTAGAGGATGCCGTGCGTCACCTCGTGCCAGAAGGTGTCGTGCACCTCGTGGGGCGAGTAGGCCAGGCCCGTGCGGCCGCTGTGGGTGGCCACCTCGATGAGCTTGGGGCCGTAGTGGATGCTGCCCATGATGCTGCGGCCCGCCACGCGGCGCTGCACGGTGACCTGGTAGCGGTGGTCGCCGATCTTGAGGGTCGACGGGTAGGCGCTGGGGCGGGGCTTGGAGCTCCTGGGCAAGGTGAGGTCCTCCTGAGCTGTGCCCCACGGGGCGGGGGCTTGGGGGAGATGGTGCGGGCTGACTGGCTCAGGGGGTGATCTGGATGGGTGTACAGGCGGGTCGCGGCACACTGGCTGGCACGGGGTGCCGCGCCCCGGGTCTTGCTGGTCCGGCACCCGGAGGGTTGATGGGGTGAATCGATCCTCACAACGCGACACCGTGACCACTGACCCCAGCCGGATGACCGATCTCGATCGTTTCGTGCAAGCCCAGGCGGGCAAGCACGGCACCACCTTCGACCAGGCCCTGGCCGAACTGCAGGCTGGCCGCAAGACCTCACACTGGATCTGGTTCGTGCTGCCGCAACTGCGTTTGCTCGGCCGCAGCCAGATGGCGCGTGCCTATGGCATTGCCGACCTTGCAGAGGCGCAGGCCTACGCCGAGCACCCGGTGCTCGGGCCGAGGCTCGTGGCCTGC
>JBIIED010000134.1:0-9216 GCA_044237995.1 Rubrivivax sp. | reverse complement strand
GCAACGCCTTTTGCGCCGTGCGCCCGCCGGGCCACCACGCCACGCGCGAGGCGGCGATGGGCTTTTGCTTCTTCAACAACGTGGCGGTGGCGGCGCGCCACGCCCTGGACGTGCACGGGCTGGAGCGTGTGGCCGTCATCGACTTCGACGTGCACCACGGCAACGGCACCGAGGACATCGTCGCGGGCGACGCGCGCATCCTCATGTGCAGCTTCTTCCAGCACCCGCTGTATCCCTACAGCGGCACCGAGCCCCGCGGCGCCAACATGGTCAACGTGCCCCTGGCCCCCTACACCCGCGGCGCAGCCGTGCGCGAGGCCATCGAGCGGCAGTGGCTGCCGGCGCTGGAGGCGCACCGGCCGCAGATGTTCTTCGTCTCGGCGGGCTTCGACGCGCACCGCGAGGACGAGCTGGGCCAGATGGGCCTGGTGGAGGCCGACTACGCCTGGATCACGCGGCGCCTCATGGAGCTCGCCGACCGCCACGCGCAGGGTCGCATCGTCTCCTGCCTCGAGGGCGGCTACCACCTCGGTGCGCTGGCCCGCAGCGTGGCCGCCCATGTCCGGGAACTGGCCGGCCTGGCCGCCTGAGGCGCACGCGATGCACGCACCCCACTCCACGCCGGCCGGGCATCGATGAACACGCCGGGAGCCTTCGATCTGCGCGCCGTGGGCGAGCACCTGGCGCAGCTCGCCCAGTCGCTCACATGGGCGGGCGCCTCCGCGCAGGCGGGCGTGATCGTGGCCTGCGCGCTGGCGGCCTGGCTGGTGCTTAGGCGCCTGCGCGGGGAGGGCGCGCGTCCGAGCCTGCTCTTTGGCCGCGGCGTGGTCGACGGCGTGCTCTTTCCGACGGTGCTGCTGCTGCTCGTGCTGGTGGCGCGCTGGGCCCTGGCGCCCTTCATGCCCGTGGGCCTGCTGCGCCTGGCCGTGCCGCTTCTGACGAGCCTGCTCGTCATCCGCATCGGCGCGGGCGTGTTGCGCGCGGCGCTGCCCGCCTCGCGGGCCGTGCGCCTGGTGGAGCGCACGCTGTCGTGGGTGGTGTGGGTGGGGCTGGTGCTGTGGGTCACGGGCGTGGCGCCGCGGCTGGCCGAGGTCCTGGACGAGATCACGTGGACGCTCGGCGGCTCGCCCGTGTCGCTGCTGTCGATCCTCAACGGCGCGGTGAGCGCCGCGGCCGTGCTCGTGCTGGCGCTGTGGCTGTCCACCGCCATCGAGCAGCGCCTGCTGGCCGGCGCGCAGTCGGGCGGCGAGGCCCTTTCGCTGCGCAAGATCGCGGCCAACGCCACGCGCGCGCTGCTGCTCTTCGTGGGCCTGCTGCTGGCGCTGTCGGCCGCGGGCATCCCGCTGGGCGCCCTCGGGGTGCTCGGCGGGGCCATTGGCGTGGGCATCGGCTTTGGCCTGCAGAAGCTCGCGAGCAACTACGTCAGCGGCTTCGTCATCCTGGCCGAGCGCAGCTTGCGCATCGGCGACCTCGTCAAGGTCGACAACTTCGAGGGTCGCATCACCGACATCCACACGCGCTACACCGTGATCCGGGCCCTCAACGGCCGCGAGTCGATCGTGCCCAACGAGCTGCTCATCACGCAGCGCGTGGAAAACGCCTCGCTGGCCGACCCGCGCCTGATGCTGCAGACCACCGTGCAGGTGGCCTACGGCACCGAGCTCGATGCGCTGATGCCTGCCCTCGTCCAGGCCGTGCGCGACGTGCCGCGCGTGGTGGCCGAGCCTGCACCTTCGGTTCAGCTCTCGGCCTTCGCCGCAGACGGCCTGGAGCTCACCATTCCCTTCTGGATTGCCGACCCCGAGAACGGGCAGGGCAACGTGCGCAGCGAGGTCAACCGCGCCATCCTCGCCACGCTGGGGGCGCGCGGCGTGGAGATTCCCTACCCGCAGCGCGTGGTGCGACAGGCCTGAACGCGCCCGCCGGATCAAAGCCGACGAACAGGCACGGGATGGCGAGTGCCGCGATACTCTGCGGCGTCTCCCTGTCCCTGTCCCCGTTCCGGATGCGGCCTCTGTGGCCGCGCCTGACTACCGAGGAGTTGCCATGACGCTGAAACCTTCGACCGGTCCCTGGCTGCTGGTGGCCGGCGGTGCGGTGCTGCTGGCCTGTGCCCTGGCGGGCGCTCAGCCGCTGATGATCGTGTTTGCCGGCGCGCTGGTCGGCCTGGGCTTCTGGGCGCTGCGCGGCGCGGACCTGGGCCGCCTGCTCACGGGCCCGGTGCTGCTGGCGGCCTCGGCGCTCTCCCTGCTGGCCGCGGGCCTGGTGAGCGGTCAGTTCATCATGTTCGCGATGGCAGCCGCGGCCGCCTGCCTGGCCTGGTTTGCCTGGCAGCGCGCCAACGACTGAGAAGGGGGCCTCCCGGCCCCGTCAGCAGCGGCGGTGGCAGCGGCCCTTCAGGCCGTGGCCACCGGAATCTTGCCGATCCTGGCCTGCCACTCGCGCGGGCCGGTCTGGTGCACGCTCGTGCCGGTGGCATCCACCGCCACCGTCACGGGCATGTCGCGCACCTCGAACTCGTAGATGGCTTCCATGCCGAGGTCGGCAAAGCCCACCACCCGCGCGGCCTTGATCGCCTTGCTCACGAGGTAGGCCGCGCCGCCCACGGCCATCAGGTAGGCGCTGCGGTGCTTGCGGATGGCCTCGATGGCTGCCGGCCCGCGCTCGGCCTTGCCCACCATCGCGATGAGCCCGGTCTGGGCGAGCATCATCTCGGTGAACTTGTCCATGCGCGTGGCGGTGGTCGGGCCCGCGGGGCCCACCACCTCGTCGCGCACCGGGTCCACCGGGCCGACGTAGTAGATGACGCGGTTCGTAAAGTCCACGGGCAGCTTCTCGCCGCGCGCGAGCATGTCCTGGATGCGCTTGTGGGCGGCATCGCGCCCGGTGAGCATGCGGCCGTTGAGCAGCAGCGTCTCGCCCGGCTTCCAGCTCGCCACCTCGGCCGGGGTGAGCGCATCGAGGTTCACGCGCCGGCTCTTCTGCGCATCGGGCACCCAGTCCACCTTGGGCCACAAGTCCAGGCTTGGCGGCTCCATGAAGGCCGGGCCCGATCCATCCAGCACCACGTGCGCGTGGCGCGTGGCCGCGCAGTTGGGGATCATCGCCACCGGCTTGCTCGCCGCGTGCGTGGGGAAGGTGGCGATCTTCACGTCCAGCACCGTGGTCAGGCCGCCCAGCCCCTGCGCGCCGATACCCAGCGCGTTCACCTTCTCGTAGAGCTCGATGCGCAGCTCCTCGAGCTTGTTCGAGGGCCCGCGCGCGAGCAGCTCGAACATGTCGATGGGCTCCATCAGAACTTCCTTGGCCAGCAGCATCGCCTTCTCGGCCGTGCCGCCCACGCCAATGCCGAGCATGCCCGGCGGACACCAGCCCGCACCCATGGTGGGCACCGTCTTGAGCACCCAGTCGACGAGGCTGTCGCTGGGGTTCATCATCACGAACTTGCTCTTGTTCTCGCTGCCGCCGCCCTTGGCGGCCACCGTCACGTCCACCGTGTGGCCGGGCACGAGGCTCACGTGCACCACGGCCGGCGTGTTGTCCTTCGTGTTCTTGCGCTCGAAGATCGGGTCGGCCAGCACCGAGGCGCGCAGCTTGTTGTCCGGATCGAGGTAGCCGCGGCGCACGCCTTCGTTCACCGCGTCCTCGATCGAGCCCGGGAAGCCCTCGAAGCGCACATCCATGCCAATCTTCAGGAACACGTTGACGATGCCCGTGTCCTGGCAGATGGGCCGGTGGCCCTCGGCGCACATGCGCGAGTTGGTGAGGATCTGCGCGATCGCGTCGCGTGCCGCCGGGCTCTGCTCGCGCTCGTAGGCGCGTGCCAGGTGGGCGATGTAGTCGGCCGGGTGGTAGTAGCTGATGTACTGCAGCGCGGCAGCGACGGTCTCGACGAGGTCGGCGTGGCGGATGGTGGTGGGCATCGCGTGAATCTCGTGGCTGGCTATCGGAACCAGATCAGCGTCATGACGACGAACAGGGGAATGAGGATCGCCCCGGACCAGGCCATGTAGCCGAAGAAGCTCGGCATGCGGATGCCTCGGTCCTCGGCGATGGCCTTGACCATGAAGTTCGGCGCGTTGCCGATGTAGGTGTTGGCGCCCATGAACACGGCACCGGCCGAGATGGCCGCCAGCGTCGGAGCCAGCGTGGTCATCAGCACCTGCGGGTCGCCGCCGGCGAGGTTGAAGAACACGAGGTAGGTGGGGGCGTTGTCCAGGAACGAGCTCAGCGCGCCCGTGAACCAGAAGTAGGCCCAGGGGATCGGCTGCCCGTCGGCGCCCGTGACGGCTCGCGTGACGGCGGCAAAGGGCCCGGCCTCGCCTGCCTTGAGCATGGCCAGCACCGGCACCATCGTGATGAAGATGCCCACGAAGAGCTTGGCCACCTCCAGCATCGGCGCCCATCCAAACTGGTTGGATTCGCGCACCTGGCGCCTGGTGATCGCCAGCGACAGCAGCGTGACGCCGATGAGCGCGCCATCGCGTACCAGCTGCGGCAGGCCCACCTCGGTGCCGAAGACGTCGAACTCGACGCCCGGCTTCCACGCCCCGCTCATCAGCACCAGCCCCGCCACCGCCAGCAGCAGCAGGAAGTTCCAGCCGCCCTCGATGCCGAAGGTGTGGTCGTCGGGCGTGGGGTCGGCGCGCTGCACGCCTTCCTTGCGGTACCAGTAGGAGTCGATGGCGTAGAAGATGGCCAGCAGCGCCCCCACGAGGAAGAAGGTCTCGGGGAAGATCGTCTTGACCGTCCAGAAGAAGTCCACGCCCTTGAGGAAGCCCAGGAAGAGCGGAGGGTCCCCCAGCGGCGTGAGCGAGCCGCCGGCGTTGCTCACGATGAAGATGAAGAACACGATCACGTGCGCCACGTGCTTGCGGTTGTCGTTGGCGCGGATGAGCGGGCGGATGAGCAGCATCGAGGCGCCGGTGGTGCCCATGAAGCTCGCCAGCACCGCCCCGATGCCCATGATGGCCGTGTTCAGCCCCGGGCTGCCGTGCAGGTTGCCGCGGATGTAGATGCCGCCGGCCACCGTGAAGAGCGCGGTGAGCAGGATGATGAAGGGGATGTACTCGGCCAGCAGCACGTGCACGAGCATGCCGCCCGTGGTGGGCACGCCTTGCATGAGGGCGAAGGGCACGAGCAGCAGGAGCGACCAGCCGGCGGCGATCTTGCCGAAGTGGTGGTGCCAGATCTGCGGGATGGCCAGCGGCAGGATCGCGATGGACAGCAGCATCCCGGCAAAGGGCAGGCCCCACCAGGCCGAGAGTGCCGCGCCGTCGATCTCGGCGGCGTGCCCGGCACCCGGCGCGATCGCCAGCAGCATCGCCGCAAGGAGCGCCGGCAGCGAAAGACGGTTTCTCATGTCAGTGGCCCTGGGACTTGGCGCTCGCCGTGGCCATCATGATGCGATCCGCCCAGGCGATGGCCAGCGCGGAGAAGAGAAACGCCACGTGGATCACGGTCTGCCACAGCAGCACCTTCTCCTCGTAGTTGGCCGCGTTGATGAAGGTCTTGAGCAGGTGGATCGAGCTGATGCCGATGATGGCCGTGGCGAGCTTGACCTTCAGCACCGCGGCGTTGACGTGGCTCAGCCACTCGGGCTGGTCCGGGTGGCCTTCGAGGTTCAGGCGCGAGACGAAGGTCTCGTAGCCGCCGATGATCACCATGATGAGCAGGTTGCTGATCATCACCACGTCGATCAGCGCCAGCACCACCAGCATGATGATGGTCTCGTTGAGCGCCTTGATGGGCTCGAAGCCGATGATGGCGCCGGCCGCGTCCCTGATGGCCACGTTGTAGCCGATGCTCGTGACGAGCTTTGCGAGCGCCGTCTGGCTGCCGAACGCAGCCTCGATCAGGTGCACCAGCTCGACCCAGAAGTGGTAGACGTACACCGCCTGCGCCAGGATCAGGCCCAGGTACAGGGGCAGCTGCAGCCAGCGGCTGGCGAAGATGAGGGCGGGCAGGCCGCTCAGCTTCGCGGGGGAGGTCAGCTTGTGCTCGGCTGGCGTGCTCATGAATGGTCTCGCATCCAGGGTCGGGACAACCCTGTTGCCTGCAATTGTAGGTGCCGCAAGATGACGGGTTGGCCGCGCCAGAGTAAGGCGAGAGTCAGAGCACCTGCTTAGCGTACGGCGCGCAATCCCGCAGCCGCGCACGGTGCGCGGCGAGCGGCCCCGGCCCGAAGAACGACCGACATCCAGGAGACGAACCATGGCCAGCGATGCCACCCCGCTGAACACCTACCTGCCCCCGGCGAGCTTCGTGAAGGGCGCCGCCGTCTCGGGCATGGAGGGCTACCAGGCCCTGTGCGCCGAAGCCGATGCCGACTACGAGGGCTACTGGGCTCGCCTTGCCCGAGAGTTCGTCAGCTGGAAGACGCCCTTCACGAAGGTGCTCAACGCCAGCAACGCCCCCTTCTACCGCTGGTTCGAGGACGGCACCCTCAACGTCTCCTACAACTGCCTGGACCGCAACGTCGAGCGCGGCCTGGCCGACAAGACGGCCCTCATCTTCGAGGCTGACGACGGCACCGTCACGAAGGTGAGCTACGCCGAGCTCCTCGAGCGCGTGTGCCGGCTGGCCAATGCGCTGAAGGCGCGCGGCGTGAAGAAGGGCGACCGCGTCGTCATCTACATGCCCATGAGCGTGGAAGGCGTGGCCGCGATGCACGCCTGCGCGCGCATCGGCGCCACGCACTCGGTGGTGTTCGGCGGGTTTTCCGCGCAGAGCCTGCGCGACCGCATCGAGGATGCCGGCGCTGTCATGGTCATCACGGCCGACGAGCAGGCCCGCGGGGGCAAGCACCTGCCGCTCAAGGCCATCGTCGACGAGGCGCTCTCGATGCCCGGCACCGGCAGCATCGCCAGCGTCATCGTCTACCGCCGCACGGGTGGCAACGTGGCCTGGCAGGCCGGGCGCGACCACTGGATGCACGAGCTCACCGCCGCGCAGGCCTCGCACTGCGAGCCCGAGTGGGTGGAGGCCGAGCACCCGCTCTTCCTGCTCTACACGAGCGGCTCCACCGGCAAGCCCAAGGGCGTGCAGCACGCCACGGGCGGCTACCTGCTGCACGCGGCGCTCACCACGAAGTGGACCTTCGACCTCAAGCCCGACGACATCTTCTGGTGCACGGCCGACATCGGCTGGGTCACGGGCCACACCTACATCACCTACGGGCCGCTGGCCCTGGGCGGCACCGAGATCGTCTTCGAGGGCGTGCCCACCTACCCGGACGCCGCGCGCTTCTGGAAGATGATCGAGAAGCACCGCGTCACGATCTTCTACACCGCCCCCACCGCGATCCGCTCGCTCATCAAAGCCGCCGAGACGAACGAGGCCGTGCACCCGAGGCGCTCGGACCTCTCCAGCCTGCGGCTGCTGGGCTCGGTGGGCGAGCCCATCAACCCGGCCGCCTGGGAGTGGTACCACGCCAACGTGGGCGGCGGGCGCTGCCCGATCGTGGACACCTTCTGGCAGACCGAGACGGGCGGGCACATGATCACGCCCATGCCCGGGGCCACGCCGCTGGTGCCGGGCTCGTGCACGCTGCCCTTCCCGGGCATCCAGGCCGCCATCGTCGACGAGACGGGCAACGACGTGCCCAATGGGCAGGGCGGCATCCTCGTGATCAAGAAGCCCTGGCCCAGCATGATCCGCACCATCTGGGGCGATCCCGAGCGCTTCAAGAAGAGCTACTACCCCAGCGAGCTCAAGGGCTACTACCTCGCGGGGGACGGCTCCATCCGCGACGCGAAGACGGGCTACTTCACCATCACCGGCCGCATCGACGACGTGCTCAACGTCTCGGGCCACCGCATGGGCACGATGGAGATCGAGTCGGCGCTCGTGAGCTGCACCGAGCTCGTGGCCGAGGCCGCTGTGGTCGGCCGCCCGGACGACACCACGGGCGAGGCCATCTGCGCCTTCGTCGTGCTCAAGCGCCCGCGCCCCACGGGCGACGAGGCGAAGAAGATCGCCGCCGAACTGCGCAACTGGGTGGCCAAGGAGATCGGTCCGATCGCCAAGCCCAAGGACATCCGCTTCGGCGACAACCTTCCCAAGACGCGCTCGGGCAAGATCATGCGCCGGCTGCTGCGCTCGATTGCCAAGGGCGAGACGATCACGCAGGACACCTCCACCCTCGAGAACCCCGCCATCCTCGAGCAGCTCGCGCAGACGAACTGAGCTACTTCAGCGTCAGCACCCACTGGGCCAGGCGCGTCGCGTCGGCCTCGCTCACGTGGGGGTTGGCGGCCATCGGCACGGCGCCCCAGGCGCCGCTGCCGCCCTCGCGGATCTTGCGCGCCAGGTGCGCCGCCGCATCGGGCCGGCCGGCGTAGCGCCGCGCCACCTCCCGAAAGGCCGGGCCGACGACCTTGCGGTCCACCTGGTGGCAGGCCAGGCAGCGGCTGGACTGCGCCAGTTCGGGGCTGGCATGGGCGGCGGTGCCCAGCAGCAGGCTGGCAGCCAGGGCGCTCCATGCAGATGGCCGACAGCGCGGCTGCAGGTGCGCCAAGGGCTGAATTCCTGCTCGTTTGCCTGCCAGAAGGCCCGATTTCGCCTCCAGGGCGAGCGCTACACTTGCGCCGAGCAGACTCCAGAGCTGCGAGCTGTCGGGGGCGTGTCGAAACATGTGGTTTCTGGTCATCGGACTGATCCTGGTCGGTTTGAAGCTGGCCGAGGGTCCTGTCGTGGGCAACTGGCCCTGGTGGCTCGTGCTCACGCCCTTTGGCATCACGGTGCTGTGGTGGATCTTCGCTGACGCCAGCGGCCTGACGGCCCGGCGCGACCAGCAGCGCTGGCTGGATCGGCGCGAGAAGCGCCGGCGCGAGAACGTTGCCAAGCTGCAGCCCCATGCGTCCAGCAGTGGCGGTCGCGTGCAGCGCCACGACCCCACCGTCGACGACAAGCGCTGAGCTTCCTGGGGCCCGCGGGGCGGTGGGAGAGCCGGTGCGTACCGGCCCGGCCCCTCGGGTGCTTGCTCAGTCCGCGTCGAGCACCGCGCCCCGGCTTGCGCTGGCGGCATTGCGGAAGAACTTGGCCATCACGCCGCGCGTGTAGCGCGGTGCGGGCGGCTGCCACGCGGCCCGCCGGCGCGCGATCTCGGCTTCGTCCACGTGCAGTTGCAGCAGCAGCTGGTGGGCGTCGATCGTGATCGAATCGCCCTCCTGCACGAGCGCGATGAGCCCGCCCTCGAAGGCCTCGGGTGCGACG
>JBIIED010000395.1:0-2723 GCA_044237995.1 Rubrivivax sp. | reverse complement strand
ATCGCCGGGGGCAGCGGCATCACGCCGATCCTGTCGATCGTGCGCACGCTGCTGGAGAAGTCGCCCGCCACGCGCGTGACGCTGCTCTACGGCAACCGCAGCCAGGCCTCCACGATGTTCAAGGAGGAGCTGGTGGACCTGAAGAACCGCCACCTCTCGCGCCTGTCGCTGTACCCGGTGTTCTCGCGCGAGGTGGTGGACGCGCCTGAGGGCTCGCCCCTGGCTGCGGGCCGGCTCGACCGCGCGCGCATCGGGCTGTTCCTGCGCACCCTCGTGAGCCCGCGCAGCGTCGAGCAGGCCTTCGTCTGCGGCCCGCATGCTCTGAACGACGAGGCCGAGGCGGCGCTTCTCGATTCGGGGATCGACCCGGCGCGCATCCACATCGAGCGTTTCGGCATCCCCCCTGAGCAGCGCGGCGCGGGCGACCCGCACGCGGCGCAGGCGGGCGACGCGGACGAGGCGCGCATCGTGCTCGTGCGCGACGGCCTCACGCGCGAGTTCGGCTTCGCCAAGGGCGACCCGAGCATCCTGGACGCCGCCGCGCGCGCCGGGCTGGATGTTCCCTACTCCTGCAAGTCCGGTGTGTGCGCCACCTGCCGCTGCAAGGTGCTCGAGGGCCGTGTGCGGATGGACCGCAACTTCGCGCTCGAACCCGACGATGTCCGGGCGGGCTTCGTGCTGAGCTGCCAGGCCCACCCGCTGACCCCGCGCGTGGTGGTCTCGTTCGACGAGCGCTGAGCGCTGGCCGCGCCGCCCGCTGCCGGCCCGCGGCCGATCCGCCCGATCCGCCCGACCCCCGCCTCCCCTTCCATCCTCCCGAGCCCATGGCCCGCCCCCGCAGCGCCCAGTACGACGCGCACCGCGCGCAGATCCTGGAGGCGGCCGCGCGCGTGTTTGCCGAGCGCGGCTACACGGCCGCCACGATGAACGAGGTGGCTGCGTCCGCCGGTGTCTCCAAGGCGACGCTCTACCACTACTACGGCGACAAGAGCGACCTGCTCGAACAGGTGGCGAGCTCGCACGTGGCCCGGCTCGAGGCGCTCGTGCAGGAGGTCGGCGCGCAGTGCCTGGCGCCACCCGAACACCTGCGCGAGCTGGTGCGCAGCTTCCTGCATGCCTATGGCAATGCGCGCCACGCGCACCGCGTGCTCACCGAAGACGTGAAGTTTCTTCAGCCCCAGGCGCGCGCGGGGGTGACGCAGGCGCAGCGGCGTGTGGTGGCCGCCTTCGCGCAGGCCATCGGGCAGGCCCAGCCCCAGCTCGACCCGGCGCTGCAGCGGCCCGTGGCGATGCTGCTCTTTGGCATGATCAACTGGACCTTCACCTGGCTGCGCCCTGAGGGCGCCTTCACGCACGACGCCCTCGCGCCAGTGGTGCTGGCGCTCCTGGACGGGGGCCTGCCGGCGGTGCCGGGCGCGGCCTTGTCCGACTCGGCGCAAGGGGCCATCCCGGAAAGCCGCTGAGTCATCAGGGGTGGCCAGGTGCGCGCACTCAACGGCGCGGGTGGGGTCCGTGCCAACGTCCGGGTCATGTCGCATCACGCCAAGGGCACACGCCAGCACACGATCGGTGCACCGCTTCGCGGGCGGGGCATCCTCTCCGAGCGCGAACACGATCCCTACCGCGACCGGGGCAAGCCGGCCGAGCCTTCTGCCTGCCCGGACTGCGGCGCCGTCTTCCACGACGGGCGCTGGCAGTGGCTGTCGGCCCCGCCCGACGCCGAGCCCCAGATGTGCCCGGCCTGCCGCCGCGTGCGTGACCGCTTTCCCGCCGGCTTCCTGACGCTCGATGGCGAGTTCTTCCACGCCCACCGTGCCGAGATCATGAGCCGCGTGCAGTCACACGCGCTGCACGTGCGCCAGGAGCACCCGCTGCAGCGGCTGATGGACGTCGAGGACCGCGAGGACGGCAGCTGCCTCGTGACGACCACCGACGCGCACCTGGCGCGCGGCCTGGGCGAGGCCGTCCAGCAGGCCTGGCGCGGCGACCTGGCCTTCCACTACGAGCGGGCGCAGACGCTGCTGCGGGTGCGCTGGCGGCGCTGAGCGGCCGGCCCGGCTACAGTGCGGGGGAGGTCGCTCGCCGCATGAGCGACCCGCCTGCCAGGAGGCTGCCGCGATGACCAAGACCGCCCGCGTCTACAAGATCGAGCTGCTGATCCGCACCCGCGGCTCGGTGACCTTTCGCGAACTGATCGAGGAGCTGGAGGTGTCGCCGGCCACGCTCAAGCGTGACCTGGAGTACCTGCGAGACCAGCTCGGCGCGCCCATCGAGTACGACCGCGACAGCAACGGCTACCGGCTCGGGGCCGGCTACCGCGGCGAGAAGCACGAGCTGCCGGGCCTGTGGTTCAGCGAGCGCGAGCTGCACTCGCTGCTCACCGCGCACCAGCTGCTCAGCGAGCTCGACACCGGAGGCGTCATCAGCCGCCACCTGCAGCCGCTGCTGTCGCGCATCCACCAGATGCTTGGCACCGACGAGGGCGATGCCAAGCTGCTGCTCAAGCGCGTGAAGATCGTGAGCCCGGCCAAGCGCCCTGTGGCCAGCCGCTTCTTCGAGCTCGTGGGCGAGGCGCTGCAGCGCCGTCGACGCATCCGGCTGCTGTACCACACACGTGGCCGCGGCGAGCGCGGCTGGCGCGAGGTCTCGCCGCAGCGTCTCGTGCACTACCGCCACACCTGGTACGTGGACGCGTGGTGCCACAAGGCCGAGGGAATGCGGCG